>JACRCU010000251.1 GCA_016218865.1 Deltaproteobacteria bacterium | reverse complement strand
GGTTGCGGGCCACTTCGATGGCGAGCCGCAGCAGCCGGTCGCACACGGTGAGCAGCGGCCCCTGGTGCTTGGCGCGGCCGACCTCGTAGATCGCTCGCTCCAGACCGCGCGGCTCCAGCTCGACCAGCGCCAGCTTGCTCAGCAGCACCAACAGGTCGTTTTCGGCCTGGAAATGGCCCTCGCGGCGCACGATGAGCAGCGCTTCGCTCACGGCACCTTGGGCGTCGACCAACCGGCCATCGTGCCAGGCCCGCCGCGCGAGCAGCAGCACTTCGTCGGCCACTTCGGCAATGCAACCGCCGGCCACTAAATGGAAAAGACGTCGCTCGGCGCCGGCGGGCAGGCCCAGGGCGATGGCGCGATGGGCCGCGCTCAGTTCGTCGGCGGTCCAGGTGCCCAGCCCTGGCGCCGGCCAGCGCGGTTCGACCACGCCGCTGGCGTGCAGCATCAGCGCGCCGCGGTCGACCAGTTCCTCCAGCGACGCTTGCACGCGCCAGAGCGGCTGGTCCAGCCACTGCGCTAGGAGCGGCAACGTGGCGTGCGGCCAAGCCAAATGCGCCCAGGTCAGCAGGTCCGCCTGCTGCGAGCCCACCAGCCAGTCGCGCGCCAAGTCCAGGCCTACGTCGCTGGTGCGCGGCGTGGGGCCCAGCGGAGCGGTGTCGCCCAGCGCCGGCATGCGGCGGTCGCGCGGCAGCGGTGCCACCGTGAGCGGCAGGCCCTGCGCGCGCAGCCGCGCCAATTGTTCGTGCTGGACTGCGAGTTTCTCTCCTTGCCAACTGGCAATGCCGGCGCGCAGCCACGTGGCCACCTCGCGCCGGACCTGCGCCGGGACGCCGCCGGTGCGGTCGCACAGCAGTCGCGCCGCGGTGGACGGCAGGTGCAAAAGCCGCTCGGGGCCTTGGAAAAGCACGGCCAGGTCCTCGGCGCTGAGCGGCTCCAGCACGATCGCATCCCCGGTCGCCACCCGGGCGGTCCGCAAGCAGGCACAGCCGCCCCGCTCGGCAACCCGCTCCAGCACTTGCGAGGACCAGCGATCCCAGCGATCGGCGTCGTCGATCAGCAGCACCCGACCCTGGCGTACGGCCGCATTGGTCTTCTGCTCGGCCAGCGCCATGGCGGCCGGCAGATCCAGACCGGCCAACTCGGTGGTCGCCGGCGCCAGCTCGCCCAGCGACGACAGAGGCGCCTTGCCGTGGTGCAGCAGCAGCGGCGACTGGTCGCGCAGGCGCTCGGCCACCCGCTGCACCAGCGCCGTCTTGCCCATGCCTTCGCCACCGGCGAGCGTCACCGCCTGCCCAGCCTGCAAGGCGTCGACGATGCGGTCGACCAGTCCCTCGCCGCCCAGCCAAGGAACGTCGTCGCGACCTGCGGTCTGCCGCAACCCGAGCAGTCGGCTGACCTCGGTGGCGCTGGCCGGGCGCTGCGCCGGGTTGGCCTGTACCATGCGGTCGATGCAGCGCGCGACCTCGGGCGGAATCGAGCTGTCCAGACTGAGCAGCGGCTCGGGCTCGTCGAAGACCGCGGCCCGCAGCAGGGAGAGAGCGTTGTCGGCGCGCACCGGCCGCCGCCCGGCCAACACTTCGTAGAACATAACTCCGCAAGCATACAAATCGGCGCGAGCGTCGGCCCGGTAGCCCATCACCAGCTCGGGGGCGAGGTAACCCGGCGTACCTAAGATGGATCCCTGCCCAGAAATGCTCTGCCCCACCGGCTCGCCGGTCACCAGGCCGAAGTCGAGCACCACCACCGCGCCGTCGGGCTGGACGAGCACGTTGGCCGGCTTCAGGTCGCGGTGCACCACCCCGGCGTCGTGGATGCGGCCCAGCGCCTCCAGCAGCGCCAGGGCCGGGCCGGCAAGCTCGGACCAGGTGAGCCGCCGTTGCCGCCCCGGAAAGGGCGCGCCGTCGATGTACTCCATCACCAGGTAGCGGTAGCCGCGGTCCTCGCCTTCGTCGATCAGCCGCACCACGCCGGGCAGGCGCAGCATCCGCAAGGCCGCAACTTCACGGCGTAACCGCGCCGCATCGGCGCCCCGCGCGCGCTCCATCCATTTGAGCGCCACCACGCCGTCGGACAGGAGGTCGCGGCAGCGGAACACGGTGCCGTAGCCGCCGCGGCCGACCAACTCCTCGACGACGTAGCGGTCGGCGATGCGGTCGCCGGGGCGAGGAGTAACTACCTCGACGGCATGGGGAATCATCAGGGGCTGCCTTGGGCGCGGTCGCGGGCTAGAGTCCGACCATCAGGGTGAGCTTGCCGGTCCAGGTACTGAGATCGGGAGTGTGATTGATGGCTTGCACAAACATGCAGTGACCGGTGCTGACGTCGATCTCGGTGACCACCTGCGAATTGTTGGGGCCAGGCAGGTAGCCATCCGCAACATACCAACGGAGTTGGTCGAATTGGACTTGGTACTGGTTGTTGAAGCTGTTGTCGAAAACCTTGAGGCCCCAGTGCTCGGTGGCCACCTGCGACTCTGGGCCCATCAGCTGACTGACCACGAGCTGCTTGAAATTGGCACTAATTTCCATGATCACCCTGTCTCCCGGCTCGGCACGCACGGACTGGAGGACCGGCGTGTTGAGCCAATCCCAAGCTTGGCTCACGAGCCACGAAGCCTTGCCGTCGATCTGACTCGGCAAGATCTCGTTGAAGGTTGGGTCAGGGTTCGGATTGCCGCCCACAACCAGCCAGTTGTAGGACGCCGTGCGCGCTGCCCATTTGGGGCCGCTCGCGGCCAAGAAGGTGATGATCGCCTCATCGCCGGCACTTGCAGTGCGAAACATGGTCGGCACGGAAAGGTCCTGGGTGTAGTGCTCGTCGCCAGGCGCGTTGCGGTCGCCAATCAGAAGCCACTCCTGGCGGTGGAAGACTTCCGGCAGGACACGCGTTTCCTTGATAAGGCCGGCGTGGTACCAGCGGCCCGCCGTCGGGTTGAACTGCATGATGACAATGGGACGCTCTCGGAAGGCGTAGCTCACGGGCAACCTCTCGTCGGGGGATTGGCTAGAAGATGCCGCGACTATGGCCCGACGCACGGGTCCCTGTCAAACCCCGCCACCCGTCGCCACGGCAGCGCGGTCACGCCCTTGGCCGACCCTGCCTGCTCGCCGCCGAAAACCACCGCACATTCAGCACTTTCGCCGCAGTCCTGCAGCCGACGCTGAAACTTTTGCAGCCTTGCACCCCATTGTGCCTGCGGAGTCGCCGGCCCAAGGAGCGACGCCGCGCCAGAACTGCAGGCAAAACCCGGCGTTGACCAGGGTGACCCAGCGGCGTACGCTCGCACTGGCAGCTATCGAGCGCGGGCCCGCGGCCACGGCACCCTGCCCAGCTCGCTTTGGGAGGCAGAATGCCCATTTCGCGCACCCGAGCACCTGGTCGGAGCGGCGCGCCCAGTCGATCGTCGCCAGCCGGGTCGCCGCGACACTACCGCCCCATCCCTGCTTGGCTACTCGGTTTGTCGTTGTTGGCCTGCCTTTGGCTTGCCCCCGCGGTCGCCGTCGCCGCCGCACCCAAGGTCAATCCCGCTATCGCCGTGCTGCCGGCCCTGCCGGCGACTGGGACGGCCGCCGACCCGGCCCTGGGCATGGCGCTGCAAGAACTGGCCGATCAGGTGCTGCTGGCCACCCCCGCGGTCGCCAAGTTCTCCCTTGTGGCCGGAGGACTGCGACGTGTCTTTCGGACCGCGGTCGAGTTCGACGCGTGGCTGCAGGGCCGCCCGCTGTCTTTGCAGGTGGTTGGCCAGAGGCTCAAGAACAAGAGCCTGATCATGCACTACAGCGGCACACCGGCCGAGCGCAAGGTCGAGCTGGCCCTGGTGAATCCCGACGGCCACATGGCGGCCTTGGTGATGGCGCCGGTGGACCTGCCGGGGCTGGTGCAGTTCCGCCAGGGGCTGCTGTTGCTGCTCAAGTCGGCCGGGCTGGCGCCGCCGCCGGATCAGGAACCCGCGGTTTTGTGGCGCGAAAACCTGCCGCTGCCGGCCCTGCGCGCACTGGGCCGGGGCCTGTGGGCAATGCGACGGGCTGGAGCATTTGACCGAGGTAGCGTGACCGACGCGGCCGCGCTCTTCCGCGAAGCCACTGCGGCCGCCGCCGATTCGTACCTGGCCAACGACTATGTTGGCTGGGCCGCCCTGAGCCAGGAGGCAACCGCGAGTGCGGACGAGCCGTTGCGCCGGGCCCTGGCCCTCAACCCGCGCGGGGTCGACGCCCTGGACGGCCTGGCCGAAGCCGCGCTCAAGCGTGGCGACGATGCGGACGGCGAACAGTTCGCCAAACAAAGCGCGCTGGCGGCGGGCCGGCCGGTCGACCGGGCACTGGCCATGCACCTGCACTCGCGAGCCCGCTACGCCCACCACCGCGGCGATCACCAGCGCGAGATGGCGGATGGCGAGCGCGCCTGCGCCCTGCTCCGCACGCCCGAGCCCGACTACATGCTGCCCTGGTGCCAGTTGCAGTTGGCAAGTCTGGCGGCCAGCCACCAGCAGCACCTGCAGGCGGCCGCCTATGCCGAGTCGGCGCGGCAAGTGGCCCTGGCCTGGTATGCGCACAGCGTGGTGGCGTTGGCCGCAGAGCGCGCAGCAGAAGCCTACGACGAGGCTCAGCAACCGGCGCGGGCCCTGCCGCTGTGGCGCGAGGCCGCGGGCAAGGCCCCCTGGGCGAGCGAGCGGGCCCATGCGTTCGAACGTGCGAGCCGCGATGCCGAGAAGCTGCACGATCTGGCCGCCGCCATCGACCTCCAGCGGCAGGCGGTGGCGCAGCTCGAGTCGCTCGAGGTGGGCGAAGAGCCGGAGAGCGACCTGCCGAGTGCCCGCGCGCGTCTGCAGCAGCTGTTGGCCCAGGCGGGGCAGGCGAATTAGGCGGGCGGCGCAGGTCAGTCCAAAGCAGTGCGTTGGGGCCAATTCTCGAGCACGGCGGCGGAGGTGCGACAAGTTCTCTCGCTTTCCCGCCTCACCCGACGCAACCGCCACGCTACATTTTGTCAGGACAGCAGTTGGCTGCGCCCCAACCCCACCACCCCTCGCCACGGCACCGCGGTCACGCCCTTGGCCGACCCCGGCTGCTCGCCGCCAAAGACCACCGCAAGGTCGGCATTCTCACCGCGGTCCTGGAGCCGACGCTGGAACTTTTGCAGCCCTGCGCTCCATTCGGCCTGCAGCGTCGCCCCGGACTTCACCTCGATGGCGAGCCGCCGCAGGCCCTCGACGCGCAGCAAGTCGACCTCCAGACCCTTGGCATCGCGGTAGAACCACCAATTCGGGCGCTCGCCGCGATGCAGCGCCTGCTTGTGCAGTTCCACCGCGACCATGTTCTCGAAGATGGCCCCGCGCAGCGGATGCAGATCCACGTCGCGGGCGTGGCGCAGGCCCAGCAGCCAGCAAAGCAGGCCCGTATCCCAAAAATACAGCTTGGGCGAGCGGACTTCGCGGGTGGTCAGGTTCGCCGACCACGGCTGCAACGCAAAGGTGACAAAGGTGGCCTCGAGCACGGACAGCCAGCTCTGCGCCGTCTGGTGCGCAATCCCCGCGTCGGCGCCCAGTGCCGAGAGGTTCACCAACTGGCCGACCCGCCCCGCGCATAGCCGCACAAACCGCTCGAAGGCCCGCAAGTCACCGACGCGCAAGACATCGCGCACGTCGCGGTCCAAGTAGGTGGCCACATAGTCGCCCAGCCACACGTCGCCCGGGATCCCGCGATGCAGCGGCGCCGGATAGCCCCCTTGCAGGGCCAGCTCTTGCCAGCTCGACTCGGCCAACCAGGTCGCCGGCAGCTCTTCGAAGGCCAGCGGCAGCAGGTTCAGCAGCGCCGTGCGCCCCGCCAGCGACTGCGAGACCGCCTTGAGCAGCAGCAAGTTGTGCGATCCCGTCAGGATCCAGCGACCGCGCGCCTCTGGCCTCTGGTCCACGTCATCCTGCAGGTAGCTGAGCAGGTCGGGCGCGCGCTGCACTTCGTCCAGGATGGCGCCGGCCGGGTAGCGAGCCAGCAGCCCGCGCGGATCGTCCAGGGCCTGGTTGCGCACGTCGGGCGCCTCTAGCGAGACCCAAGGAAGGCGTGGGAAAACCGCGCGGCACAGCGTGGTCTTGCCCGACTGCCGCGGGCCGGTCACGGTCACGATGGGGTAGTGGCCGGCTCGCTCGCGCAGCTTGTGGGCCAGCGTGCGCTCCGTGGGCGGCAGGTGACGCGGACTCGGCATGGCAACCCTCGCTCGCAACTCATTGCGAACATGGACAGCCTAGGTCTTTGGTGCATTTTGTCAATCTCATCGACAAAATGCACCAAGCTGGCGCATCCCGGCTGCGCCGGGTCGGGCCGTAGTCCTGCGCCGCTGGGTGCGGCTGCGGACCCGATGGTCGGCCGGGGCTGCGTCCGTCCGCCCATCGTCCCATGCGGGTGACCGTCCCTTGCGCAGTGCGGCCGGCTGCGCGGCCGCTCAGGCCGGCAAGTCGCTTGTTCCGCCAGGATCCCGCCGTTGCGTCGCGGCGACATAGGCCCTGCCCAGCGCCAGCACCACCACCGCCTGATCGCCCCGGAGCCCCTGAAGAAACTCCCACAGCTCCGCCCGTTGCGGATCGGTCGCGGCCGGCGCGTCCAGCGCTGCGGCGTTCGCGGCATCGATGCTCGTGCCGAACGGCTCGGCCAGCCGCTCCAACCAGGGCAGCGAAGGCGCCACTGCTCCACGCTCGAAGCGGCTCACGGTCTCGGTGGCCACGCCGTTGCCCAGCAACTCGGCAGCGGTCGCCTGGGTCAGCCGCTGCCGTTGGCGCAAGCCCTTGAGCACGCCACCAAGGCGCTTGGCAAACTGGGCGGCGGGTTGGCTTGGCGCAAGCATGCGATCAACAGTATCCGTCGAGTAGGTCGTACTCCAGGACCTGTAATGTCGTACTGCAGGGACCATTTGACTGCCAACGTTGTGTCCTTTCGCTGACAAGACGCAATGTGACCATCCTGGCCGTCACCAGCGCCGGAGCATCTGTCACGGTCTCGACATCTTCGTCCTTGTCGTTCTTAACGACCCATCACCTGCAGTCGATATTCATGCCCCAAGAACCCTGGCCGGAACCGACGCAGGCTTGAACCTGCCCAGTGCCGGCTCCAATGCTCGCGAGGCTGCCCATGTCGTACGTTCGCCACGCTGGTCAGGCACTGCTAGCCTCCCTCGCTTTGGCACAGCTTGCGTGCGGCCCGGCACCAGCGCCAAAGCTCAGCAAGTCCGTGATCCGTGCCGATGGTGCAGTCACGGACAGCACTCCCGACACGGGCGCCACTCCCGACTCCCCGGCCGGCACGGTCATCTGCAAGAACGACGACGATTGCGCCGCACCAACCCCGGCTTGCGACCCACTGGCCCACGAGTGCGTACCTTGCCTGAACGACGCAAACTGCCCGGGCAGCCAGCATTGCCGCGCCAAGACCTGCGTGCCGTTCACCGTTTGCAAGAATTCGCTCGACTGTAAGACCAGCGTGGCGCCCAGCGGTGCGGAACAGGCGGTGTGCGACAAGAGCATCGGCGAGTGCGTCGAGTGCGCCGGCAACGACGACTGCCTTGCCAGCAGCGAGTGCGTCGGAAGGCGCTGCGTAGCTTACAAAGACTGCGGCACCTCCGCCGACTGCAGCAGCGACCAGGTGTGCAACCCGACCACCAAGCGCTGCGCCGAGTGTGCCGCACCAGAGGATTGCCCCAAGGACCACACCTGCGAGCAGGGAACCTGCAAGAAGTTCACGGCCTGCTCCAGCGACAAGCAATGCACGCCGCTGAACATGCTGTGCGACAAGGGCAAAGGCAAGTGCGCACAATGCTTGAGCAATGGCGACTGCCCAGACGTGTACCACTGCGTGAACTCGGGCCCGGCCGGTACCGGCGAGTGCATCCTCGACTTGTGCAAGCCCGGCGCCGGCTCGTGCTCGGGCGGCGCCAAGGTGGCCTGCAACGCCGAGGGCAGCGGCTACGGCGCACCGGAAACGTGCGGCCCGCAGACGACGTGCACAGTCTACGTGGGCAAAGTCGAGTGCAGCCCCTGGGTTTGTGCGCCCGGCACCAGCTGCGTCAACAACCAGCTCGTTGTCTGCAGCGCCGACGGTCTCGACGTGGTCAGCGCCACCCCCTGCGGCGAGAACCAGGCTTGCGTGGGCGCGGCGTGCAAGGAGGCCGTGTGTGCCCCAGGGGCAAAATTCTGCAAGGATCAGAGCGTGATGCTGTGCGCAAGCGACGGCCAGTCGTCAAACGTCAGCGAACTCTGCAAGTCCGACCAGTTCTGCCAGGCCGGCGCATGTAAGACCCAGATCTGCAAACCGAATCTGACCAACTGCGACGGCAACGTGGTCAAGACCTGCAATGCCGACGGCTCGGCCTTCAGCGGCCCCGGCCAGGACTGCGGCGAGCTCAAGTGCTCGGCTGGAACGTGCAAGAAACCAATCTGTACGGCCAATTCTACCTACTGCCTGGGCCAGCAACTCATGATGTGCAATGCCGACGGGTTGGGCGGGGTGCTGGTCAAGACCTGCAGCGCCAGCGAAACCTGCGAGAGCGGATCGTGTAAGTCATTGATCTGCCAACCCAACCAACCGACATGCGACGACAACGTCGCCAAGACCTGCAATGCCAGCGGCACAGCCTACGCCGGCCCGGGCCAGGACTGCGGCAGCCAGAAATGCATCGGGGGTGCGTGCAAGTCGCTGGTCTGCGCACCGGCCAACCTGTACTGCGAGACCGGCAAGCTCAAGGCGTGCAGCGCCGACGGCACCGCCGTCAAGAGCGAGACCATTTGCGGCACGGGCACCTACTGCGGCATCGGCGCAACGGGTGACGCCGGCTGCCTGCCGATGCTGTGCGACCCGGGCAAAGATGGCTGCAACGGCAAGGTCGCCGCCAAATGCAAGGCCGACGGCTCGGGCTTCGAGTCCGGCGGCACCGACTGCGGGGCCAACGGCAAGGTGTGCTCGGCGGGCGTGTGCGTGAGCTTGAAGTGTGACCCGCAGAACCCGCTGTACTGCGAGGGGAACATCGCCATGAAGTGCGACGGAACCGGGATGAACCCCGCCACACTGCAAACTTGCGGTGCAGGTCAGTTCTGCGACAAGGGCGTTTGCCAAGCGCAGGCGTGTACGCCGAATACATTGGGATGCAACGGGAACCTGGTCGCCACCTGCAGCGCCCAGGGCAGCGGCTGGCTGGCCGGCGGCATCAATTGTGCCGCGACGGGCGGGAGTTGCTCGGCTGGGAAGTGCGTGACCGGCTACGCAAGCTGTGCGGCAATCTTGGCGACCAACAAGGCGGCTGCCGACGGCGTGTATCCCATTGACCCCGACGGCGCTGGGCCGATCGCGGCGGTCAACCTGTTCTGCGACATGAAGAATGGCGGTCTGACCTTGGTGGCCAACATCTACGACAGTGCGGGCGACGACGCGCCGAACAGCACGGACTACGTAGTGAGCGGCTGGCAGCAGACCGCGAGCGGCGCGTGGAACAAGGCGGCGAGCAAGGTCGACCGGGATGCGACCGGGGCGGGGAGTGCCGCGGTTTCGTTGGAGTTCGTCAAGGCGTTGGGGGTGAGCGCGGGGTTGAAGCATTTGAAGATGTGCTTTGTGCATCAGAACGGCACGGATACGACTTGTCGGGATAGCGCAGACGCGAGCTTGACCTTGGTGAGCTACGCGACCGGGAATCCGAAGTTGACAGTTTTTGCTAGCGATAAGCTAACTTATACGTTTGGGCGCTTGGCGGGGTTGGCGGGTAGCGTGGATGGGTACGGCCCGGTAGCCGAAAACAGCTTTTGCGTGCCCGCCGCAGAGAGCACAACGGTCGGCCAGTTTGGTAAGAAAAAGGCCTGTGCCCCGGGAAAGAACTTCGGACTTTGTGACCACGGCGAGGCGGCCAAGCAGTACATTTGGCACGGATACTGCGGAGGAGCTGCCTACGCTCCAGCGGCACCCGCCGAACTCGATTCTTCCGACCCAGTCAACCGGGGCTTCCGCCTCTACATCGGCCCGCAAGCCACCTGCGGCAACGGCGTCAAGGAAGCCCCCGAGGCCTGCGACGACGGCAACCTCTCCGACGGCGATGGCTGCTCGGCAAAGTGCACGGTTGACCTCGCGTGCGCGAAGCCATCCTCAACCCTCTATTGCGGCAACGAGTTGTCAACACTGGCCACGAGCACCATGGCGCTCTCCGGCGTGTCGTTCCCTGGCGACCCAGCTGCGCCGCATTGCACAGGCTGCGAAGACACTTGGTCCCCAACGAGCGCGAAGGCCGTTGTACCGCCGCTGGTGGCCGGCACGAGCACGCTCGCGCCCTCCTGCTCCAGCGCCATCGACCAGAACCTGGGCACTTCCCACAGCGCAGTGTCGGTGCCGATCAAGGCGCCGCCATGTGGCCAGGCCTGGACCCTGGATTTCCATGCTCGCACCCCACAGCTTGGCCAGCGAGGTTCCGTATTCGTCGTGAAGCTGAGCGGCGGCGTCAACATCGTCGTGTCGCGCTGGCACTGGAACGGTGCATCGGAGTCGGCCGTGGACGTGCAAGTCTACAACAACGGACCCACCAAGTGGCTGATTCCCGAACCACGAATCTGGGGCTGGACCCTGGGCTCCTCGGCATCCGAGTACTACAAGATCTCGATCGCGGTGGACTCTGTGGCGGGCACCCTCGGGGTTACCTTCGTGCGGCCGGAAGTCGGGAAGTCATGGACCTATACGTGGAATTTGGCAGCGCTCAAAGGGACGACACCACAGGCCGTAGAGTTGCGCGCGTGGGGCTACAACTCGGCGCCGGTGAGCAGCCACGTCTTGGCCATCCAGGCCTCCGCGCCGATGTTTTGACACACGGGCCGCGGCTCCACGCCAACCTGTCCTACCTTGTCTCCGGGTCAACTCCCAAATCACAGCCTCTGCCCCGCCACCTGCCCCCAAGCCTGCTCCAGTTCCTCCCAAGCCCGCGGATGCAGCCCTTCAAGTAGAATCCGCACCTGCGCCATCCCCGCTGCCAAGTACCGCCGAGCGCTGACCGGCAGGTCCACAACGGCACTCTCGATCGCCCCCGGGTGGTGTTCGGCCAGCACCGCCAGCAGCACCGCCGCCTGCTGCAAGTCCCTTTCTGTCTTGCCACTTCGCCCCACCCGCAGTTGCGACACTACCAGCTTGTGCACGGCAAACCGCTCGGCGGTCGGCACGCGAGCCAAGCAACTGCCTTCGCGCGCAAGTACCGCGGCAGTGTGATTTTCACTAAGAACATAGCGTAGATAGGGCAGACTGGTAGCGTATGCCTGCAGCTCAGGCACGTGCACGGCGGCGTAAAGGTCGTCATTGCTGGGCACCAGCAGGTCCACGTGGAACCGCCCGCGGCCCGCCGCCTTCCCCGAAGTCGAGGGTTGTCGGACATCCAGCGCCGGCACTTCTACAAAGTCGAGTCCCGACTCGCGCAGCATCGCCAGCAACCCCTGCCCCGGCAACTCGGCGAACGCCAAGGGCTGGCCGCGGGCCAAGCCAACGTCTTCGGTCGCATACGCCGCAGCACGCACTCCCAGCTGGTTCAGCAAGATCCCAAAAGCGCGGGAGCCAACCACCACGGCACCAGCCCGAAACACACCGTGGTTGTGCAGGGTGGCCAACGTGGCAAAGGTACGGGCGTCGGCCAATTGATAGCCCTCGCGGCCAAGGAGCCGCACTTCGCCAGCCACCGCCTTGGTCTCGTCGATGCGCTGCCGCAGCCTGTGCGCCGCGGCGTCGGCCTGCGCGTCTCCCACTGGTCCAGCGACATACTGTTCGCGCTTCTTGCCCTCGGCGTCGTAGAACTGCCGCACGTAGTAGCAAAAACCGCTGGCATTCTGCCGTTCAAGCAGCGAGCCTGGCGTGCCCACCAAGACCGAGTCTTGCGCCGTAGCTTGGTTCTCCAGGTCGCCAAACAGGACGGTCAGGGGCCGTGGCTGCAAGGCGTAGAGAGGACGCGGGGCCATGATAGGTGCACCAAGCCGCGATCAGCGCGAACCAGCTGCTCAGACTACGAAACTTGGCTGTATCCGTCAAATTCGACCCATGACGGATACAACCCGCAAGGCCCTTGGCACACTCGTCCATCCCAACGGCCAAGTGTGCCAAATTCCAACTTTTTCTTGCTTGACTAGTACATACCCAACAGCCGCACGTAGAACCCGCCGGGGCTGCTGGTCTCGGTGATCGCCCCTTGCGGCGTCTGCACGATGTGGCTGAAGTTGTAGCCCACACCCACGCGCACGGCCTTGGCGATCAGGTACGCAGTCTCCAGCAGCGCGCCGTGCTTGCTGTCGCCCACTTGCGGCGTGGTCAGGTAGCGGTATTCCGCCGCCACGTCGACCACTTGACTGGCGTGCCAGCCCAGCCGCGCCACACCCAGGATCTTGTCGACCGCGTGGCTCTGGTACACGTCGGTCAGCAGCTCGGTGCTGCGCTGCAACGCACCCTTCAGCGACAGCTGCAGCCGGTACGGCAGCTCGGCGGTCGGCTCCAGCGCGGCGATCCACTTGTCCGAGCGCTCTTGCGGTCCGGTCTCGGTGGTCGCCGGCCGCAACTCGGCTAGCCGGGTCAGCTTGCCGATGAAGTTCAGCCAGTTGGTGTGCACCGGCCGGAAGGCCAGGCCCAGGGTCGACTCCAGCGACTCGGTCTCGATGCTGTTCAGGGTCTGGTTCTGGGTGCGCAGGTAGTTGGCGCGGAGGAACAGCGTCAGGCTGCGGCTGACCATCAGCTGGCCGTTATTCAGGCTGAGCACCTGCAGCTTCTGCTGGGCGCCGGTGCCGGCGTCGGCCGAGTCCATGCGGACTTCCTGGCGGGTGGTGACCTTCCACCAGTCGGCGCGCAGCCACTCGCCGCCGACCGACAGGGCATCGCGGCCCAGCGTCCCGCTCGGACCCGAGAACACCTGCTGCCGCTCGTAACCGGCGTCCAGGGTCAGGCCGGGCGCGACCAGGAAGCGCTTGCCCACGCCCATGGTGGCGCGGTTCATGGCGCCGCTGTTCAGGGCGTCGACCTGGTACTCGGCGTAGGCCCGGCTGAGCTGGTCGGCCCCGTAGCGCGACTCGGCGCCCAGCACGGTGGCGCTGACCGGCCGCCCGGTTTGCAGCGTGTCTTCCAGGCGTTGCTGGGCGTAGATCGCCGTGTCCTTGTCGATGTAGGTGCGCAGGCCCGCCGCCGTCGAATTCTGGCCGGCCCAACCCAGGCGCTCGGTCAGCGTCAGGGCCAAGGTCTTGTCCAACTTGTACTCGGCTCCCAGCGACGAGATCATGCGATCGCCCCAGTCGCGCACCAGCGCCGGGTCGCCCAGCGCCACCACCTGCTGGTCGCCGCGCAGGGTCAGCCGGTCGGTGGCCCGATACGCCGCGCCCAGGGCCACGGTGGCGCTCTGGTTGGCGGTGTCGTTGGCACCCAGCGTCCAGCCCCAGCCGGCGCCGCCCGTCGCGGTCCAGCGTGCGTCCAGCTTGTGGGCGTCCTGCACCACCACCGAGTGGTGGGTCCACGCCGAGAACGAGCCCGAACTGGCCAGCGGGCCCACGCCCCACTGCGACTGCGTGCCCGGACCGGCAAAGGGCGCGACCTGGCTGCCGTCGGCGATGAGGCCGTCGTAGCGCACCGTCAGGGTGTTGCGCGGGCCGAGCGCCGTCTGCGAGTCCACGCCAAAGCGCTGCTGGCCTTGCTGGGCAATCGTGCCGCCCGACTGGAAGCCCGGCTGTACCCACTGGTAGTAGGCGCGCACCCGGCCCGGATCGGTGGGCGTGGCATCCTTGGGCAGGTCGGCAGCCTTGGGACCGACGAAATCTGCAAGCGCCACTTCGACTTGCGCCTTGACCGCCTGGCCTTCCACAGCCTTGCCGCCCACGGCCTGGCTCACCGGCGCGCCAAAGGTCAGGCCGCCGTCGTCGCTGACCGACAGGCGCGTATCCCGCGATTGGCTATAGGCATATTCCACCGTGGCCTTGCCGCGCTGGCCGATCTTGACGCTGGCGTCGGCGCCCACGCTGCGGAAGGTGGGATCGGCCTCGCCGCGGCCCTCTTGCACGTAGCCCGCGCCCAGCGTAACCGGACCCAGGTTCTGCTTGATTTGACCGCCAAAGGCCGCGTCGTCGGTCGACTGCACCGTGCGCGACTCGTACACCACCTCCACGTAGACCGGCTGGCCGTTCCACGACAAGTGCCCGCCCGCCAAGCCGTTTTGTGCCAGGCCGAACGAACCGTCCAGCGCGCTCTGCACCGGCGACTTGAACAGGATGCGGCCCTCGCGGTAGTCGATGGTGTAGTCGTTGTTGCGGGTCTGGGCAACGCGCGAAATCTCCAGGCCGGAGCTGCGGTCGCGGACCACCAGCTCCACCTTCTCGCTGCCTTCCAGCAGGTCGCGGCCGCTGGTGTAGTACAGCGAGCCGCCGGTGCCGCGCAGCACGTCGCTGCGGCGCGCCACGGCCTTGTCCTGCATCGCCGCAAACACACTGGCCTTGGTCTCGCTGCCGGCGGCGCCGAGCTTGGCCTCGACCTTGGCGCCGTACAGCGCGCGGTCGTAGCGGAGCAGCTCGATACCCTGCACCGTCGCTCGGAAATTGCCCAGTTGCAGCTTGCCCTGATCGGCTTCGACCAGCACGTAGAGCTTGCCGCGCGCCTGCACGTCCTGCACCTGCGTCGACGCGTCGCCGTAGACCGGATAGAACCGCGTCGGATCGATGAGGTTGGTGGCAAAGTCGGCGGTCGCCGGGTCCTTGGCGGTGTCGACGTGCGCGGTGAAGCGCAGGTTGTCCAAGCCCAGGTACTTGCCGGCGATGCGGCCCTTCAAGTACACGGCGCCGCGGCCCAGGATGCTCACGCTGTCGCCCGCCTGCCACACGCCGTCGCGCCAGCCCTTGTCGCCGCCGCCGCGCTCCATCTCGACCAGGTGGGCACCCACATGGCTGACCGAAGTATCGGCGATGGCCAGGATGAACAGCGCCCGGTCGCGGACGGTGAAGTTGCGCTGCAAGGTCGCCTTGTTGCCGGCCGGATCCTTGCTCACCACGGTCAGGGTGCTGCTGCCCACCGGCATCGGCGTCAGCGCGTAGAAGCGGCCGTCGCGGCCCACCGGCACGGGATTGCCCTGCACGGTGATGGTGTTGCCGGGCCGCGTGATGCCGCGGACGGGCAGTTCCAGCGCGCCCAGCTCGCGACCCGCCGGCGGCAGCCACACCTGCAGCTCCGCGGCTGCCGGCAAGGTGGTCTCGGTCGAGCCCTCGGCCAGGCTGATCGGCTGCAGCGGCGCGCCACCCACGCTGGGCTGCCGCGGCTTGCCGCTCTCGGCCGCGCGCACGTCGGAAGCCAGACTGTCCAGCAACTCGCCGCCGAAGCTGGCCACGTCGCGACTGGCCTCTTGCGGCACGCCGGCCGCGGCCACGCCGCCCGGGGGCTTGGCGGGCTGGCCAAAGCGGTGCAACCACAGGGCCGCCGGACCCTTGCCGCGCTCATAGACCACGCGGTTGTTCTGGCCGGACTTGATGTTCAGCTCGCTCGGCACCGCCCCGGCACCGGCGCGCACGTCGTCGACCCACATGCCTTGCGGCACCGCAAAGTCCTCGGTCGAGGGATCTGACGAGCCGCTGTTGGCGCTGCGCCAGCGCAGTTCCACGCGGTGCGGGCCCATCGACTCGCGGCTGGGCTTGGCGTCCGGCACCAAGTTGCCCACGCCGATCACCAGCAAGCGCTCGCGCGCAACTCCGGCGCCCAGCAGGGCCTTTTCGACCACCTTGGCGGCGGCGGCGGTGCGCTGCATGGCGTCGCCCGCGCCGTCGTCGTGGACGCTGACCACCGCGATCTTGTCTTTTTCACTCGACAGTGAAACGGCCAGCTTGCCCAGCCACTCCCAGGTCGACTCCGTCGGCTGCCCGGCGGCGTCGAACAAGGTGGCGCGCACGAACTTGTCGGGCTCGCCCGCCGGCAGCAGCGCCGGGCCGCGGTCGGCCAGCAGCACCACCTTGGGCACCGTGCGGTAGCCGGCCAGGTGATCGCCCTCCGGCCACAGCACTTCCAGCGCCATGCCGTAGCGGCCGGGCTGCAGGTTCTGGGCAGTGGGCGCCCACAAGAAGCTCGACGGCACCGGCACTTGCAGGGTCTTGCGCGCCAGCACCTCGCCGTCGGCGTTCAGCAGCACCACCGCAGCATCCTTGGTCTTGTCGGGCAGTTGCCGGGCGCTGAGCATCAACTGGCCCAGCACCTTGCCACCGGCCAGCGCCAGCGGCTGCGAGGGCACCAGCAGCTCGGCATTGCCCGAGCGCGGCACCAACTCTACGCCGGCGACGCGCAGGCCCTTGGCCGTGGCCGCGACCAGGACTGGGCGCAATTCGGCCGGAGCGGGCGGAGCCGCAGGCGTGGGAGCCGCCACCGGGGCGGGAGCCGGAGCCGCAGCCGGTTTGGAGGCCGGAGCCGGAGCGGGAGCTGGAGCCGGTGCCGCAACCGGAGCCGGGGCCGGAACGGGAGCCGGAGCCGGAGCCGCAACCAGGGGCCCCCGCGCGCCCGCAGGGACGGGCGAGTCCTGCGGCCTCGGCCGAGCGGGGCCCGGAGCCGCAACCGGAGCGGGAGCCGGGGCCGGAGCCGGGGCCGCGACCTCAACCGCAGGGGCCGGAGCCTTGGGCAGCGGCGCAGTGCCCCAAACCGGTTTGATGACCGCGTCTTTGCTGGCCTGGGCCGGCAGGGTCATGAACTCGTCGCGGCCGCTGCCGTCGGCGCCGCGCACCGCCACCAACATGCGCCCGTCGTCGGGCCGCAGCACCCGGGCCAGACCGCGCACACCGCGCAGTTCCAGCGGATGTCCGTTGATCAGCCAGCTCGCGCGCCGCTGCGTCGCATGCCAGGTCCCCACGCTCGGCGAGCCGCTGGCCTTGACCTCGAAGGGCAGCGGGGCCGACCACGCGCGGCTGCCAAAGCTCGTTTCGGCCCGCAGAATCACCGCATAGCGACGTCCCGGCTCCAGCTTGGCCAGCACCTGGCCGCCGCCGCTGAGCTTGAAGCCCACCTGCCGCGTCACGTCGCCGGTGTTCACCGACTCGTACATCAGCTCGCCGCGCCGGCCGGTGTCGCCCACCGCACGGATCTCCAGGCTGTGGCGCGAGAAACCGCCGGTCGAGTTGGTCCAGACGCTCAGCTCGCCATTCTGCGGCAACACCACGGCGGTCGGATCGCTAGGCAGATCACGGGGTTTTTCGCCGGTGCTGGCAATCGCCGCCTGCAGGCGCCGCGCCGCCAGCTTCTTGCCGTCGATCGCCACGTCCAGGGTCGCGGCATCGGCTTCCACCAGCACCACGCCGGGGCCGGGCGTCACGGGCGTCACATCGGCGCCCGGCACCACTTCCAGCTGGCCGGGACCGACCGGCTCCAACGCGCACCGCACCGCAAAGGCCAGCCCCTGGGTCAGACCGGGGGTCAGCAGCAGCGCCCGCTTGCCGTCTTCGACAAAAGTCGAGCCGGGCGGCAGGGTATCGGGGTCCACCTTGAACAGGTGCGTGCCCGCCGGCAGGTTGACGAAGTGCGCGCGGCCAAAGGCGTCGGCCGCTGCGTACTCGCCGGTATCCACGTAGATGCGCGCGCCCGGCAGGCCGTCTTCGCCCTCTTGCTGCACGCCGTCGCCATTGCCGTCGCAGAACACCTTGGTCAGCACGCCGGCCCGGTCGAACAGCGGGTCCGCTTGGACCTGCAGCGCCGCCGTGGCGCGGTCCGACAGCGCGCCGCCGCCGGTATCGTACAACTGGGCAACCGTGCTCAGGTTCGCCCCGACCGCCGCCGTGGCTCCCACCGCCGCCAAGACCTTGAAGGTCAGCTCGCCGCCGGCCGGCAGCTCCAGACCCAGCGGC
>JACRCU010000256.1 GCA_016218865.1 Deltaproteobacteria bacterium | reverse complement strand
CGTGCACCTCGCCGATCTTGTAGTTGATGCCGGTGTAAAACAGGATCCGCTCGGTGGTGGTGGTCTTGCCGGCGTAGATGTGGGCCATGATGCCGATATTGCGGACCTGGTTCAGGGGTACGGAACGGGGCACAGTAAACCTCTATCGATCGTCGAAGCGGGGAGCAGCCACCTTCAGCGGCGAGCATCGAACGATTCGACACTCAGATCCGCCACAGAAACGGTGGCAGCGGTCAGGCCAGTCGCTGTTACCAGCGGTAGTGGGCAAAGGCCTTGTTGGCTTCGGCCATGCGGTGCACGTCTTCGCGCTTCTTGACGGCGGTGCCACGGCCCTGGGCGGCGTCGAGGATCTCGTTGGCGAGCTTCTCGACCATGCCCTTCTCGCCGCGGGCGCGGGCCGCATTGATCAGCCAGCGCATCGACAAGGCGGCGCGACGCTCGGGACGAATCTCGACCGGCACCTGGTAGTTCGAACCACCCACGCGGCGCGACTTGACTTCCACGGCCGGGCGAACGTTGTCCAGCGCGGTCTTGAAGACCTTGACCGGATCGTCCTTGGCGCGGGCCTGGATCGTGTCGAAGGCCTCGTACAGCACGCCTTCGGCGGTCGACTTCTTGCCGGCCAGCATCAGGCAGTTGACGAACTTGCCGACGAACTGATCGCCGAACTTGGGGTCGCGGGGCGCAATGCGCTTGGGTACTTCGCGGCGGCGGGGCATGGGCTTCTCCTTACCGTGGGGCGGGCTTACGCAGCTCGCCCTGGCGGGTCCGAATCTTTACTTCTTCTTGGTGGTCGCGACAGCGCCGGCCTTGGGCTGCTTGGCGCCGTACTTGCTGCGGCTCTGCTTGCGGTTGGCCACGCCGGTGGTGTCCAGCGTGCCGCGCACGATGTGGTAGCGCACACCGGGCAGGTCCTTCACACGGCCACCGCGGATGAGCACGATGGAGTGCTCTTGCAGGTTGTGGCCGACGCCGGGGATGTACGACGTCACTTCCATGCCGTTCGAGAGACGAACACGGGCGACCTTGCGCAGCGCGGAGTTCGGCTTCTTGGGCGTGGTGGTGTAGACGCGGGTGCAGACGCCGCGCTTCTGCGGGCAGGCGTCCAGGGCCGGCGACTTGGTCTTGCGGTGCTTCAGGTCGCGGCGCTCGCGGACCAGCTGGTTGATCGTAGGCATAGTGCTATTCGCTCCACAGGCCATTGCCGAACGCGAGAACGGTCGAATGGCGGCACGGTCGAACGGCCGAACTGCCGCTTGGCAAGCTCGGGATTCGCCACCACTTTCGCGGGAGGCCCGTCACAAGGCGCAAGCGGTGCTTTCCCTTGGTCGCCTGACCAGGGTTGCGATCGCTGCGCGCCATGCGGCGGCTGGACAGCGCCCATCGTGCCTTCGCGGAGGGTGGAGCGCGTCCAGCGCTCTACCTCTTGCAGCGTCCACCATCAACTTGGCGATCCAAGGACCGTTTCGTGATGATCACCTGTCTCCAGGTGCTTGCGGGGTGCTGCGAAGGCTCCTTTCCCGATGGGGGGACGGCCCGGGGGTCACCCGGGAGCGGCTGGACCGTTGGGGTCCGTCCGCGGGGGCATAAGTGTACGCCCCTCGCCTTGGCCTGTCAACGGGATTTTTTCGGCGACCCGATCGAATTCGGACAGGATTTTGTTCGCCCGGATCGCCGCGCATCGCCTTGGGTTCCCGTTCCGGCTCCGGCTCGCGCTCTGGTTCCGGTACCGGCTCGGGCTCCGGGTCCGGCTCTGGTTCCGGTACCGGCTCCGGCTCGGGTTCGGGTTCGGGTTCAGGTTCGGGCTCGGGTTCGGGCTCCGGTTCCGGTTCGGGCTCCGGTCCCCACTTGGCCGAGTCCACCGGACTCGCCCATCCCTTCGGGCACGTGGGGGCCCCTGTTTCCGGCTCGGAACTCTGCAAATCCGAACCGACCGCCAATCTCCGAGGTCTTGATCACCCCGCCCCCCTCCGAACCCCTGATAGAGAGAGCCCCTCTCCCCGGTTCGTCGGGGAGAGGGGCGGCGGTAGCGGGGTGAGGGGTTGGCGTGGCCATCCGTAGAAGTTGCTTTGGCGCTATTCGCGCCAAATAAACTTCCACGGGTGGCGCTTCAGATCCTTCAGCAAGAGCTTCAGGTCCATGAACAGTTCGTTGTCCATGAGCAAGCCGCCCACGGTGCCCTTGCCCTTGCGCGCGTTCTCGGTCACGGCCTGCACGTCGTCTACGGCCTTGTCGGCCTTCTGCACGGCGCCGTCGACGCGGTCGAGCATGCCCATGACCTTGCCGTGGCCCTTGTCGCCCAGCAGCACCTCGGCCGTGGGGCGGTCGCGCAGCTTTTCCGTTAGGCCGCGCAGGTTTTTGGTGGCGGCGCGCGTGTCGGCCAAGATGGGATCGATGGCGTTGTCGGCCTTGGCGGTGATGCGCTCGACGTTGGTGAGCGACTTCTTGATCTTGCTGCCGTCGCCGATGGCGCTTTCCATGACGGCAACCAGCTTGTCGATCTTGTCGCCGGTCTTGTCCAGGCGGTCGATGACGCGCTTGACGGTCTCTTGGTTGTCGACGATGAGCTTGTCGGCGTCGTTGATGGCCTTCTTGGCGTCGAGCACGGTCTGGTCGCTGTGCACCAGCAAGTCGTTGATCACGCCTTCGTTTTTCTCGAGCAAGCGGGTCAGGGCGCCCGACACCTTGGTCAGCTGCTGGCCCAGGACTTCCATGCGCAGCGGCGGCACGCCGACCACCGGAGTCCCGGCGACCAGCAGCGGCTTGTCGTAGCTGCCCGGGTCGACTTCGATGTACTTTTCGCCCAGCAGGCCCTGGGTCGAGATGAAGAACTGCGCATCCTGGCGCAGCGTCTTGCCTTTTTCGGGGTCGATATCGACCAGTACCCGCACCGTGACGCGGCGGCCGGCCTTGGGGTCCAGCTTGCCGCCCCAGTACTCCACGCCGGTCACTTTGCCCGAGCTGACGCCGGCGATCTTGACCGGCGCGCCGGGTTTCACGTCGCTGGCGGTGTTGTAGTCGATGGGCAGCTGGAAGCCGGACGAGCCGCCGATGTCGCCAAGGACGAAGATGAAGCCGATCAGCAGCGCGGCGCATACCAGCACCAGTGCCCCGACCTTGACCTCGATGGACTTCTCTTTCACGGGCGATCCTTGGTCTGCGGCCGCCGAGGGCGAACCGCGTGGGGTGCTATTACAGTACCATCGGCCCTTCTGCAAGGCCCCGGATGAACTGGTGGACGATGGGATCCGAGGTGGTGCGGAACTCTTCCGGCGTGCCGTCCAGGCGGATTTCGCCCTGGTAGATCATGGCGATGCGATCGGCGACCGTGAAGATCGAGCGCAGGTCGTGCGACACCACGATCGAGGTGACGCCCTGCTCGTCCGACAGCGCGCGGATCAGCTGATCGACGTTGGCGGCGGCCAGCGGGTCCAGCCCGGTGGTCGGCTCGTCGAAGATGACGAAGTCGGGGTCCAGGGTCAGCGCCCGGGCAATCGCCACCCGCTTGCGCAGGCCGTCGCCGATGTCGCTGGGGAAGCGGTCGGCCATGTGGTCCATTTGGACCCGGCTAAGGAATTCCACTGCGGTGCTGCGGGCTTGCTCGTGGGTCAGGCCCTTGTGCTTGCGCAGCGGCAGCATCACGTTCTCGCACAGGGACATCGAGTCGAACAGCGTGGAGTGCTGGAACACCATCGCGCAGCGCTTGCGCACCGGGTAGTAGGCCTTTTCGTCCAGGTCGGTGATGTCGACGCCGTCGAGCAGCACCTGGCCGCCGTCGGGTTTCATCAGGCCGACCAAGTGCTTGACGAGCACCGACTTGCCCGCGCCGGACAGGCCCACCACGAAGAGGATCTGGCCCTTCTCCACGGTCAGCGAGACGTCGCGCAGCACGTGCTTGCTTCCAAAGGACTTGAAGATGTTGCGGAACTCGATCATCGGGTGCGCGCCGCCGGCCAGGGCTGTCGGCCCGGCACAATTCCGTTAGCATAACGCCGCGCGCCCGCTGCGCAAATCGAAGGCACCATGGATCGCGACCCCAAGGCAACTCCGCGCAAGATCAACCATATCGGCATTGCGGTGCGCGACCTGGAGGCGGCCATTGCGCTCTGGCAAGGAGGGCTGGGCCTGACCGTGCAGCAGGTGGTCGAAATGCCGGAGCGCGGCCTGAAGATCGCTTTCTTGCCCTGCGGCGAGGCGACCATCGAGCTGGTGGCGCCGCTGGGCGAAGGCAGCGAGATCAGCAAGTTCCTGGACGAGCGCGGCCCGGGCCTGCACCACCTGTGTCTGGAGGTGCAGGACCTGGAGGCGGCGAGCCAGGCGGCCGAGGACCAGGGGCTGCGGCTCATCGGCGCCGGGCCCAAGCTGGGGGCCGAGGGCTATCCGGTGCGCTTCGTCCACCCCAAGTCGACGGGCGGGCCGCTCGTCGAATTGCTGGGTAAGATCGAATGATCAGTGCGCTTCGGCCCAGCTGTGGGCATGACGCACGTCCACTTGCAGCGGCACCTTCATGCTCGTGCCGTCGGGCAGCTGGCCGGCGCCCTGCATGGCGGTGCGGACCAGCTCGGTGACCTGCGCGACCTCGGCCTCGGGCGCTTCGAGCAGGAGTTCGTCGTGGACCTGCAGCAGGATCTTGGACTGCAAGCCCGCGTGAAGCAGCGCTTCTTGCACCGCCAGCATGGCCCGCTTGATCAGGTCGGCCGCGGTCCCCTGCACCGGCGTGTTGATGGCGATGCGCTCGGCGCCGGCCTTCTCGGCTGGGTTCTGGCTGCTCAGGCCGGCGATGGCGCGGCGGCGGCCAAAAAGCGTCCGCACTTCGCCGTGTTGCCGGGCGTTCTCCAGCACCTGATCCATCCAACCGTGCACCGCCGGGAAGCGCTCGAAGTAGCGGTCGATAAAGGCCTTGGCCTCCTTTTGCGACACCGCGATCTCGCGCGCCAGCCGCTGCGGGCCCATGCCGTACAACACGCCGAAATTGATGGTCTTGGCCGCCGAGCGCTGCGAAGCCTCCACCAGCTCGGGCATCACGCCAAAGATGCGCGCCGCCGTCTCGCGGTGGATGTCCAGGCCGCGGGCAAAGGCCTGCTGCAGGCCCTGGTCGTCGGCCAGGTGGGCCATCACCCGCAGCTCGATCTGGCTGTAGTCGGCCGAGATCAGCACGCAACCCGGCGCGGCGACAAAGGCTTGCCGGATGCGGCGACCCTCGGGGCTGCGCACGGGGATGTTCTGCAGGTTCGGGTCGGTGGACGACAGCCGCCCGGTGGCCGCTACAGCCTGGTGGAACCAGGTGTGCACACGGCCGGTATCGGGGTGGATCTGCAGCGGCAGCTGGTCGGTGTAGGTCGACTTCAGCTTGCTCAGCTGGCGCCAGCGCAGCACCTTGGCGGCGATCGGGTGTTTCTCTTCCAGGCCTTCCAGCACGCTCTGGTCGGTGGAGAAGCCGGACTGGGTCTTCTTCTTGGCCGGCAGCTTCAGATCGACGAACAGGACCTCGCCCAGCTGCGACGGCGAGCCGATGTTGAACGGCCGCCCGGCCAGGGCATGAATCTCGGCTTCCAGACTGGCGATTTGCTCGGCCAGCCACTGTGACTGCCGGCCCAGCTCGGCGGCGTCGACGGTCACGCCCGCCCACTCCAGCTCGGCCAGCGCGCCCAGCAGCGGCAGCTCCAGGTCGCGGTACAGCGCCTGCACGCCGGCGTCGACCAGCTTGGGGCCCAGGGCGTCGACACAGCGCAGGGCGACCGCGGCGCGGGTGGCGATGGCCTCGGCGGCGCGCTCGACCGGCAAGTCCGGCCACTGCAAGCGGTTCTTGCCCTTGCCCAGGATGTCGTCGTCGCTCGGCAGCGTGTGACCCAGCTGGGAAAACGCGATGTTGCGCAGGGTGTGGGCGTGGGCCTCGGCGTCGACACAGTAGCTGGCCAGCATGGCGTCGCCGGCGATCCCGGCCAAAGTCATGCCGGCGCGGCGCAGCGTCAGCACCTCGAATTTCAGCCCGCAGCCAAACTTGGCCACCGCGGAGTCCGCAAGCAGATCGCCAAGTTGCGCGGTCAGGTCGGCCAGAGCGAGGTTGGGGCGCAAGCTCAGATCGCCGGCATGGCGCAGCGGCACGTACCAAGCCTGCCCCGGCGCGGCGCACAGGCCCAGACCCACCAGCTGGCCGTACAGCGGCCGGGTCCGCTCGGGGTCGTCCAAGTCGGTCACGGCGCTCAGGGCCAGCCGGCCAGATTGACGAGCCGCAGCCGCCACTTGCGCAAGCTCCGCCGCGCTGCCAGCGATGGCGATCGCGGTCGTCTCGGCCGGGGCCGCCGCGTCCAAGTACTCGGCAGTCAGGCGCTTGAAGCCCAGCTCGGCAAAGCGCGCCGACAGGCCCGGCCGATCGGCGGGCTTGGGCTGCAAATCCGCCAAGCGCATCTCGACTTGCGCCTGCCGCTCCAGCTCGACCAGCTGCCGCGCCAGCAGGGCCTGCTCCTGGCCGGCGCGCAGCAGCTCGCGGGTGCGCAGTGGCTCCACCTGCTCCAGGTTGGCGTAGATCTGCTGGAGATCGCCCCACTTTTCCACGAGTTTTTGCGCGCCCTTTTCGCCGATGCCGCGCACGCCCGGGATGTTGTCGGCCGAATCGCCCATGATCGCCAAGAGATCGCCGATCTGCTCAGGCCAGACGCCCCACTTTTCGTGCACGCCCTTGCGGTCGTAGAGCAGACCCTTGCCGTCGTCGAGCTGGCGGATCCACGGCCGCTGGCCGTCGCCGTCGTCGACCAGCTGCATCAGGTCCTTGTCGCCCGACACCACCAGCACGTCGTAGCCGGCGGCCTGGCCCTGTAGGGCAAAAGTCGCAATCAGGTCATCGGCTTCCAGCCCCGGCACCCGCAGCAGCGGCAGGCCCAGGCGCTCGGTCAGCTCCAGGCACTGCGGCCACTGGACCTGCAGATCCTCTGGCATTTCCGGGCGGTTGGCCTTGTAGTCGGCCGACAGGGTGTGGCGCGGCGTGGGCTCCGACGTGTCGAAGCAGATGCCGACCTTGGCCGGGCTGTGGTCGCGCAAGAGCTTCAGCAGCATCGACACGAAGCCGAACACCGCGCCAGTGGGCTGACCGGCCGGGCTCGACAGGTGGCGGATGGCAAAGAAAGCCCGGAAAACGGCGTGGGATCCGTCGACCAGCAGCAGCAGGGGGCGAGCGTTGGCCATGGATGCATCCCGAGTTCGCTTGAAAGGAAAGCCCGCGGGCGACGCGGCCGGCTTCTGGCCCGTGGCACCGCCTGCGCGGATCGCCGGTTGCGCGAAGTTGCGGTGGCGCGCTGCCTACTTGCAGGGCAATTTGCCGGTGGCCTTGCACGCGGTGACGCACATGGAGTCCCACTCCGACTCGCAGCAGAACGCGTCCTTGGCGCAGACCTCGGCCTCGCAGGCGCAGCCGGCGCAACCGGGGGTGTTGGCGGTCGAGCAGCCGAGCGGGCAATCCTCTGGGCAGGCCGACGCCGACTCGGTGCTGCTGCACACGCCGTCGCCGCAGGCACACGGTCCGCAGTCCTGCTGGCAGTTGGTGCACGACTCGGTCGCCGAGCAGAAACCGTCGCCGCACTTGTTGACCGGACACTTGGCGCTGGGCGTGGCCTTGCACTCCGAGACGCAGAGGCTGTCCCAGGCGTTCTTGCAGCAGTAGGGGTCTTCGACACAGACCTCGGCCTCGCAGGCGCAGCCACCGCAGCCGGGCGACGACGACACCTTGGAGATACTGGCGCAATTGGTGTTGCAGATACCGCAGTCCAGCGGGCAGACCGCGCAGTGCTCGCTGCCGTTGCACTTGCCGTCGCCGCACACCGGCAACATCGCCTCGTCTTTGCAGGCGCCGCAATCGCCCGGACACGACGAGCACTTTTCGGTCTTGCCGCACTCGCCGTCGCCGCAGCTGCTGGTGCTCTCGGCGCAGTCCTGAGGGCAGGCGGTGGCCGACTCCTTGCCGTTGCAGCTGCCGTCGCCGCACCACGTTGCCACGTCGCAGGTCGGGCCCTTGCAGCCGTCGCTGCACTCGCCGACGCACAGGGAATCCCAAGCCGTGTCGCAGCAGTACGAGTCCATGTCGCAGACGCACTTCTCGCAGGCGCAACCGGCGCAGCCGGCAGCGTTGGGATCGCCCTCGGACTTGGCAATGCACTCCGGCGCGACCGGCGGGCACGGGCCGCAATCGGCCGCGCACGAACCACAGTTTTCGGTGGCCGGGTCGCAGGTTTTGTCGCCGCAGGCCAGGCAGGTGCCGCAATCCTTGGGGCAGCCGGCGCAGGTCTCGCCTTCGCCGCACTTCCCGTCGCCGCAGACCGCCTTGGTCGCGCACGTGACGGTCAGGGTGAGGAGCGCGGTGGCGGTCGCCTTGGTTTCCACGGCCAGGATCTGGGTGATGGTGGGCGAAACGCCAAGGATTTGCTTCCAATTGCTGGCCACGCAGGCCTTGGGCGAGCACACGCCGGGGCTGTAGGTGCCCAAGCGCAGCAGGGCGGCGGCGCTCGTGGTGTCGCCGGCCAGCTCCACGGTGGCGGTGGCGGTGACGTCGCTGGCCAGGACGAAGAATTTCTCGCCGCCGTCCCAGGGCTTGCCACCGGCGCAGCCCCAGATGCCGGTGCCACTGGGGCTGAGCTTGCTGGGGTCGATCACGACCTTGGCGCCGCAGGCGAGCGGTTCCGGCGTGCAGGCGACCGGCTCGCACGCCCCCTTGAACGCGCACGCACCCTGCTTGCACACGCCGCTGCCGCCGCAGGTGCCGCCCGACTTGCAGGCCGTGCCGTCGCTGGCCAAGATTTCTTGGCATTCGCCGCTTTCCACGTTGCACTTGCTGGCGATGCAGTCCGTGAACGGCTTGGGGCAGTTGGCGTCGCTGGTGCACTTGGCGGGTGCGACGTCGGCCTGGGCGTCCGGCTTGGCGTCGCCGGTGATGTCGCCGGGCGTGACCTCGGTGGTGGTGTCTTGTCCTGCCGCGTCGGTGACGGCGTCTTCAACGGTGTCTTGCGGTGTCGCGTCTGCGGCCTTGGCCGCGTCCGTGCCGCCGCTGCCGTCGCCGGCCAACGTGTCGACACTCGCGGAATCCCCAGTGCCGGCGCCGTCTTTGGCAATGGATGTGTCCGCCCCGCCCGCTGTGGCCGCGGTCGAGGGGCTGGGATTGACCTCGCACCCGGCCAGGGCGAGGGCCGCGGCGAGAACAACGGTGGAATACTGCAGAGTTGGCTTGCGCATGGCGATCCTGGCGGGACGTCGAGTTGAGGGTTGGGCGCAAAGGCGCGAGGAACAAAGCCTAGCCGACCGGTCGAGCGCGGGCAAGCGCGATCCTTGGTCGACCAGCAGGAGTTTACGGATAATCAAGAATAATTGCAGTGGACTGATCGAGTTCCTGCCACAGTGCGCCGTCCAGAGCGGCCGCCCGCCGACTCGGTCCGGCCCAGGCCGCCAGATACTCCTCGACTGGCCGCAGCCGCACGGCTACCCGCGGATCCGCCATGTGCATCGGTACGACCGCGCGCGCACCCACCTGCCGCGCCAGCTCGGCGGCCTGCGCCGGGTCCAGGGTGTAGGTGCCGCCGGCTGCCAGCAGCAGCACGTCGCAGCCGCGCAACCACTCGACATCGCTGGCGGTCCACGCCCCCAGGTCGCCGCTGTGGACGATGCGCAGTCCCTCGCCGCGCAGTTCGAGCATGCGGACCATGCCCATCTGCAGCCCCTGCTGGGCGTCGTGGAAGGCGGCGCGGGCGTCGAGCTGCACCGACCCTACGCAACAAGGCGGCTCGGCCACCCGGGTAGTGCCCAGCGCGGGCGTCCAGGCGGCGTGGTCTTCGTGGCGGTGGCTGTGGACGATCGCATCAAAAGGTCCCTGAATTTCTGGCAATTGGAAGCGTCCGCCCAGAGCCCCCGGCTTGTGGGGATCCAGGCAGAGCCGCGCACCGGCCAGCTCGACGGCAAAGGCCGCGTGACCCAAAAAGCGAATCTGCACCGCGGGCTAGACCTGCTCGCCGCTGGCAAAGCGCATCGCGCCGATGAACGGCAGGTTGCGGTAGCGCTCGTCGTAGTCCAGGCCGTAGCCGACCACAAAGACGTCGTCGATCACGAAACCGACCAGATCCAGGGCGACATCCACCCGCTTGCGCGCCGGCTTGTGCAACATGGTGCACACCCGCAGCGACTTGGGATTGCGCGCGCGCAGGATGCTAAGCAGGTACGACATGGTCAGGCCGGTGTCGACGATATCCTCGACGACCAGCACGTCGCGGTCGGCGATGTCCAACGTCAGGTCGTGGGTCAGCCGCACCGCGCCCGAGCTCTCGGTGGTGCCGCCGTAGCTCGACACGCCCAGGAACACGCAGTTCAGCGGCAGGTCGATGCGGCGCACCAGGTCCGAGAAGAACATGAACGAGCCCTTGAGCACGCACACCACCACCAGCGGCTTGTCGAAGGGGCCCAGGGCCATCACTTCTTGCGCCAGCTCGTCGATGCGGGCCAACACCTGCTCGCCGCTCAAATAATTGTCAACGATTTCGGTGGTCACGGGGTGTCCTTACTGCTCTGGTGAAAGTGACGGAGGCTAGCTGAGGGCGTTGTTCATGATCTCGCCCATGCCGCCGGCGCCGGGCACGATGTATTGATGGTCGGTAAGACCGCATTCTTGCGACCACTTCTCGCCGGGGACGGTCTTGAGCACGTCGTCCGGCGACAGGCCGCGGTCCAGGCGGTAGGCGTAGATCGACACCTTGTCGCCAAAGGCCTCGGTCAGGCGCGCGACGAATTCGGGCGTGACGATGAGGTTCAGCGACACCACCTTGCGCGGCGCGCCGTCCAGCTCCTTCAGGTAGAAGTGGATGGCCTCGGTCAGCGAGCCGCCGGTGGCGCCCATCGGGTCGGGGAACAGCACAATGCGGTCCTTGACCGGCCCGGCGATCTTCTTGCCGTACATGCCGGCGCCGGTGACCTGCTGCTGGTCGTTGGTGGTGCGGTTCATCAGGATGTGATCCTGGCGAACTCGCGCCGGATCAAGCACTTCGCACAGGGCCTCGAAGCAGACCATCGACGGCAGAATGCCCGCGCGGGCGATGTCCACGGTGGTCACGTCCAAATCCGGGTCGATGATCTGGCCGTGGTAGAAGCCCTGATCGGTGAACTTGCTCATCCGCGTCTCGGACTTGACCACCTTGCGCGGGAATTCGTGGTTGATCAGCGCCCGCACCAGCCCGCGGTACAGCAGCTGCACCAGGCGGTTGACCTCGGGCTGCACGCACGACGGGTGCGACAGGCGCGCCAGCCAGGTCAGCGCCAGCGTGTCGCTGAGCAAATGCACTTGCGAACCATAGTGATGGGCGATCTCGCCGCTCCCAGGGTGCAGGTTCAAGTAGCAGGTCTCGCCCATGGTGCCCTCCGCCGCGGCTCGCTTGCGACGGCGGGAGGGTCGCGCCGCGAGGGAGCGCCGTCAAGCAACAAGCCGGTGACAGCGCCAAGGACGGGCTACAACCGGGTCCTGCGCAGCGCATGCCACCGCACCGACGGCGCGCGACCCAGGCGGATGCGGCGCAACAGCACGTCCAGCAACAGCAAAAGCGCCGCCAGGCTGACCAGCTCGGGCCACAGCGGCGTGCGCGCTTGGTGGGTCAGGCCGCGGGTGTCGAGCCAATCGGCCGGCTGGCTGTTCGGCTTGCCGCCAGTAGCCTTGGCCAGCTCGGGCCCCACGCCGACTTCGCCGGTAGAAATCCGCAGTTCATCGGGATACGGGTGCACCACGCTGGCGCGTCCCGAGGCGAGGACCCGCTGCTGGCCCGGCGGTCGCAGGCGCGCTTCCGCGTCGTAGGCGCCCACGCTGGTCAGCGGCACGACTGCCTCGTAACGCCCGGTCGCTACCTCGGAAAGCGGAAGCATTGCCACCTTGCCGTCCGGTCCGCGCAAGCTGGCTTCGCCCACCATGCCCTGCAGCCACGTGCCGTCGTCGTCGATGGCGTCGACCACGACCCGCAGCCGGTCGCGCTCGCGGAGCAGCCGCACCGCCACGTCGAGCCCCAGCTCTTCTTGCAGCACGTCGCGGACGATCTGCCGGCACAGGCGGGCGTGGTCGGGCCAGCGTGTCCAGGCCGTGGCCCAGCGGTTCTTCAGATCGCTCGTCCATACGCTGACTTTGCCCTGCCCCAGCCGCCAGCGCACCAGCAGCGGTTTGCCGTTGTTCAGGCGCAGGATCTCCTCGGCGCCCGACTTGACGCGGGTGGGCAAGAAGCCAAGCAGATTGGGGGCTTCGCTGATATGCACGCCGCGCAGCAGGTCCACGCGACCCAGGCCGGGGGCCACGCGCGCCTGCACGGCCTTCTCGACCACCGACTCGCCGTGCAACATCTTGGTCTCGCGGACGAAAATCCGCGGCAGGTTCTCGGGGCGGTCGGTGAAGTACGCGCGGCCGCCGCCGCGATCCGCAATGCTTTCCAGCAGATTGCGGTCCACGTCGCCGCCCACGCCCACCGCCGAGACGGTGATGTTGCCGCGGCGCATCTGCCGCACCAAGGCGTCGATGCCCGCGCGCGGCGCCTGACCGTCGGTCATCAGCAGCACGTGCTTGATCTTGGCCTGGGCACTGGACAATTGCTGGTAGGCCATGTCCAGCGCCGGGTAGATGTGGGTGCCGCCCGAGGCGGTCAGCTTGCCGATGTCCGACTCGATGCGGTAGCTGTTGCCGGCCCGCTGCAGCCGCACCGCCAGCCGCGACTCGGAGTCGAAGGCGACCACGCCGATCAGGTCGTCGGGCGCCAGCGCCTTGGCCGTAGCCAGCGCCGCCGCCTTGGCCAGCTCGATCTTGGGCCCGGCCATCGAGCCCGAGCGATCCACCGCCAGCATCAGGGCGATCGACGGCAATTCGACCTTGGACTCCACGTCCATGTGCACGGGCAGGACGTGCTTGTCCAGATAGGTGTCCTGGTAACCGCCGGAGCCTAGGCTATTTTCGCCGCCGATGACCAGCAGACCGCCGCCTTGGCGGACATACGACTCCAGGTTGCGCATGTCGCCGTCGGTCAGCAGCGGCACGCCCAGCTGGTCCACGCGCGGCACGTCGGACAGGATCACCGCCTGGTACGGCAGCAGGCCGCCCAGGCTGCGCGGCAGCCCGTCGGCCGGGCGGGTGTCGACCTCGAAGTCGTCCTGCAGCGCACTGGTCAGGGCCACCGCCTGCCGCTCGCCGCCGCCTTCTACGTACAGCAGACGCGGGCGCTGCTCCACCGCGACGCGGGCGCGCAGCTGGTTGTTCGAGGCAAAGCGGTCCTGGCCGGTCACGCTGGTGCACTCCACCGCCAGATCGACGAAACCCGGCTTGGTCAGGCGCAGTTGCCCCAGGTCCACCCGCTGGGTGCCGGTCTGCAGTTGCTGGACCACCGGTGCCGGCGGGTCGGGCGGCCCCGTCACCGCGCAGCGCACCAGCATCGCCGCGTTGGTCTGCAGCGTCGCCGCCAGGGCAAAGCGCACGCCGGTGCGGACCTTGGCCGGCAGTTCCAGTTTCTCGACCAGGACTTCGGGCTGGATCGGCAGCGGCGGCAGCAGGGGCAGGTGCAGCTGGACCCCGGCGGCCTGCAGCGGGCCCAGGCTGTGCAGCGCCTCGCCCTGAGTCTGCAACCCGTCGGACCACAAGACGAAGTGCGCCACCGTGTGGCCGTCGAGCAGGCCCAGCCCCAGCGCCAGCGCCGCCTGCAGGTCGGTGGCGGTCGCCGTCTCGGGGGCGCGGACAAAGCTGGGCAGCGCGGCCAGGGTCGGCTCGATCGGCAGGCGCACCGCCGTCCCGTCAAAGGCCACCACCGCCAGCGGCGGCGCGGCGGTATCGCCCTCGCGCGGGTGGGTCTTGTCCCAGGTGGCCAGGGCGCGGGCACTGTCCAGCACGCCCTGCTCCGCCGCCCGCAGCAGCGCATCCGGCACCGAGGCCGAGCGGTCGACCAGGTGCACCACTTGCGGGCGCCGCGGCCGCAGACGCTCGCTCTCGGGCCCCGCCAGCGCTACGGCCAGTACCGCCAGCAGCAGCGCCCGCAGCAGGGCCTGCAGCGCCACCTGCCAGCGCGGCAGATCGGTAAGCCGCCAGGGCAGTTGCGCGACGATGAGCCAGCCCAGGCCGGCCAGGCCCAGCGCCCACGGCCGCGCCAGCGCCACCCCGTGGACTGCCAGCGCCGCCTGCGCCTGCGGCCAGTAGTGCTGGGCCGCGATCCCCGACGCTACCGCCGCGACCGCCACCAGGACCAGCCACAGCGCTTGCCGTGTGCGTAGGCCGGCCTTCATGCGGTCCTCCGGCGCAGGTAGGCGCTCCATTCCACGGTCAACGCCAGCAGCGCCGCCGCCAGATACAGCATGTAGATCGGCCAGTTACTTTGTGTGTCGCTGGGCGGCGCCGCCGGGCGATCGACCACCGCCGGTCCCTGCCGCAGCAGCGCCGTCGGCCGTTCACTGGCGGGCAGGCAGGTCGGGCGCACCACCACTTCACCGGATACATGTGTCCACTGATGCAGACCGAAGGCTTCGCTCAGGCCCACGAACTGGCCGGCCGACAGGCGCGCCGGCCGCGGCGGCTGCTCGGGCTCGCGGTACTGCCAGTCGCCGCCCGGGATCGGCGCGTCCACCGCCCACGGTCGCCCCAGCTCCAGCGGCTGCAACAGCGGCTGATCCTCGCCCGCCAGCCAGGCCAGGGCGTTGCTGACCAGGATCGGCAGCGCGTAGCGGCCCACCAGGTCGGTCTCGGCCAGGTCGATGCCCCACGTCAGGCGCCGCACCGGCCACTCGCTGGCGACCATCACCGGCGCGCTGCGACCGCCGCCCTGGGTCGCCGCCGCCAGGACCACCTGCGCCGCCGATTCGCCCGCGCGGGGACCGGAACCCGAGCCCGAGCCCGAGCCGGAACCGGAACCGGAACCGGAACCAGGGGCCCCCACGTGCCCAAAGGGATGGGCGAGTCCAGTGGACTCGGCCAAGTGGGGACCGGAACCGGAACCGGAACCGGAGCCCGGCAACCCCTTGCCGTCGCCGCCCGTTTCGCGGGCCGGCCGGGCCGGCAGCAGCCGCACCACGTCGAAGTTGGTGTCCTGGAAGCTGACGCCGCGCATCGCCGGGTGATCCGCTGCCCGCACCAGCACTTCTGGGTTGCGGGCCAGCTGGGTAACGTCGCGGGCCAGGTCGATGCCAAGCCGCCAGCTCGGCAGTCCGTCGGGCGCCTCGGCCGAAACACCATCCAAAATCGCCAGATCGATGCCGTGCCGAGCGCGGTCCACGGCGCGCCACGCCGCCGGCTGGTAGTCGCCGGGCGCCAGCCGTTGCAGCTCCACCCGACCAGTCGCGGCCAACGCCGCCCCCAGGTAGTGGTTTTCGTCGCCGACCCACAGCACCTTCAGGCGCCGCTGCGCTGCCACCACCGCCAGGCCCCAGTCGTCCCAGCGGGCGCGGTCGACCAGACCGGGCTGGCTCGGCTCGATCCGCACCGCCACCCGCGCGTCGACCAGTTCCAGATCGGCAACTTGCACGGTGGTGGCGCCTGCGGGCAGCTCCACGTCGACCAGCCGCCGCAGGTTGCGGTCGCGCGCCAGCTCACCGGGAGTCTGGCCGTGGTCGGCGGCGAAGATGGCCAGGCGCGCTGCCACAGTTTTACCTGTGTCATTGCGAAGTTGCACGGTCAGGGTGCCGCGGTCCGGGTCGTCGGCCTTGGCGCGGATCGCCGCCTGCTCCACCGCCAAATTGTCCAGGTAGTAGGGCTGCTTGGGGTCGTACGCTGGCGCGGCAAGGGGCCCCGCCCACAGCCACTGCACCGGCACGGTCTGCGGCTCCAGCTCCTGCAGCGGCAGGCCGCCGTCGCTGACCACCAGCACCCGCGCGCCCGGCCGACCCTGCACCATCTGGGCGGTGCTGCGCAGGGCGCGGTTCAGGTCCAGGCCGCCCTGGCTCGCAGTGACCTGGTCCAAGGTCTTCAGCAGCGCCTGGCGGTCGCTGCCCCAGCCGGCGCGGACCTCCAGGCTGCCCGAGGCGACCGCGAACAGCACGTCCTCGTCGGGCGGCTGGCGCACAAGCCACTCGCGGGCACGCTGCTTGGCGTCGTCGAGCCGCGCGACCGGCGCCCCCTGCACCACGGCATCGCGGGTCGCCATCGAGGCCGAGCGATCCAGCAGCAGCACCGTGGACCCGCGCCGCGGCGGCCGCACCGGCAGCGTTGGGTCCAGCAGGTCGTGCAGCTGGGATCCGACCAGCAGCGCCAGGATCACAAGGAAAATCAAGAAGCTCAGCAGCCGTTGCCAGCGCCGGCCCAAGCTGCGCGCCTGGGTCGCCCCCAGCACCTGCCGCCACAGCCCGCCAAACGGCACCTCGACCTGACGCCGCCGCGGCCGCAGCAGGTACAGCAGCACCAGCGCCGCCAGCGCCGCCAACGCGCGCAGCAGCCAGTCGTTCAGCTCGGCAGAGGCGATCACCCCAGAAAGCCCCCCTGGCGAAAGACCTTCAGCACCGCCTCGTCAAAGGGCACCGCCACGTCCAGCTGCAGACAGCGCGCTGCCACCTGCCGCGCCGCCCGCTCCAAGTCGGCCGAAAACGCCGCGAACGCCTTGCGGTAATCGGCCATCAGCGCCGGCGTGAGCGTAATCTCGCACAGCTCGCCGGTCTCGCTGTCGACCAGCGTCACGTCGCCATAGGCCCCCGCTTGGAGGAGTTGCAGGTCGCACAAGTGCAGCAGCATTGGCTCGAAGCCGCGGTAGGCCAGCAGGCTCAGCGCGTCGCCCAGGCCGCTGGGGTCGAAGAAGTCGCTGATCAGCACCACCAAACCTGGCCGCGGTTGGTGGCGGACAAAGTCGTCGATGGCCTTGCGGATGTCGGTCTTGCCTGCCGGTTTGACCGCCGACAGCGTCCGCAGCACCGCAAAGAACTGGCCGCGACCGCGCACCGCCCGCATCGGCGCCCCGGCGCCCTGGGCAAACGGCACTACGCTCACCCGGTCCAAGTTGGACAGCGAGATGTAACCGAGCGCCGCAGCAATCTGCAACGCCCGATCCAGCAAGCTGATCTCGCCCTCGGCGCCCACGGCCATCGACTGGCTGTGGTCCACCAAGAAGTAGACCGACAAGTCCTCTTCTTCCTCGTACTCGCGGATCTGCACCTGATCCGAGCGCGCCAGCAGCGCCCAGTCCAGCTGCGCCATGTCGTCGCCGGCCGAGTAGTCGCGGTGCTCGGCAAACTCCAGGCCCGAGCCGATCTTTTTGCTGCGCCGGTGCGCCTGCGCCCCCGAGGTGACCATCCGCCGCGCCAGGAGCGCCAGCTGCTCGACCCGGCCCAAGAAGGCGGGGTCGAACAGGTCCGCGCGCACTTGGGCGATGCTGCGGTCGGGGTCCGGAAGTCGGTCATCGCTGGACGAAGTGGCCATGGGTCCTCGTCAGCGGAGTTTTTTATCCAGTTCTTGCAGCATCTGCTCGACCACTGCGTCGGCGCGCACGCCCTCGGCCTCGGCGTCGAACGACAGCAGCAGGCGGTGGCGCAGCGCGGGCTTGGCCAGGGCGCGCACGTCCTCGATGGCCGCGGCAGGCCGCCCCTGCAGCAGCGCGCGCAGTTTCGCCCCCATCACCAGCGCTTGCAGGGCCCGCGGCGAGGCGCCCGCGCGGATCCAGCGCTTGACCGACCCAAGCGACCCGTGCGAGCCGTGCACCAGCTGCACCGCGTAGTCGACCACGTGGCGGGCGATCGGGCAGCCGATGGCGAACTCGTGGATGGTCAGAATCTCCTGCCCGGTCAAGACCTTGTTCACCTCGGGCAGGTGGCCGCTCACGGTGCGCTCCACGATGGTGTGCAGTTCCTCGGTGGTGGGGAACGGCACCTCGATCTTGAAGACGAAGCGGTCCAACTGCGCCTCGGGCAGCGGATACGTCCCCTCCATCTCAAGCGGATTCTGGGTCGCGAGCACAAAGAACGGCGCCTGCAGCGTGTAGGTCTTGGTGCCGATGGTCACCGACCGCTCTTGCATCGCCTCCAGCAGCGCCGACTGGGTCTTGGGCGTGGCGCGGTTGATCTCGTCGGCCAGCAGGACCTGCGTAAAAATCGGCCCTTGCTGGAACACCAGCGCCCGGCCGCCCTGGCCGTCCTCGACCAGCACCTGGGTGCCGAGCACGTCGGAAGCCTTGAGATCCGGGGTGAATTGCACGCGCGCGAACTGCAGGTCCAGCGCCTGCGCCAGCGTCCGCACCAGCAGCGTCTTGCCCAGGCCCGGCACGCCCTCCAGCAGCACGTGGCCGCCGGCGAGCATGCCCAGGATCACCGCCTCGATGACGGCGTCTTGGCCCACCACCACCCGCGCCAACTGCCCGCGCAAGGTGGCCAGCCGCTCGGCCATCCACGCCATCTTTTCCGTCACTTGCTGCTGCGAAAGGTTGTCGCTCATGCGCTCCCCGGTTGGCCGCGGTCAATCGCGCGGGCGAATCTGCTCGAAGTATCGGCGAACCAGCGCCTTGCGCCCAGCCGGCAGGCCTTCTTTGTCCACCATTTCTTCGGCGACCTTGCTGTAGTCCACGTACACGTCGCGCCAACCCCGGCGGGCAAAGCCCTTTTTCGCCGCTTCCATGAAGGTTTTCTTCACGTCGGGCCCGTCGCCGTGCTGGCCTTGGACCTTTTCGGTGCGCGCGGCCTGCATGCCGGGGTCCTTGCCCGTTTCGCGGTTGTCGCCCTTGCCGGTGCCGGGCTTGCTGCCGCTTTTGGCGCCGTCTTGGCGCTGCTCGTAGCCGTCGTTGATGAGGTCGGTGCGGGTCTTGCCGCCCAGGCCGCGCTGGCCCAGCTGGAAGCCCTTCTTGCCGCCGCTGCCCTGGCCCTGGCCGTCCTGGCCGCTCTGCCCGGGCTTGCTGCCGCTGCCGGCCTTGGGCTTGCCGCCCTGACCTGGCTCGCCGCTGCCGGCCTTGCTCTGGCGGCCCTGACCCTCTTTGGAATCGCCCTCTTCGCCGTCTTCTTCGCCCTCTTCGCCCTGCTCGCCGCGACCGGCCTGCTTGTCGCCGTTGCCACCGCGCGACAGGCCTTCGCGGACGTCGCGCAGCCGCTCTTTGCCCATGCGCTGCGCCTGGCGCGCCTTCTGCTCGTCGTCTTGCCGCCGCAGCTCGCCGGCCGCCTGGCGCATGGCCTCGCGCAGGCCTTTTTGCGCTTTCCTGTCGGCCTCTTTGGCGCCCTTCGCGTCGCCTTGGTTGCCCTCTTTGCCGCCCTTCTGGTCGCCCTGCTTGCCCAGCCGACTGTCTTTGGCCTGGCTCTGCTGCTCCTGCTGCCGGCGCAGCTCGTCCGCCGCCATGCGCGCTTGCCGCTCCAGGCGCTGTACCTGGTGCTTGGCGCCTTCCACGTCGCCGACTTCTTTGCGCAGCTGCTCCAGTTGGTGGCGCGCCTCCTGCAGCCGACTCTGTTGCTCGGGGTTCAGGCCGCCCTGCTCGGCACGCTTCTGCTCCAGCCGCGAGACCTTCTTGGCCAATTCCTTCAGCTTGTCGGGCACCTTGGTGTCCTTCAGCGCGTCGGCGAACTTCTCGAGCGTCTTGCGCCACTTCTCGATGTCCTTGTCGCTCAGCTCCTTTTCGGCAAGCTTCTCCAGAACTTTCGCCATCAGGCCCAGATCGCCCTGCTCGGCCGCCTTCTTCAGCTCTTCCTTGATCTCGCCTTCGGGCGCCTGATCCAGGGCCTTCTGCGCGGCATCCGCAACCGCTTGCCGGGCCGCCGCATCGCGCTGGCGCTGGGCCTCGTCGGCATCCTCGCCGTTCTTGCCGTCGCCCTGGGCCGAAGCCGGGTCGTCGCTGTGCGGCCGGGCTGCTTCGAGCGCCGCAAGCTGTTCCAGCGCCTGGCGTTTGTCGATGCGGCCCTCTTGCACGGCCTCGACCACCTGGCGCAGCTCGCTCAGCCACTTGCGGGTGGCCGGATCGTCCACTTGGCCTTCCAGCTCGCGGAGCAGCCGCACGTCGGCGGTGAGGAGCTGCGCCGCGTCGCGCCCCAAGGCATCGCGGGCCGTAGCAAAGCCCTGGTGCCTGCTGGGCATTTCCGGAGCCACCGCCGCCGCGGCGCCGCCCTGGGCCACGTCGGGCAGGGGGACGCCCACGCCGCTCGCCAAGAGCGCCAGGGCCGCCGCGTTGGCCAAGAAGTTGATGCGCGGCCACGGCACCAGCTCGGCCACCGCCAGGCCACCGGCCAGCTGCGCCGCGCGCTGGGCTTGCACCTCGACCCAGCCGTCGCGCCGCTGCTGACTCTGCAGCCACAGGGCCGTGGCCAGGGCGTCGTAAGTGCCCGCACGCTGGTCCAAAAGTTGCGCCACCTGCAGGGCCGTGCGCCGCTGCCACAGGGGCCAACCCAGCAGCAAGGTCGCGCTGCCCGCCAGGACCGCGATCGCCGCACTGTCCCACGCTTGCGGCCACACGGCCAGGCGCACCGCCAGCAGCCAACCCGCCGCGGCCGTCAGCCACGCGGGCAGAACCTGGGCCACGCGCAGAGCAAACGTCTGCCACCACAGCCGGCGCTGGGCACGGCCCACGGTAGCGCGGACGGTCGCGAGGGGGCTGGTGGTGGCGGGGGTGGCGTTCGTGGCGGCGGACTCCTTGCGCAGCGGTGGCGATCAAGCCTTCAACGCCGCAGCGCGGCCGGGTGTTCCCGCGGCCCACAGCTTCGACGCGCCAGCTGCGGTTGGGATTCAGGCGCGGCCCACCGGATTCGCGCAACCAGGGCTCGACGCACCCGGCCTGCAACTGGCGAGAATCCGGCGGGGACGTGGGTTCGGGCCCGGTGACTGGCCCAAACTTTCGAGCCGAGCAAGCCTGGTTCGGTGTCAGCGCCGGGCGTGGCGTTTGCCGGTCTTGCCGGCCGGTGCCCCAGGCTTGGCTGCCGGCGCATGGGCGCGCGCTTTGCCTGCTTTGGCCTGAGCCGGAGCGGACTTGACCGCCACCTTGTGGGCCTTGGCGGCAACCGCGCTCCGCTTGCCCGGCTTGCCGGCTGCGGCCTTGCCGTGCTTGGCCTCGGCCGCAGGACGCATGACCGCGCTCACCAGCAGGGCTTTCTCGCCGCGCTTGCCGGCGCGCCCCTTGGCCGCGTGACCCCGCGGAGCTTGACCGCGCTCGACCAGGATCTTGGCCAGCTGCTCGGCGCGCTGCCGTTGTTTTCGCAGCTCGCGCGGGTGGTGCCGCGGCTCGGGTGCCGTCGCGGGCTCGATCGCCTCTGCCTCGACCGGCGCCGGCTGGGCGCGCTTGACCACCTGGGCGTTCTGGCCGGCCGGACTCGCCTGTCCCGACTTGGGTTCGGTGGCCGGCTCCTCGGCGGTTGGCAGAGCTTTCTGCGTCAGACCAAGGGCATACAGCGGCTCACCGTAGTAGAGCGCGCGGTAGGTGGCGATGCTCGACGTGACCCGCTTGGCGTAGTCGCGGGTCTCGCGGAACGGGATCGTCTCGACGAACAGGTCCATCGGCCAGTCGCCGCGCTGCTTGCGCCACCGCCCCACCGCACCGCCGCCGGCATTGTAGCCGGCCGCCATCTGCTGCTCGCGCTCGAAGCGGTCGAGCAGGCGCTTCAAGTACTTGGCACCCAAGCGGATGTTGACGGCGGGCTGGCGCAGCGTGGCCTCGTTGGCCTCGACTCCCAGGCCCTTGGCCATCTCTTTGGCGGTGGGCAGGATGAGCTGCAGCAGGCCGATGGCGTGGGCCGACGACTCGACCTTGGGGTTGAAGCCCGACTCGCTGCGGCAGATCGAGTACAGGATCGACGGGTGCAGCTCGAATTCCTTGGCGGCGGCCTGCATCAGGTCCGAATAGGCCCGCGGAAAGGCCACTTCCCACGCCTGGCGGTTGCCGTCGCCGGGGTAGGCGGTGGCGTAGGCGCGCAGCACGTCGCGGCCGATGGCGTGACTGCTGACCCAGCGGCCGGCTTCGGCGTCCAGGGCCGCGCGCGTCCAGACCTTGCCGGGATCGCCCGTCTGCCACTTCAGGTTGGCCGAGGTGTCGCGGCCCAGCCCGGCGGCGTCCAGCTCTTCGCCGGCCTCGTCGTGCCAGCCCAGCTGCCCCAGCAGGCGGGCGCGCTGCACCCCGGGATCGGCCAGCACGGCGTCGCCTACCTGTGGCCCGGTGGTGATGCTGCGGTCATCGATCACATCCTTGGGCGCCAGCTTGGCGTGGGCCTGCAACTGCGCCATCGCCATCGAGGCATAGTAGCTTAGGGGATGCCGAGTTACGACCCGTTTCCAGCGACCCTCGGCCTGCTCGCGCTTGCCCAGCTCGTGCAGCGCCCGCCCGGCAAAGTAGTCGGCGCGGCCGCGGCCCCAGTCGCGGTCGTCGTAGCGGAGGCTCTCGCCCGCTTCGCCCTTGGGCAGCGCATCGCGGTCGCGGACTTCGGCGAGACGATCCAAGAGCGGCAGCGCCTCCTTCCACTTGCTGTCGATCATCCGCTGCAGCGCCACCCGCCACACCGCCACGTCGACCATGTCGCGCTCGGCGTAATCCTGAGCGGCCACGGGCCCTTGCTTCTCCAGCACGGCCAGCGCATCGGTGCTGCCCATCAGACTCAGCAGGGTCTTGGCGTCGTCGCCGTCCAGGCCAGAAATCCCTTGATCGATGGCCTGTTGCAGCCACTTCTTGGCCTCGGCCTTGCCTTGCAGCGCCAGCGCCCGGCCGGTGCGGTAGGCCACGTCGCCCTTGCCCAGCGGATCTTCGTCGACCGCCAGGGCGCCCACCTCGGCATCGCCCGCGCAGCCGTCCAGCTTCTCCAGCAGCACCACCGACTTGTCGAACTCGGCGCGCCGGTCGCGGCACTTGGCCGCCCAGCTGGTCGCATGGCAGCGGACCGCTTTGCTCACGCCCGCTTGCGCCGCCAGGGCCTCCAGCGCCGGCATGGCCCGGGTGTAGCGCCGCCGCTGCGCCGAGTAGACCAGCGCGTCCAGCACCGCCGCGGCGTCCTGCGGCCGGCTCTTCAGGCGGTTTTGCCAGACCGTGTCGCCGCTTCCCAGCAGCAGGTCCACCAGCTCCTCGGCCGCCGCCGACTTGCCGGCCTTGGCCAAGCCCTGCCGCAGCAGCTCCATGGCCTTGTCGTCGTCGCCCGCCGCCAGGGCCGCGCGCACCCGTTCGACCTGCAAGCGCTTGCCCAGGCCCGTGCCGATGGGCGCGTCGATCGACGCCAGCAGCCGCGCCGCGCCCTCGCGATCCCCGTTGCGGCGCAGGGCCTTGGCTTTGTAGAGCAGCAGCCCCGGCTCGGCGCGATCGCCCACCAGGGTCAGCGCCACCGACGACAGTCCGGCTTCGTCGGCCCGGGCGACGATCCAGCGCAACACCGCGATACCCAAAGCGGGATGGGCCGAAGCTTGCCGGGCCATCTGCAGGGCACCGCTGCGGTCGCCGCTCAGCCAGCGCAATTGGGTCAGCAGCATCGCCAGCCGCTGCCGCTCTTCGCTGCGCTTGCCCGCGTCCAGCTTCTTCCAGGCTTCTTCAGCCAGCTTCAGGGCTTCGGGCAGCTTGCCCTGCTGCCAGGTCTTCCAGGCCGCCAGCGGTTGCGCGGTGGTGAACGGCTCGGGCAGCGCGCCGAGCGGCTGGCCCAGCGACAGATCCGCTGGCTTTTCGGGGGGCTGCCCATCCAGCGTCCAGTCGGCGGGCAAGTCGGCCTGCGCCGCGATGCCCAGAGCGCCAGCAAATTGCCTGAGCAACGGCGGCGGCGTGGGTCCGCGGCCGCTGCCGACCCACAGCGCAGTGGCGGCGAACACAGCGATCAGAATGGCAAAAACAGCCACACCCCAGCGCCAGCCCCCCGAGCGGGGAGCCGCGCCAGGGGCGGGCGAAGTGTCCGGCGATTTGGACGCCGCGCGCTTGGAGGGGCGGCGCGCCGTCACCTTGGCGAAGGACAGCGCACTGGCGAAGGACAGCGCACTGGCGAAGGACGGCGCACCGGCGAAAGACAGCGCCGCAATGCGCGGATCGGTCGCACCAGCGCCCCACACCGCGATAGGAGCGGCAGGGGGGCCGGCCAGTGAATTAGCGAATGGTGGGCAGGCTGAAGTGCTCGCCCAGAGCCGCCGCCAGCTTCTTTTCGGACTGGATGCGGTGGGCACGGGCCTGCTCGCGCTTGCGCTGCTGCCCCATGGCAGTCTTCTTGGCCTTGCGGATGCGCTTGACGACTCGGGTCGGGGAAGCCATGGTGAACTCACTAGGTAAGGCGCGATGTCGATTGCCGTTTCAAGGGCGAAGGATACAGCGCGCGTCAGCAATGGACCGCAAGCCGTTGCCGTGCTGGCGGGCCGTTTGGTCAAATCGGTATTCAGGTCGAGGTGTCTGCCAGGGACAATTCGCAGGGAATCGACCGCGACGGGGGCAGTACCATGCCAGAGCGACCGCACGACGTCAAGGTGTTTCTGGATGTGGTGGAGAGGGCTTTCGCGCAGCAGGGCTGCGAAATCAGGGGCCATCGGCGCTAGCGACATGCTGTTCGAGGCGTGCACTGGCCCCCCGCGTCGCCGGGCTGCCCCTGCCTTGTGTCAAGACCGGGAGCAGCCGCGGCTCGTTCAAATCCGCTTCATCCGCGCGATGATCGAAGCGCGCCGACCGTCGTCGACCCGCTGGTTCTGCAGCATCGCCAACGCCCGCTGCTCCATCTCGGCCAGCTGCGCCGCCAGCTCGGGCTGCCCTGCCCCAGCCAAATCGGTGCCGCGAAAGGACAACACCGTGTCGTCGGGAGCCACCACGCCGTAGCGCATGCGCAAGACGTTTTCTTCCTCGGCGCTCAGATTCGCCTGCCGCAGGGCCCGGTCGAACTCCGTGCGGGTGCGCACCAGCGTCTCGGTTTTGGTTCTGATCACAATGCACTCCACATGCTGGCCCAGCGCCAGACTCGCAGGCACCGCGCAGCGATCGCCGCCGCTCGGGCCGTAGAATCAAGGTACTTCGGCCCGGCGTATTCGCAAATTTTTTGTGCAATTTGTGCGATCTAGACCGTTGGCGAGTGGTTATTGCCACCTTCTCTCGGCGCCATGCCCACCTAGCGATCGCGGTTGACCGTGCGCTACCGGTCGTCGCCCGGTTCGCCCAGCGCTCGCAGCAACAATTGTTCCAGACTGGCCAGCGGCAGACCGGCCAATTTGGCGGCCGCGGCGTGGTTGCCGCCGGCCCGCTGCAGCAGGTGCTGGCAATACGTGCGGTCGAATTGGGCCAAAACCTGCGTCCGCGCCTGGCTGTAGGCGATGTCGGGCACGTCCAGCGGGCGTTCGGCGGCGGGCTCACCGGTGGGCGGGCGCACCGCCAACTCGGCCGGCCGCGAATTCGCCATCTGCGCGGCGCGTTCCAGATGGCGACGCAGCTCGCGGACGTTGCCGGGCCAGGGGTGGGCCATCAAAGCCGCCATGGTGCGGTGCGAGATGATCAGCGGCCGCGGGTCGCCCAGGCCGGCTTGGATCTCGCGCAGCAGCACGTCGACCAGCAGAGCGATGTCGTCGGGGCGGTGGCGCAGTGGCGGCAAGGTAACCCTGCGCGACTTCATCAGGTTTTGCGCCTGCTTGTGCAGCCGGCCCTCGCGCGCCGACTGTTCGAGCGGTACCGCCAGGGTGATGAGCAGCCGCGGCGGAGTGAGCCCGGAGTTCTGCACCAGATCGAGCAACTGCGGCTGGTGCGGCGCCGGCAACTCGTCGAATTCCAGCAGCAACAGGCTGCCCCCGGCAGCGGCCGCAATGGCCGCGCCGGCCACAGAGGCCAGTTCGCCGGGGTCCACGGTGCTGCAGTCCAGCTGGATCAGCGGCCCGGATGCCACCTCCGAGCGGGCGTGCACCGCCCGGGCCGCCGCGCGCTTGCCGGTGCCGGGCTCGCCTTCGATCACCGCCGGCTCGGTGCCAGCACACAAGTCGGCCAGCCGCGCAAAAGCCTCGCGCATTTCTACGCTTTGACCCTGCAGCACGCCGAACTCGCTTTCGCGCGACAGGGCAATCTCGTGCAGTGCCGCCTGCTGTTCGTACTGGAGCTCGGTCTGGCCCAGACGCAAGGTTGCCGAGGCGCCGGCGGTGATCTCGCCCAGCCGCGATCCGGCGAACCAGGTGCCGTTCTTGCTGCCCAGGTCGGCGACGCGGTAACCGGAGCGGTCGCCGACGATCCGCAAGTGGTGGCGTGACACAGAGGCGTCGACGAGCACCAGATCGCAGTCCGGGCCGCTGCCGACGACGATCGCACGGCGGGCAAAGGTGGCTTCGAGCCCGGCGTCGGGACCGCTGACCACCCGCAGGCGGAAGGTGGGCAGGGTGTAGCGCTCGGCGTACGTGGCCGCGCTGAGGCTCAGTCCGCTCAGGGTCAGGGTGTTGAGCTCGGTCATGGTTCGCCGGTCGCCGGGCAGCCTTCGCCCAGGCATGCACCGACCACGGTGCGCTCTTCGCCGTCCTTCAAGCCGGTCACGCGGATGACGCGGCGGGCCCCGCTGCCCGGATCGTGGATGGTCACGACATGATCGCCTGGCGTGACACGGACTTCGTAGCGGTCACCGCCCGCCACCGGCCGCCGCAACTCGCCGTCGACTTGCACCCTGCAGGCCACCGGCAGAACCCGCATGCGGATGAGCGCGCTGCGCTCGGCGGACTTATCTTTGATTTTAGCGCCTTTGGCCAACGGAGCTTCCTGCTCCGCTGTCTGGGTGGGCGGCAGCGGCAGGGCGGCCTCGGGCTCGACCGGGGCGCTGGCCAGCAGCGTCGGCGTGGCGGCGGGAGCGGGCGCGACCACCGGCTCGGGCCGCCCGGGCGCTTGGACAGGCGGCGCCTCGACCACCGCGACGGGTTGCCCCAGGGCCGCGCCGTCGCCAGTCGCCGGGGTGCCGTTGTGCCGTCCCGCCCAGAAGCCGATGGCGATCGCCGCGAACAACACCAGAACCCCGAGCGTGATCCAGCGCTTGCGCCAGCGCCGCCGCGGTCCGGCGCCCTCGTCGCGCGCGCTGGCCGCCGCTACCGCCACTACGTCCAACCCGGGCAGGCTCAGGGTACCGGTGCGATCCGACGGCAGCTCGCCTTCGGCCAGCCCCAGGATGCCGGCCAAGGTCGCGTCGAAGCTGCCGCGCTGCGCCTCGATGTGGTCGAAGGCCGCCGCCAACTCGCCCGCCAAAAGGCGCGCTGGCGAGCCGACTTGCTGGGCCACCAACAGCTGCTCGCCCGCGGTTGCGACGTCGCCCGCGTCCTGGAAGCGCTTGTCCGGTTCGATCTGGGTCAGGCGCTGAACCAGCGCGCAGACCGGCGCCGAGACACCGCGCCCGGCCAAAGTCGCCATCCGCTCGGGCAGCTTGCGGTGGGCGGCGTCGATTTCCTTGGGCTCGCTCACGTCCATGGCGCGCTCGCCCGTCAGCAACTCGAAGGCCAGCAGCCCCAGGGCAAACAGGTCGGCGCGGCCGTCTACCGGGCGCTGCCCGGCCGTCTCGGGGCTCAGGTAGGGCAGCTTGCCGCGCAGGGCCCCCGGCGACAGCTTGCCCAGCACCGCGGCGCGGGCCACGCCAAAATCGATGAGCTTGACGTGGCCGTCGCGCCGCACCATCACGTTCGACGGCGAGACATCGTGGTGCACCACCCGCAGTTCGCGGCCGTCTGGGCCCTTGCGGTGCTGGGCGTGCTCCAGCGCGCGCGCCACCGCCACCACCACATGCAAGGTCGCTCCCTCGCTCAGATTCAGCGCGCCGGTGCGGCGCGGCATGGCCCGCAGCAGCGCCCGCAGGTCGGCGCCGTCCACGTGCTCCATCGCCAGCCAGAAGGCCTCGCCGTCTTGGCCGATATCCAGAATCTGAGCAATATTGGGATGATCCAGAGCCTCCAGCAGACGCCCTTCGGCGATGAGCTGCGCCACCAGCTGAGTGTCGCTCGCCAGCTCGGGTCGCAGCACCTTGACGACCACGCGCTTGGCGAAGCCCGCGGCACCGCCCGCCTCGGCCAGGTACACGTCGCCCATACCACCGCTGGCCAACCGCCGCACCAAGCGGTAGCGACCAAGCTCGAGCGGCGCGGAAGGGGTAGAGGGCAAGGCGGCCACGGCAGCACTCGCAGGCACGATGGCCCAAATTGGGAACTAATTCGCGGTCAAGCGCTTGTCGATCCAAGCGATAAGGTCGGCAAAGACTTGGCGCCGGTCGGCTTCGGGCTCGTTGAACAGTTCGTGATAGTGGCCGGGATAGATGCGCAACTGCAACTGATCGCCGCCGACCTGATCCACAAAGGCTTGGGTGGCCTGCGGGTCGATGATGCGGTCACCAGTACCCAGCAGCACCAGCGCCGGCATCCCGGCGAAAGCCTGCGGGCGGGCGCAGATTTCGGCCTGCATGCTCACGAATTCGGTGTACCACCGCGCCGTCGCCACCTTGCTGTTCAGCGGGTCGCGGTCGTAGGCGGCCACTTCGGCGGCATCGCGGCTGGTGTGCTCGGGCGGAATCCCAGACGGCACCGCCAGTTGCGGCAGCAGCTTGGACGCGCCGCGCGCCAGGGCCTCTTTCCACGCCGGAATGACCACGGCGTTCTTCAGCGCCGGGTTCGACAGGATCCAACCCTTGACCGCGGCTGGCTTCTGGCGCGCCAGTGCCAAGGTGACCAGGCCGCCCATCGAGTGACCGACCACGAACAGCGGCGCCGGCAACTTCTTGGCGGCCAGCTCGATGGCTAGCAGCGCGTCGTCGATGTACTGACCGAATTGCTCGATGAACACCCGCCGACCGCCGCTTTTGCCGTGGCCGCGCTGGTCCCACTCCATCACCGACACTCCGGCCGGCAGCAGGGCCTGCACCAGGTGGCCGTAGCGCGCGCCGTGCTCGGCAAAGCCGTGGCTGAAGAGCACCGACGGCCGCGGCTGCGGGGCGGCGTGGATGCGGTACTGCAGCACCACACCGTCGCTGGCCG
>JACRCU010000253.1 GCA_016218865.1 Deltaproteobacteria bacterium | reverse complement strand
CCCGAGGTGCGGATCTGCGCCACCGTCAGGCCGGACACGCGCGCCAAGTCATCGGCGTGCGGGTAGACGTGCACGGTGATGGGCGCACCGGCGGCGCCAAAGGCCGCCTCGAGCTTGGGCAAGGCCCGCGCCAGCACCGTTTCGAGGTAGCCGAGCAGGACCTCGTCGGCGCCCGGGCGCACCCAGGCCACCACCTTGCCGCCCACTAGCGGCCGCGGCTTGCAGCCGGCCAGGATGTCCAGGGTGGCCTCGGCCACGTCGGCGTAGTTGTCGGCCTGTTCGCGCAGCCCGGGCGGCACGCCGGTGTGCGTGGCGATCTTGCGCAGGGTCGTCTGCGCTTTGGCGTAGTCACCGGCCAGGAAGTCGGCGATACCGTGCCAGAATTCGCGCGAGGTCGAGCCCTCTGGTGCCACCGCGTCGATCTCGGCCAGCACGGCGCGGGCACACTGCGGGTCCTCGCGGCCCAGGCAGTCGGCGGCGCGCTGGGCCAATTGCAGCCACGGATCGGCCGCGGGCAGCGCGGCGGGCGGAACGGCCAAAGCCGCCGGACACCACGCGAACAGGGCCAGCAGCACCACCAGCACAGCACCGGCGCGAGCGATCGGCAATTTGGCTGCGAAAGGGGTTGGCATGTTGCCCGCCTGGCGAACCATCCGCGGGCGACCGCCCGAGGCCTTGGCCCGCGCCAAGCATCGTACAGGATGGCAACAGGAGCGGCTACGGCGGCATTTGAATTGCACTGGCGCGACAACTCGCGTACGGTCGCAGTTCCAGTTCCCCGCCGAGAGGATGCCATGGCCAAGAAGATCCTGATTGCTGTCGCTGTGCTGCTGCTCGTTTTGCTGGCAGTCGTGGCCACACGCCCGGACCACTACACCGTCAAACGCAATGCGAGCATCGCCGCGCCGCCCGACAAGGTCTACGCGCTGCTGGTCGACTTCCACGTCTGGAGCCAGTGGTCGCCGTGGGAAAAGCTGGACCCGGCCATGAAGAAGACCTGGTCGGGGACCACCTCGGGCGTCGGCGCCATCTACGAGTGGAGCGGCAACGACCAGGTCGGCAAAGGGCGCATGACGATCGTCGAGGCGACACCCGCCAAGCAAGTGAAGATCAAACTAGAATTCCTGGAGCCGTGGCAGTCGACCAGCGACACCCGCTTCGACCTGGTCGCCCAAGGCAACCAGACCACTGTGGACTGGGTCATGGAGGGTCGCGCCGACAACCTGGGGCTGAAGGCCATGGGCCTGCTGATGGACATGGACAAGATGGTCGGCAGCGACTTCGAGAAGGGCCTGGTGGATTTGAAGGCCCTGGCCGAAAAGCAGCCGTGAGGCCTGGGCAGCCGCTACAAGCCCTTGGCGAAAGCAGGGTCGAATTTCCAGGTCGCGTCGAAGAAACCAGAGACTTTGCCGCCGCTTTCGTCCCAGGTGAAGTAGTCGGGCATGCCCGAGCGGCTGGAGAACGGCACCAACCAGTAGAGCAACCATGCGCGGTCGGCGGGCGCCCACAGGGCGGCACCCAGCTTGTCGCCGGCGTCGAATACGGTCTGCACCGCCACGTCGCCCACCGCGTTGCCGCCTACAGTGACGTCGCCGTCGCCCCATTTCAGGGCAAAGCCTTTGGGAAGGTCCAGCTGCGCCGCCGGCACACCTAGCCAGACCAGCTGCAGCTGCTGGCGCACCGCGGGCGTGACCTTGCTGCGCGGCAGGACCGCGGCCTGGCCGTTGCCGATCGCGGCCCAGGTACTGGCGAAGTAGGCCGCCACGCCCGCCAGCGCCTCGTCGCCGTCTGGAAAGACCCAGGCCCACGGCTTTTGGTGCACCGCGTTGAACGGACCGTAAACCCCAGGCCGCTTGCCGTCTTGCGGGCCGATCGCCATGGACTTGGCCTCGACCGGCTGGTCCTTGCCGTCGACGCGCAGGGTGGCGATGCCGGCCTTGGCCAGCACCGCGCCGTCGACCAGCAGGCTGCGCACGTTCTGGGTGGTCAGGATCACCGTGCCCTTGCCGTCGGCGGCGCTGGTGATGGTCACGTCGTCCATCGGCGACACGGCCGAAGCGACGCGCAACCACTCGTGCTGCGGGTTGTAGTACGGTCCGGGCGAGCGCCAGCTGAAATCCAACCGCGGAATCTGCAGTTGCCTGCTGTCGAACCAGCTGAACAGCTCGGGCCAGTCCACGCAATCGGCGCCGGGGCTGGCGTCGCCGTCCCACCAGTGCCCGGCGCCCTGCTCCCAGTGGTGGCCCACGTCGCTGCTGATCTGGCTGACCGCGTTGAACATGGCCAAGCCCTCTTTGTACGGCACGTTGTCGTCGGCGGTGCCGTGGATGACGTACACGGCGTTCTGGGCCAGGTTGCCCATGTACACGTGGGTGTCGCTGTGGGCGCGGGCGCGGCCAACTGGGCCGGTGGGCTTCTTGCTGCCCTGGTAGGTGTAGAACGAGCCCCAGCCGGCCGAGGGGCCGAGGACGCGGAAGCGGTCGCTGTGGTGGGTACCGACCGTCCAGGTGCCGTGGCCGCCCATCGAGTGGCCGCCCAGGTAGACGCGGTGCGGGTCGGTGCCAAAGCGGGCCATGGCGTCGTCCAGCGCGAACAAGGCGTTGGCGTGGCCCCACTCTTCCCAGTCGAAGCCGAAGGGGCGGCGGTTGGTGGGCGCCGCGATGTAGATCTTGGGGTGGGCGTGGTAGGCGCCGGCCTGGCCGATGGCGTCGACCCCGGCGCCGTGCAAGGACAGGAGCAGCGGCTGGTTCGGTCCCTGCTGCACGGGCGGCCGCACGCCGTAGTACTGCACCGAGCCGTCGTCGGGCGAGCGGAAAGTCTGGCGAAAGGCCGCGTCGACCGCGACCGTGGGCAGCTCCACCGCCAAGGCGTAGCTCTCGGGCCAGCCCGGGCTGTCGACCTGGAGGTGGATGGTCCAATTCTCGCCGGCGGCGGTCGGCGGCGCGGCAAGCTCAACTGCGAACGCCAGTTGCGTGACCATGCCGCCCGCGACTCCGGCCAGCTCGGTGGCGGTGGCCTTGAAGCGGCTGTCGCCGACGACCCGCGCCGTGACGCGCTGCACCGCCGCTGCCGCGGGCGCCCCGGGGACGAGCAGCGGCACGCCGAGCCAGCGCGAACTGGCGTCGCCCACCCGCAGGTCCGGCCGGGTCAGGTCCAAAGCGTTCAGCACGGCGCGGTGAGTGGTGGTGCGCAGCGACACGCCCAGGCCCTGACCGCCGCGGCCGCGCACGACCAGCAGGGTCGTACCTTCCTGCAATTGCCCGGCAAAACGGAGCTGGCCCGAGCCGTAGATGTCGCCGGGCAGCCGCTGCCCGCCAAGCCAGACGTCGAAAGCGCGGTCCAGCCGCAGAATTACGCCCAAGGCCTGCGGAGTTTCGAGCGCGATCGCCGCGTACTGGTACTGGGTGCCGCCGCCCTTGGCCGGCAGCGAGCCGTCTTTGATCGACGCGGAAGTCCAGGTGGTTCCATAGGCTTTCTGGCCTGGACCGGGCAGCTCGAAGGTACCCTGCTCCAGCGCCGGCCCGATCTGGTCGCTGCCCGACACCACCGCGGCCAGCACCCACTTGCCCGGGGTCAGGTCGGCGCCCTGGTCCGGGCCTGCGACGGCCGGCGGCGTCCACGGCGCAGCCTGGGTGTCGCTCGCATCCGCGCCATCCTGCACAGCGCCAGCGTCGCCACCCGCCGCGGTATCGGCTGACCCGTGCGCCCCCGGATGGCCGTCGTCGCAGGCGACCGCCACCACGCACACCGCCGCCACTGCCAACCGCAACCACGGACCAAACCACGCATGCCGCGAACGCATCGAGCACCTCACCGGGAGTTGCAGCAAGCCTATGCTTTTGTTGAGGCGAGGTCCAGGCAGCTACGACGCGGGCAGCACGGGCTGGCGTCGCTCGCCCCAGTGGCCGGCGGCGGTGCTCCACAGGCCGTGGCAGGGCGTGCCGCAGTGCGGGCACTTGCCGTCGTGCAAGAGGTAGGCGGTGACCTGGTAACCGTTGCGGCGAATCAGCGGCGCGCGGCATTGGCTGCAGTAGGTCGCGCTGGCCTCGGCGTCGCGGACATTGCCCACGTAGACGTGCTGCAGCCCCTGCGCCTGCGCCACGGTCCGCAACCGCCGCAGCAGGGCCGGTGGCGTGGGCAGATGGTCCAGCATCTTGAAATCCGGATGGAACGCCGACAGGTGCAGCGGCACGTGCGGCCCCAGCTCGCGGGCGATCCAGCCGGCCAGATCGGCCATCTCTACGTCGCTGTCGTTCTCGCCGGGAATGACCAGGGTCGTGATCTCGGTCCAGACCTTGGCTTCGTGGACCATGTACTTGAGCGTGTCGAGCACCGGCTGCAGGTGCGCGCCGCAGAGGCGCTGGTAGAAGCTGTCGCGGAACGACTTGAGGTCCACGTTGGCGGCGTCGTACAGCCGGCAGAAGCGCTCGCGCGCCGCGTCGCCCACGTAACCGGCTGTCACTGCTACGGTCTTGATACCGCGCGCTCGGCAAGCCTGGGCCACTGCCTCGGCGTACTCGATGTAGATGACCGGATCGTTGTAGGTCATTGCCAGCGACGGGCAGGCGTGGGCCTCGGCCAGGGCGGCGATGGCGTCTGGAGTGGCGCGGACTTGCAGGGTGTCGTCGTGGCGCGACTTGGTGATCGACCAGTTCTGGCAAAAGCGGCAGGCCAAGTTGCAGCCCGCCGTGCCGAAGCTGAGGATCGGCGAGCCGGGCAAAAAGTGGTACAGCGGTTTCTTCTCGACGGGGTCGACACACAGGCCCGAGCTGCGGCCCCAGGTGGTCAGGACCATGCTGTCGCCGACCCGGCCGCGCACCCAGCACAGCCCGCGTTGGCCGTCGGCCAGGGTGCAGTGGCGCGGGCACAAGGTGCAGCGCAGGCGGCCGTCGTCCTGGTGCTCGCTGTAGCCGACCTTGACGAGCGAGCTGTCGGGCATCAGGTTCTGGGCGGTCAGCAGCGAATCGTGCATGGAACACCGCCATTTTGCAGGCCCACGGCCGGAGGCAGGTGCCGCATGGCATCGTCGGCCGGGGCGAATTGGGGATCGAGCTCCAGGGCCTTGCGCAGCAGCTGGCGCGCCTCGTCCACGGCGCCGCGATCGCGCGCGTCCAGAGCCTGCGAGTAGGCCACCAGCACCTCTGGGCGAATCTTGCGGGGCGCCTTCTGGGACACTTTGGGCGCCGGCGGTGCTTCGGGCGGTCGCACCGACTGCAGCCCTTCGCGCAGGTTGCCGGCAAGCGACTGCTCGATGTCCAAGAAGTCCTCGAGCTTGCCGTCGGCGCGGGCGGTCTTGACCAGCGCGCCGGTCTCGACGTGCACCACCCGCGCGTCGATGCGCAGCTTGCCCATGAAGTCGCTGATGCGCCCCAGCACCAGGTACTGCGCGCCCAGCAGCTTGCCGACCTTGGCGGCGGTCGCGGGATCGACGGCGCGGCCGCGCTGCAGCTTGAGCTCGGCGAGCACTTCCTCCAGCCGCTCGCGCTCGACCAGCAGCACGCCGGGCTGGCCCTGCAGATCCGAAATCAGCATCTGCGCCAAGCCCTTGCGCATCGGAACCAGGTCCGCCACCTGCCCCTCGTAGTCGAAGTACAGGAGCGCGGCACGGATGGGCTGCTTGACCGCCCGGGCCGGCGCCGGCTTGGCGGGCTCGGCCGGAGCTTGCACAGAGCGCACCGGGGCTTGCGACCCCTCCGCCGCCTGCGGCGCACTGGGCGGACTCTGCTTTCGGGTATGTGCCGACACAAACACGAACTCGCCCTCGCCCATCCGCGCAAACTGCGGGTGCTGCTGGGCGCGGTACTGGCTGGCGGCCACGCTGGCGACGTTCGGCTTGATGAAAGCCGCCAGCTCATCCGTGGTTACGACCCCATCGCTGTTGCCGTCGGCGGCGCCGCCCAGGCCTTGCAGAAAGAAGTAGGTGAACAGCCCGTGGCCCATGTGCTCGTGGGCTTCCTGGCCGCTGCTGCCGGCGGTCAGCGCCACCCGCACCGGACGCTGCGTGATTTCGCGCAGATAGTGCTTGGTCTCGGGCGAAAGGCCCACGGCGCGCGTGCCAATCGACAGCCCGGAGTAGCAAGCGTCGGCCATGTAGAGCACGTGCTTGGCCGGGTACTGGGCGAACCAGCGCTGCAGCTCGGCCATCGAGATGGCGGTGGACGCCGGCGCGTCGCGCTGGGCCTCGACCGGCATCAGATAGCCCATGGCCGACTCGCCCTCGCCGCGGGACAGGCCGTGACCGGCAAAGTAAACGAGCACGCGATCTTGCGGGCCCACCTGGCCGGGCAGCTGATCGCCGACCAGCTTGGTGATGGCGGCGCGGGTCGCCTGAGCGTTCAGCAGCAGCGACACCGAGAAGCCCTGCTCTTTCAAGGACTCGGCCACCTCTTGCGCGTCGCGGACGGCGCCGCCCAGCTGCGGCAGGTTCTGGTACTGGTCGATGCCGATCACGACCGCGTGCGACCTTTTGTAGACCTCCAGGGGACCGTCGTCCGTGCTGTCGACGGCGACGGCGCCGGACGGTTCAGCCCCCAGCAACTCGGCACTGCGGGTCTTGGCGGCCGGCGGCTCGGCAAACGCGAGCCAGCAGGCGGCCACGCCCGCGGCGACCGCCAGCGCCCGCGCGATCGGCGATGTAGCCAACGAGTGCAGCGGGTGCAGAAGGTGGGCCATGGCACCTGGCAAGGGCGGTTGAGCCGCGGTCCCTGCAGGGTAAGACGGCCCCCTGAGCTTGTCGAGTCCGGGCTACAGGAACGCCACACCAAAGGCGAACTCGATCCACTGCGCCGGCACGTCGATGCTGCGCCGGTCAAAGCCGTACTGGCTGTCGAACAGGATCACCGGAATGCGGTACGACAGACGCAGTTCCAAGGGCAGTTTGGTCCAGCCCTCGGGCAGCAGGGTCAGGCCGGCAGCGCCGCCCAGGCCCCAACGCAGCCCCACGTCCTCGCCAAAGCCGTAGAGCGACATCGTCGTCACCGGCCCGGCGTGGACCAGGAAGCGCGCCGCCCAGCGAAAGTGGAACAGGTGCGCGGCCTCCAGGGCCAGGTCGGGACCGTGGCGCGGCTGCAGGCGGGTCAGCAGGCCCACGTCCCAGCTGCGCAGCCAGTGACCCGTGGAGCCCAGCTGGCTCAGGAACTCCATGCGCACGCCAACTTGCGTGGCATTGCCGGCGCCGTCGATGGCCAGCGCGGTCAGCAGCGACTCGTACGTGAACGGCGGCGGCGGCACCGGCAGGTCGCCGCGCGGCAGCACTGGACTGTGGGGCGCCACCGCCCACGCGCCCGCCTGCGGAGGGGCCAAAGGCAGAAAATTGCAGGCGAAGTGCGCCAGCGGGGTGGCCTTGCAGATCGCTGGGTCGGGCTTGTCCAGCGCCCCGCCCAGGGCCCAGTCGACCAGGCTGGCGCTGCCCATGCCCACCAGCAGAGCGCGCTGGTGCTGCAGCAGGCAAGCGGTCAGCCGCTTGGGTTCCCCTGCCGATGCGGGCTGTTCCAGGTCCAGGTCGCCGCAGCGGCCCGACCGACCCAGCAGCCAGCCGTCGCCAAAGGCCACCAGCCGGCGCGGGCCGGCGCGGGTAACCAGGGTGCTGGCCAAGCCCGCCTGGCCGTCGGTGTCGTGGTCGTAGCGGCTGTCCTCCAGGCTTCGGCCGGCCCGCAGGGTGCGCAAGTGGCCGCCGGACAAGCCATCTTGCAGGAAGTGCAGTCCGGCCCCTTCCAGCGACAGCGACGCCAGGGCCGCGGCGATCGCCTGCCGCAGCGGCTCGCCCTCGGGTTCGCTCAGCTGCGCCAGCCACGGCTGGGCGGCGCGCGCCAAGGTCGGGTCGGTGCTGCGAGCCCAGAGCGCCACGCGCTGCGCCGCCAGTTCGCCCTGCAGTTGGCAGCCCAGCTGGCGCCGCACCCGCGAGTCCAGCTCCGTCCAATTCACCTGCTGGAATCGCACATTGCCGACCGCGAGTGCCCGCAGATCGCCCGGACTCAGCGCCAGCGAGTCGCGGCACGGCCGCGCCGCCACGGCCTGGGCGACCGAGTGGAAGCCCGTCCAGTTGCGCCAAGCCTCGCCACCAAAGTGGTCGTGGTTGCGCAGCACCAGGTCCAGGTAGTGCGGATTGTCGAAGCTGTAGGGACCCGGCGCATCGTGCGGACCGCGCACCGCCGGCGCCCGCGCCGTGGCCTCGAGCAGGCTCGGCGTCACGTCGCCGGGGGCATCGCGCCACTGGGACAGCCGGCGGTTGACGTCGTCTTCCAGCTGCTCCCAGTCGACCAAGTCATTGGTTTCACAGGCATCTTCGCCTACATCGCCGACCACGCCGCCCGCATCCCCCACCGGCGCGGCCAGCCAGCGCCACAGCCAGGCCACCAGGCCGCGCTGCGCCGCCTGGGTCAGACCAGCGATCGGACCAAAGTCCGAGATGTGGTCCGGCAGCGCGGCGAAGTCGCCGAACGTCGCAGGATAATCGCTGGTTTCGACGTGGTTGAGCTGGGCGGTCGCCTGCTTGTAGCCGCCCACGCAGTAGGCGCGCCGGCCGACTGGCTCGCTGGGACAGGCCACGGCCAGGGCCAAGAAGCGCGCCGCCAGGCGGTCGTCGCCCGGCCGGAGCGCTTGCGCCAGGCGGAACTGCGCGTCGCGGCAGGCGCGGTCGCCCAGCCACATGTGTTCCAGGTAGTCAAAGGCGCAGGCTGGGCGGGCACTGGCAAGCACGCTCAGGGCGGCCAGCGATGCGAGCAACCAGCGTAGAAATGAGGACTTAAGCAGTCTCCGCCTCGATGCTGCAAACTGCGCGCTGCTGGCTCAGCCGAGTCTAGTAAAGACCCTGGACCGCCGCCAGCGCCGCCTCGACCAGCGGGTTGGGCCACGCGCCCAGGCCTACGGTGCCGAGCAGGCAGACGACAATCGCCAGGGCCAGCGGGCGCTTGACGGGCACCGGGCCGCTCCGTTCGCTCTTGTTGACGAACGCCGCGCGCGCCACGCCCAGGTAGTAGAACAGCGCCACGGTGGCGAACAGGGCGCCGAGGAGCACCATCTCGCCGTGACCGGCACGCCAAGCCGCGGTGAACACATAGAACTTGGCCCAGAAGCCGGCGACGAACGGGATGCCGGCCAGGCTGAGCAGGAACATCAAGAGCGCCAGCGCCAGCCAGGGCGAGCGGCGCGCCAGGCCGTTGAGGTGGACGATATCCTCGCCTTCGCCGGCCTCGGCGATGGCGTGGGCGACCAGGAACATGCCCACATTGGCAAACAGATAGGCGGCCAGGTAGAACAGCATCATCGCGGCGCCGAATTCCACGCCACCCAAGAAGCCGAGCAGGATGTAACCGACCTGGGCGACACCCGAAAACGCCATCAGGCGCTTCAGGTTCTTCTGCGGAATGGCCACCAGGTTGCCGATCACCATGGTGATGACGACCAGGAGCCACAGCATCGGTCGCCAGGTGCTGGCCAGGGTGGGGGTCGCCACCAGAAACACCGAAGCAAAGGCAGCAAACCCAGCGACTTTGGGCGCGACCGACAGGAACGCGACCACCGGCGTGGGCGCGCCCTCGTAGGTATCCGGCACCCACATGTGAAACGGCGCCACACCGATCTTGAAGGCCATACCGGCCAGCAGCAGCAGGGCCGCGACCCCGTGCAGGGGGCCGGGCTCGTAGGGCACCAGCTCGACGAAGCGGCTGGAGCCAGCGAGGCCGACCAGCAGCGCCGCGCCAAAGAAGGTGATCGCGGTAGAGGCGGCGCCAATCAAGAGCAGTTTCATGCCGGCTTCGGCGGGCTTGCGACCGTTTTCGTTCTTGCCAAAGGCGGCCAGGACGTAGAGCGGAATGCCCATCAGCTCGAAGCACACCACGAATGCCGCCAGCTCGCGGCAGCCCGGCAGCAACACCATGCCCGCCAGCGAAAACAGCAATAGCGTGTAGTACTCGCCCTGACGGTATGGCCAGGCGCGGGCGACGTAGTCCAGGCCGCCCAACACCGCCAGCGCCGCGGCACCGAGCATCAAGCGGGCCAAAAAGGTTGTCCACAGGCTGCCTTGCCAGACGCCGGCCTGCACTTCGCCGTCGAGGGGGAGCAGCCACGACGCGGCGAGCGTGCCGGTCAGGATGGCAAAGGTCAGCCAGCCCAGGGTCGGGCGGGCCGAGGGCTTGAGCAGCAGGTCAACCAGCAGCAGCAACAGCGCGGCGCAGGCCACAATCAGCCCCAACATCAGGGGTTGCAGATCAGCGAGGCTCATCGGACACCTCCGGTCGGCGCGGGAGCCGCGGCGGGCGCGGGGGCCCGATCGGGCGACGGTGGCGGTGGGAGTGGCGGAGGCGGCGGTGGCGGCATGCCCGGACTCGGAACACCGGCGCCCGGCATACCCGGACTGGGCGGAGCCCCCATGCCCGGGGCGCTACCCGGCGGAAGCGACGGCGGCATGCCAGGTTGCGGGCCGATCGGCATTGCCGCCATCGGCATCCCCGGCCGCGGCGGGGCACCCTGGGGATAGCCCGGCCCCATGGGCGGTAGGCCCGGTCCCGGCATGGCACCCGGCATTCCCGGCGGCATTCCGCCTGGCATTCCGCCCGGCATGCCCGGCATCGGTCCGGGCCCCATGGCGTTCGGCCCCATCCCGCCCGGACCCACGCCAGGGCCGCCGGGCAGCGCGCCCTGCAGGGCGGGGTTGCCCTGGGGTGCCGCGTTCGGCCGCTGCATCTGGCGGGCATTCTGCCGCGTGAGCGAGGGCGGCAAGGGTAGCGGCATCGCCTCGGCGTTCGGGACGATCCGGCCGAGGTAGGTCCGCGTGCACGGGTCGATGAAGTCGAGGATCAGGCGCGGCCAGATGCCGAACACCAGGATGCAAGCGCCCAGGATCACCAGAGCGCCCAATTCGGTGCGGCGGGCGTCGGGCATGTCGTGGAACTCCGCGGACGGACCGGGGCCCCAGAACACGTCGCGCACCACCCGCAGCACGTAGATGGCGGTGATGAAGGCGCCGATGATGCCGGGGATGGCCCACCACGCCGCCTTGCTCTGCCACGCACCCAGAAACACCATGAACTCGGCCACGAAACCGGCCGTGCCCGGCAGCCCCAGCGACGACAGGCCGCCGATGGTGAAGAACAGCGCCACGATCGGCATGGGGCCGGCAAAGCCGCCCATCGACGGCACCCAGCGGGTGTGGGCGCGCTCGTAGACCAAGCCGACCAAGGCGAAGAACAGGCCCGTCATGATGCCGTGGGCGAACATCTGGTAGACCGCGCCGTTCCAGCCGCCCTGGGTCAGGGTCGCCGCGCCCAGCATCACCACGCCCATGTGGCTCACCGAGCTGTAAGCGATGATGTACTTTAGGTCTTTTTGCGCCATGGCCGACAGCGCGCCGTAGACCACGTTGACCGCGGCGACCACGCCGACCAGCGGAATCCAGAACTGCGCGCCCTCGGGCAGCATCATCATGCCGATGCGGATCACGCCAAAGGCGCCTAGCTTCATCAGCACACCGGCGTGGAGCATGGACACGGCGGTGGGGGCCGAGGCGTGGCCGTCGGGCGACCAGGTGTGGAACGGGAACACGCCGGCCAGGGTGCCGAAGCCGAGCCAGACCAGCGGAAACAGCCACTTCTGCAGGTCCATGTCGTACTTCATGTTGCCGAGAACGCTCATGTCGAACGTCTCGCCGCCGGCGGCGAAGAACATGGCCAGGATCGCGACCAGGATGAAGGCCGAGCCGACCAGCAGCATGATGGTCAGCTTCATGGCGGCGTATTCCTTGCCGCCGATGTCGAACATCTTCCAGACGAATTTGAAGGGACCGGCCTCGGCCACCTTGTTGCTGCTACCCCAGACGGCGATCAGCACGTACATGGGCAACACGGCGATTTCGTAGAACAAAAAGAAGACGAACAGGTCCTGGGCGACGAACACGCCGAGCACGCCGGCCACCAGGGTCAGCAGCAGGGCAAAGAACTCCTTTTCGCGCTCTTTCAGGGTCCAGGTGGCCAGCACGCCGGTGAAGATGATGATGCCGGTCAGCAGCAGCAGCGACACGCCCCAGCCGTCGACCGCGAGGCGCAGGGTGATGCCCAGCTTGGGAACCAGCGGATAGTTCTCGGCCAGCTGCAGGCCGCCCTGGGCCGCATCGTAGAAGTGGTAGACGGCCAGCGAGCCGACCACCGACACGGTCGCCCCCAGCAAGGACACCAGGCGCATCGCGAGCTTGTGCGTGTCCTTGAGGGGCAGCAGCAGCAAGGTCGCGATAAATGGGGCCGCGACGGTCATCGACAGCCAAGGCAGCGTGATCATCGCCAGCCTCCAAACAGTGCGAGAAGGGCGGCCGCGCCAAAGACCGCGTACAGATAGTCCTGCACGTCGCCCGTCTGCAGCTTGCGGAGCTGCTGACCGGCCACGATGGTGAGCCATCCCAAGAAATTCATCAGACCGTCGACGACGTAGCGGTCGATCCACGCGGCGGCCCGCGACGGCGTCTGGCCGCCGATCTCGTAGACCGACTGCCAGAGCTCATCCATCAGCGAGCTGCGCGCCAGCTTGCCCAGCGGGGCGAACAGCCGCGGCAGGAAGCCCAGGGCGCCCACGCCGTAGACCAGGTAGCCCAGAGCGATGCCGCCCAGACCCAGACCGATCGCCGCATAACCCACTGTGCCCATGTGAAATTCGTAGGGCTTACCGAACAGCGTGGCGAACGGCTGCGCCGCCCAACCCAGGGCGATGGTCGGCACCAGCAGCACCAGCAGCGGCAGGCTCATCGACGGCCCAGGGCCGTGCGCGTGCTCGGCGGCGTGGCTCATCTGGCCCAGGAAGGTCTTGACCACCGCGCGGGTCATGTAGAAGGCGGTCAGGCCCGCGGTCAGCAGCAGCGCCGCCAGGGCGAAGTGGTCGCCCGACTCGTGGACGGCCTCTAGAATCAGGTCCTTGCTGTAGAAGCCGGCCAGACCGGGCACGCCCGCCAGCGACAGCGAGCCGAAGACGAAGGCGATGGCCACGAACTTCAGCTTCTTCCACAGGCCGCCCATGTCCTCGAACTCGTTGCTGTGCACCGCGTGGATGACCGCGCCGGCCGCGAGGAAGAGCAGCGCCTTGAAGAAGGCGTGGGTGGTCAGGTGGAAGTAGCCGCCCAGCAGCGACCCGGCGCCCAGGCCCGAGATCATGTAACCCAGCTGCGAGCACGTGGAATACGCCAGCACCTTCTTGATGTCGGTCTGGACCGTAGCCACGATGGCGGCGAACAGCGCCGTGAACGCACCGAGCTGCGTCATGAATTCGCGCACGTGGGTGGCGGCGGCAAAGATCGGATCGGCGCGGACGATCAGGTAGACGCCGGCGGCCACCATCGTCGCGGCGTGCAGCAGGGCCGACACCGGCGTGGGACCCTGCATGGCGTCGGGCAACCAGATGTGCAGCGGGAACTGCGCGGACTTGCCCATCACCGCCACGAACAGCAGCCCGGCGACGACTTCGGCCACGCCGGTGCCCAGCGGGGCATCCCAAGCGAAGCTGCCGGTCTGCGCAGCCAGCACCAACAGGCCCAGGATGAGGCCCGAATCGGCGAACTTGGTGACTACAAAGGCTTTAATCGCCGCCTTGGCCGCGGCCGGCTTGGGATACCAAAAACCAATCAGCAGGTACGAGGTGGCGCCGACCAGCTCCCAGCCGATGAACAGCTGCATCAGGTCCGGGGCGAGCACCAGCAGGTTCATGCTGAACAGGAACAGCGATTGGTAGGTGAAGTAGCGGCCCAGGCCGTTGGGCGGCTCGTCGCTCAGGTAACCCAGCGAGAACACTTGCACGCACCAGGCCACCACCGCCACCACCAGCAGCATCGACACCGAGATGCCGTCCAAGCGGACGCCGACTTCGCCCAGGGGCCGGCCGGCCTGGACCAGCCAGGCGGTGGATTGCTGAATGACTTCGGTCGGGTTGCCGAGCCAGGTGGCGAACAGCCAGCCGGCGATGCCCAGCACCGAGGTGGCGCCCAGGATCGACAGGATGGCGGCCGGCTTGCCCGTGCGGCGCAGCATCGGCAGCACGCCAAAGAGCAGGGTCAGACCGGCAGGGATGCCAAGGGTGGCCAGCGCGGCCATAAGCAGCGGACTCATTGACGCATCTCCCGGGCTTCGTCGACCTGCACGTCGCCCCGCGACCGATAGAGAAGAAGGACGATCGCCAGCCCGACCACCACCTCGGCCACCGCGATGGCGATGGTGAACAAGGCAAAGCTCTGGCCGACGGCGGCGCCCTTGTGCTGGCCCAGCCCGACCAGCACCAAATTGGCGGCGTTAATCATAACTTCAATGGCAATCATTACGCCGATCGCATGCTTCTGCGTCAGCAGACCGAACACGCCGGCGCAGAACAGCGCCGAGGCGATGAGGAGGATGGCGATCATTGGCCCACCTCGTCGGTCGCGGCCAGGCCTTCGACGACCTGCCGCCCCAGGTTGCGGTGACGAATCAACTTCTTGGCAGACGGCTGCCCGGGGTCGCGCTTGCGCGCCAGCACCACCGCGCCGACCATGGCGGCCAGCAGCAGCAGCGACAACACCTCGAAGGCAAAGGCGTACGGCCCCAGCAGCGACATGCCCAGGTCGGGCATGCTCACCAGCTTGCCAGCCGACGGGTCGCCCAGACCGGGGGTGTTCAGGATGGCGTGCACCAGGCCGACAAAGAGGGCGATCGCCACCAGCGCCGCCCGCACCGGCCGCCGCGTGGTGCGAAAGGCCGCCAAGTTGTCGTGCTCGCGGGTCAGCATCACGCCGAAGATCAGCAGCACCACCACGCCGCCCACGTACAGCAGCACCTGGATGGCGGCCAGGAACGACGCGTCGAACTTGGCGAACAGCGCCGCCGTGCCCAGCAGCGACATGCCCAGCCACAGCACGGCGTGCACCAGGTTCTTGACCGAGACCGCCAGCATGGCGAACGCCAGCGTGGCGATTCCCAACCCCCACAGGGCCGGGTCTTGCATCAGCATTTCCAGGTTCATGGCGCCTCCGTCTTTGCCGGCTCGGCGGCAGCCGCAGATGCCGGAACCGGAACCGGAGCCGGAGCCGGAGCCGCAGCCGGAACCGGAACCGCAGCCGGAACCGGAGCCGCAGCCGGAGCCGGAACCGGAGCCGCAGCCTGGGCGGGCGCGGGCTTGGGCGGCTCCTGCATCTCCATCAGCTTGGTGCCATTGCCCCAGGTCAGCGGCTTCTCGGCATTCTCGTAGAGCTTCGCCATGGTGAGGACCAGGTCTTCGCGGACGTAGCCCGGCTCGTGCGGCACTTTGAGCATCACGATGGCGTCGAACGGGCAGACCTGCACGCACAGCTCGCAGAAGATGCAGGCCGTCATGTCCAGCGTGAAATCGTCGAGGTAGCCGCGCTTTTTGCCGGTCACCGGCGATTCCTTCTTGGTGCTGGACATGTGGATGATCTGCGACGGGCAGATGCGTTCACAGGCCAGGCACCCCACGCAGCGCTCTTCGCCTTGTTCGTCCTTGAGCAGGGCAAAGCTGGTGCGGTAGCGCTCTTGGCGCTCGCGAATGACTTTGGGGAATTGCACCGTCACCGGCTTGCGGCCGATGTTCTTGGCGGTGACTCCCAGCGCCCGAATGCTGTCGAGCAGGTATCCCATCAGCGACTCCTACGGCTCGGACTAGCGCAGCACGAAATGGCGCCAAAGCGCAGCGAAAACCACAAGTCCCAGCGACACCGGCACCAGGTACAGCCAGCACAGCCGCATCAGCTGGTCCGAGCGGAAGCGAAGCAGCGACCACCGCACCCAGTACACGCTGGCGAACAGGGCCACCGTCTTGATGACCATCCAGTGCAGGCCCGAGGCGATGTGGAACGGGCCGTCCCAGCCGCCCAGGAAGATGACGGCGGCGATGGCCGAACCGACCATGGTGTGAACGTATTCGCCCACATACAGCAGGCCGAACTTCATGCCGGTGTACTCGGTGGTGATACCGGCCACCAGCTCGGACTCGGCCTCGGGGATGTCGAAGGGGATGCGGTTCGACTCGGCCAGCAGCGCCATGTAGAACAGGACGAAGGCGACCACGCCGGGACCGGGCGGCCACAGCGCCAGCCAGCCGTGCTCGATCTGGAATTTCACGATGCCCGACAGGCTCATGGTACCCGTGAACACCACCGCCACCAGCGACGTCAGCACCAGCGGCACGCCGTAGCTGATCGACTGGGCCACCGCGCGCATGCCGCCGATGAGGGCGAACTTGTTGTTGGACGCCCAGCCCGCCATCCACACCGGGATGACCATCAGGCCGCCCAACGCCAGCACCCACAGCAGACCCACGTCCAGGTCGGCGCCCACGGCCTCGGCCGAGAACGGCACCACCGCGGCGGTGGCGATGGCGAAGGTGGTGACCAGGAACGGCGCCAGGTCGAACAGCAGGCGGTCGGCGCCGATCGGGTAGATCTCTTCTTTTTGCAGCAGCTTCATCAGGTCGGCCACCGGCTGCAGCAGGCCGAATTTGCCGACCACGTTCGGGCCAATTCGCGACTGCATGCGCGCCGCCAGCTTCCGCTCGAGCCACATGCCCCACGCCGTTGCGGTCATCAGCACGGTGATGATCAAACCACCGTAGACCAAGCCGCGCAGCAGTCCTTGCATGATCACTCCTTACCCTTTCCCGTTTAGCCCTTGCCCGTTTCCTGGCCCGCTTTCCGGCCGGTGGGTGCCAGCTGTGGGCCGCAGCGCCGGACCGCGCCAGTGAAACCCCTTGGAATTCTAACGGTCAACCTCGCCCATGATCGGGTCGAGCGAGCCCAGGATGACCACCACGTCGCTGACCGTATGCCCCGGGAGGATCCACGGCAGCGCCGACAGCGCGTGCAGGCTGGGGGCGCGGATCTTGCAGCGGTACGGCGCAGTGCCCTTGTCGCCGCCGCCCGCCACCACGAAGGTGCCCAGCTCGCCGCGCGGTGTGTCGATGCCCACGTAGGCCTGGCCGGTCATGGTCTTGAACTGCTGGGGCATCTTGATGGGCTTGCCGCCGTTGATGCCGCCCTCGGGCAGCCCCGCAAGCCCCTGGCGCACCAGGCGAATCGAATCGCGCAGCTCGGCCACCCGCACCTGGGCGCGCGCCTGGCAGTCGCCGGCGGTGGCAGTGGCCACGTTGACCTTCAGCTCGTCGTAGGCGTGGTACGGCGCGTCGCGGCGCAGGTCGAAGTCGACACCCGAGGCGCGCAGAATCGGTCCGGTCAGGCCAAGGCCCAGCGCCAGCTCTTTGTCGATGACGCCCACGCCCTTGGTGCGAGCGACGAAGATGGCGTTGTTGCTGCTCATCGCCTCGTACTCGGGCAGGCGCGACTCGATGAGATCCAGCACCTTGGTGACTTCGCGGTCCCAACCCGGCGGGATGTCGTGGCGGTTGCCGCCGATGGTGTGGGTGTTGTAGTGGAAGCGCCCGCCGGTGACCATCTCGAACAAATCCAAGATGTAATCGCGCTCGCGGAAGGTGTAGATGAACACGCCCGAGCCGCCGCCCAGCGCGCCGCCCATGTCCAGGGCAAAGGTGCCCAGCCACAGCATGTGCGAGGCGATGCGCTGCAACTCGGCGAAAATCGTGCGCATCCACCGGGCGCGCCGCGGCACCTCGATCTTCAGCAGCTTCTCGAACGCCATCACCAGCGCCTGCTCGTTGGTCATCGGCGCCACGTAGTCGTTCTTGTCGACGATCGGCACGCCCTGAGCAAAGGTGAGCCTTTCCAGCAGCTTTTCCACGCCGCGGTGCAGGTAGCCGGCGTAGGGAATCGCTCGGACCACCACCTCGCCGTCCAGGATCAGCTTGATGCGGAACACACCGTGGGTGCTGGGGTGCTGCGGCCCAAAGTTGAGCACCATGAGGTCCGCGTCGGCGTCCATTTGCTCAAGGCGGTAGCGGTCGGAGGTCGGGCCGGGATGGCGGGCGTTCATCAGCATCTCCAGGCAGTTGCAGTACTCATCCCGGCGCAACAGCCGGGCGGGCGGGCGCGGCGGCTAGCGCCAAGGGCGGCAGGCGGTATCGGCGGCGTAGTCGCGGCGCAGGGGGTGGCCCTGCCAATTCTCGGGCAGCATGATGCGGCGCAGATCCGGGTGGTTGGCAAAGTGGACGCCCAACAGATCGTACTGCTCGCGCTCTTGCCAGTCGGCGGCGGCGAACACGCTGGCCAGCGACTCGATGGTCTCGCCGGGCTGCAGAACCACGCGCCACTGGGCCAGTTTTGCGCCGGCATTGGGGCTGCGCAGGGCGTACGCCACCTCGAAGGTGTCGCCCTCGGGCTTGGGCCAGTGCGACGCCACCACGTAGATGAGCAGCGAATAGCCCATGGCCTTCAAGGTGTTGGCCAGCTCCAGGTGGCGGTCGCGCGGCACGATCGGCGCGCTGTCGGCCGGGAAGTCCTCGATGCCAAAGCGCTCGCGCAGCAGGGCTTCGAGTTCCAGGGCGGCCTGCACCGGCACGGGCTCGGCGCCGCGCCAGTCCAGCTCGCCTTCGGGCGCGTCGGGCGACTGCAGGCCCGCTTGCCGCGACTGCTCGGCGGTAATGGCTGGGTCGCGCTCGGGGTCGTCGATGCGCCGCACCGCCGGACCGTGCATTTTCTCGGTCTCTGGGCGGAGTTCCGGGGCACGCCACGTGCCGGCCTGTTTGGCGGCGATCTTCTCTTGCAGCCGCAGCATGCCGTGCATCAGCGCCTGCGGGTCCGGCGGGCAGCCGGGCACGTAGACGTCGACCGGCAGGATGGTGTCGATGCCGGGCACGGTGGGGTACAGGTCGCGGTAGAAGTCGCCCGAGATGGCGCACGAGCCCATGGCGATGGCCCACTTGGGTTCGGGCATCTGGTCCCACAACCGCTTGACCTTGGGGGCCATTTTCACGGTGATGGTGCCGGCGATGACCATCACGTCGGCTTGTCGCGGCGTGGCCCGCACGATCGAGCCGATGCGGTCGATGTCGACGCGGGCGGCGGCGGTGGCCATGAACTCGATGCCGCAGCACGAGGTGGCCATGGGGAAGATGTACAGCGCGTTCTTGGCGCCCCAGGTCAGCAGCTGGTCGATCGAGGCGACGGCCACCGACAGACCCGGCACGTTGATGAGGGTGGTGTAGAGCGGATGGTCGTAGGCCTGGCCCGACTCGTCGATTACTGCCATCGCAGGGCCTCCTTCTTCAGCGCGTACAGCCAACCGAGCATCAGGACCGCCATGAAGATGCCCATCAGCACCAAGGCGGCCACGCCCAGCTTGCTCAGCACCAGCGCCCACGGGAACAGGAACGCCGCTTCCACGTCGAACAGGACGAAGAACAGCGCCACGACGTAGTAGCGCGGGTGGAACTGGATGCGCGTCTCGCCCACCGGCTCTTCGCCGCACTCGTAGGGACGATCCCGCAAGGCGCCGGGCTTCTTGGACTTTACTGCGAACAGCTTGGCCGCGCCCAGCATCGTTGCAGCGATGACCATCGAGAACAGCACGAAGCCCACGGCGGCCAGCCAGGTCTGTACCTGGGAACCACCTGAAGTAGCCAGCGTTTCGCCCATGGATGCCCTCCCGACCGCGACCCGGATCGATGGCGCGGCGGAGTTTAGACGCGGTGCGGCACCGCCACAAGCCAAGGAAGGGTTACGTTCGTCACGTCTGCGCCATAGGTGCGATTTTTCGCGTGTTCTTGCGCGGTCTTGGCCGGCGGTCTGTGGCAGCTGGGCGCGGCGGTCGGCCAGTGTCCGGGGCCACGGTGGGACGCGGCGGTGCGCGGATGGCCTCGCGGGCGCGGTGCGCTGCGGCGGCAAGTTTCTTCGCCACCTTCGCCACATTGCGCAAGGCGCTTGAGGTTTCTGGTTGATGCTCTAGCATCGGGATGTGAGCCACCCTGCCCCAAACCAGCCGCCCCGCCCGAATGAATCGGGTCTTGAGCAGCGGCTGGCTCTGGAGTCGCTGCCGCCGGGTCGCCTTGCTGGGCTGCAGCAGGCGCTGCGCGCGGCCGGACTCGACCTGGTGGGCGGCCAGTGGCGGCCGGGCGAAGTGCGGCTGGAACTGGCGGTCGGCGGGCGCGCGGTGGTGGCGACGCTGGGCGAGAAAGACCCCAATCGGCCGGCCTTTGTGCGCAGCGACCGCTTCGACCTCGGCTACCTGGAAGGGAGCGGCACGGCGGAGCACGGCGCGGTGGCGCAGCGGATCGTGCAGCGTCTGGGCCAGCTGGTCGACGGTGCCGAGCTGGCCCGCCACCTTCTCGGCGCCTTGCAGGGCCGCGATAGCGAGGAAGCCCAGACAGAGCTTGGCGATTTCTTGGTGTTGCCCAGCGCCGAGTTGCGGACGTTCGCGGTGCAGCGCTGCAGCAAGCGCCCCGACGTGGGCCCGCGGCAAGACGGCCCGGCACAGGTCTGGCTGCAAGAAGGCGAGCAGTATCGCGTATTGCGCAGCGAACGGTGCCCCGACGATGCCGCGGTGGCGGCGCGGGTGCGCGGCAGCGGCGCGGGCCCGGACGGGCGGCTGCTGGTGCTGCAGGAGCCCTGCCGCACTTGCGTGCTGCGCAGCGAATGCGCCGGCTGTTGGCAACTCGGCGATCCCTGGCAAGAGACGGCGGAGCAACTGGCGGCCGCGCGCGCGGCCCTGGGGCGGACCGGGCCCGTGGAAGTCCTGGGCGAAGAGCTGCTGCCGCTGGCCGACACGACCGGCAAGGGCGCTCCTCTGCTGCTGATCTCGGGTGCCGACCTGGGGCGCCGCCAGACCCGCCTGCAGTTGGCGCGGCGCTTGCGGAACGGTCCGCGGCCAGCGGGCGTGCTGGTGCTGGGCCGCGAGCCCGGATTGGCAGTGGCCGGCGCCAAGGTGCCGCTGCGGCCGGCGAGTGCCGCGCGGGTGGCGCGGAGTCTGCTGGGCTCGGCGCTGCAGCTGCGCCAGGCCGATTGGCCGCACCGGGGCGACGACCTGCACTTCCGCCAGGGGCAGTGGTGGCTCTGGACCGAGGTGGCGCAACCTGGCGCACCGCCGCCGTTGCGGCTGGAGCACGTGACCTTGGCCCTCAATCGGCGCTGCGTAACCGTCTGTCGCTATTGCGATCTGCCGCTGCGTCTGCGCGAGGACATGCCGATCGCGCGGGTGTTCCGCGTGCTGGAAGAGGTGGTGGCGCTGGGCGGGGTCTCGCTGGAGCTTTTCGGCGGCGAGGTGACGCTGCGCCCTGACCTCATCGCCCTGCTGGCCCATGCCAAGGTCCTGGGACTGCAGACCTTTGTCACGACCACTGGGCTCGGCCTCAGCGACAAGCAGCTGCTGGACCTGGCGCGGGCGGGCATCACCGACCTGTCGATCTCGATCGACTCGGCCGACCCGGCGGTGCACGACGACCTGAAGGGCCGGCCGGGCATGTTCGACGCCGCCGTGCGCGCCGCGAGCGAGCTCAAGCGCCTGGGTGCGCCGCACGTGGGTCTAAACACTGTGATTACGCCAGCCAATTTCGAGGTGCTGCCCGGTGTGGTGCGCCTGTCGGCCCAGCTGGGGCTGGCCGGTGTGACCATGTTCCTCTGCCAGCCGGTGGCCGAGTTCGGCAACGCCACGCCGCTGCTGGACAAGGCTCAAAGCCTGAAGTTGATTCGCGAAATTCTGCCCGAGGCCCGGCGCCTGGGGCGCGAGCTGGGCGTGCACGTGGGGGTGCGGCCGGCCATCGACACCGAAGGCGACACCGGCATCGACGAGGCGTGCAGCTGCAGCGACGCCACCGCCGCGCGCATCGCCGACGGCGAGTACAGCCGGATTTTCGACGGCTCGGCGCCCTGCCGCATCACGGAGCACCTGGTGTCGGTGCGCGGCGACGGCAGCGTGCGGCTCTGCAACCAGCCCGTAATGCAGTTCGACGACAGCTGCTCGGTGGGCAATGTCGCCGACGCCAGCTTGGTCGAGATCCTGCAAAGCCCGCGCGCCGCCGAGTTTCGCCAGCAGGCCGGCACTCTGCCGCTGTGTAAGTACTGCACCTTCGACCACTCGGTGGCCGGAGCCAACCCGGGCCTGGCCACGCAGGTCGCCGGCGAAGGCGCGGCCGATCGGCGCCGGTCCCAGCCGTGATGACCCACGCTGCGACCGGTGGCGCGGCAATCGGCCCGGCGGCGGCGCAGCTTCTGGGGCTCGCCCAGATCGAACCACTGCATTTTGCGTCGTTCTATCAGCGCACGCGCCTGTACCGCGGCGGCCTCAAGTCGGCGCCGGCCGAAGTGGTGTTGGATCTGACGCAGGACTGTCCGCTGGATTGCGCGTTTTGCCTGGCCGGGGCGGTGCGCGGCGGCGGGCGGCGCATCGAGTTGCCGCAACTCCAGGCGCTGGCTCGACAGCTCGCCGGGATTCCCCGCATCCTAGTGGTGGGTGGCGAGCCGTTGGCCCATCCCGACTTGCGTGCGGCCCTGGCGCTGCTGCGGCGCACCGCCGCCGAGGTGGAAATCATCACCGGTGGCGCGACCTTGCCGTTGGATGCCGACAAGTTCCAGCAGTGGGCCGAGACCCACCTGCGCAGCGGCCCGGGGCGGCTGGTGCTGACGCTGTCGGTCGACGCCTGGCACCGCCGCGCCGTGGGTGAGTCGGCCTTTGCCCGCCGCATCGAACACGCGCTGGCGCTGGAGGCCGAAGCCCACGCTGACCTACAAGTCCGGTTCTTGGCTACGGATCCGCGCCTGACGACCGCCGGATACGTGCGCCGCGATGCGGTGGCGGCGGTGCTCGGCGACCTGCACCCCGGCCTGGCCGAGCGCTGGGAGCTGCGCTTTGCCCAACTGCGGGCGGACGACGTGTTTCGGCTGGGTCCGGTGGTGCGGCTGGGGTCCGCGCAAGAGAGCGACGCCGAGCCACTCGACGCTGGCGAGCTGGCCTTTGCCGGCGAGGTGGTGCTGACGCCGCGCGGCCCGAACGGCGAACTGCTGAGTTTGCGCGCCCTTCCGGCTACCTGGATGGACCGGGTGCCGCCAGGGCTGCAGCGCCAGCCGCTGGACCTGGACAAGTTGGACCGGGCGCTGGAGCAGACGGTCGTGGCGGAGGTGCTGGGGTTTGCCCACCTGCCCGAACTGCGGCACCGCTGGCAGCGCTGGCTGCAGGGGTCGCAACCCGGGACTTTGGCGGGCGAACTGCGCACCGCGGCCGCCGTCTACCTGGCCGACCAGTGGCCACACCTGCGCGACGGGTGGCTGGACCAGCAGGCCGCCCAGCTCTTGGCGACCTGTGCGCCCGATCTGCCATGGACCTTTGCCGTCCATCGCCCGTGGCGGCGCGTGCACCTGCCCCTGCTGCGGCGGCTGTGGTCGCTGCGGGCCGCAGATCGCGCCGTCTTTGCCCAACAGCTGGTCCGCGAGCTGGTCGAGGCGAGCTTGCGCACGCTGGCCATGCCGGGCTGGCCGGCCTTTGTGGGCTATGCGCCACAGCCGGGCCTGCTGTGCGAGCAGCCCGACGCGCCGATTTCGCTGCAGCTGGTGCCGCTGGACACCGGTCTGACCACGCCCTACTTGGGCGACGCCTGGCACCGACCGCGCATGGTGCTGCGCGCCGGCTTCGAGCCCCCCGACGGCCGGCCGGTGCTCGCCTGGGATGGCCTGGGGTCGGTGCCCTGGCAGCAGGGCGACGGCGAGCGCGCCACTGCGGAATTTTCCACACTGGCGGCGCGGATGCTGCAGGTGGTGCCGGGGGCGCTGGGCGAAGCGCTGTGGGCGTGCTGGGTTGCGTGTCTGCGGCAGCGGGCGGGCCAGTGGCGCGAACAGGGCTTGGGCGATCTGGCCACCGCAGCCGAAGCCTCGCTTTGCGCCCCACCTACGCCAGCGGCGGACGACGCCGAAACCCGCGACGACGTGCTGCATTTGGTGGCCGGACCGCGCGTAGACGGCTGGCCGGTTGCCGCTGCGGGACAAAAGTGCTGAGATGCTCGTGTGCTTCTCGGCGATCCGGGGGCGAGGCGCCATGCCACACTGTCGTATTTTCTGCCACTTGCTGATGGCACTGACCATGGGCGCAGCGGCGGCGGGCTGCGAGACGGCCCCTGGCCCGGCGACCGCGGTCGACGCCACCGCCGATGCCACCGGCGACAGCGACGGCGCGGACGGCGCGGGAGATACGGGAGATACGGGCGGCGAAGTCGCGGCGGCCGACAGCGACACGGCACCCAGCTGTGGCGACGGCGCGTGCTCCGCCGGCGAAACGGCCGCAACCTGCCCTGCAGACTGCAAGATCCAGTCCGTCTGCGGCGACGGCGCCTGCACCAAAGGCGAGACCGCCGGCAACTGCGCCAAGGACTGCACCATGACGGGCGCCTGCGGCAACGGAGCCTGCAACCCGGGCGAGGCCGTCAGCTGCCCCACCGACTGCCCGGTGGTCGCCACCTGCGGCGACGGGGCCTGCAACCACCCGGAAACCGCGCAGATCTGCCCCAGCGACTGCACCGGCCAAGACCCGTGTGGCAACGGCAGCTGCTCGACCGCGACCGAGAGTTGGTACACCTGCTCCAGCGACTGCCCGGACAAGCCCAGCTGCGGCGACGGCAACTGCGCCCCCGGCGAGTCCAACGGCTGCCCGCAGGATTGCGGCCCGGTCATGGGCAGTTGCCAGGGCTCTTGCGGCACCTCGGCGGGCAGCTGCTACTGCGACGAGGTCTGCACAGAAATGGGCGATTGCTGTCCCGACAAGGACAAATGGTGCCCGTAGGGCCCCGGCGTCGGTTCGCGCGTCACGGCATGACCGGCGCGAGCGTGACCGGGTCGCCGGCAAAGTCCAGGCCGAACGAGTAGGCATCCGGGCTGCCGTTGCCGTCGCTGTCGATGTCGGCCGGGCTGTTCTGCATGAGCATGGTCTTGATCGCGGCCGGATCCATGCCCGTCTCGGCATAGAAGGACGGCGGCAGGTTGTCGACGATGGTGTCCAGGTCCGTCTGGCTCAACCAGCCGCACAGCGTTCCGCTGTTCAGGGTGCTCATGGTGGCGCCGGACGGCACCGTGGCCTGGATACGCGCCCCCTTGAGCCAGTAGGACTTGGACGTCGGCGCCGCCGTCATCGGCAGGGCCACGGTCGCCGCCGGGCCGCCGGCCTGCAGCGTGCCGTTGGTCACCTTGGCGTCTTGCCAGCCCGTGACCGCCGGACAGGTGGCGGCGGCGCTGCTCAGCTGATAGCCGCTGACATCGGGCACCAGCGAACAGTTCTGGACGCCTTTTTCAAACGGCTCGCAGACCGGCGTGCCGGCCACGGTCAAGCTGGGCAGCAATTGCAGCTCGAAGGCCGCGCCGGCCGTGGAATAGTTCTGGGCGACCAGGGCCATGACGAACGGCTTGCCGCCGCCAAAGGGGCCCTGCCCGCCGGCCAGGACGATGCCGATCATCTTGAACAGGGTGTTGTCGGCCTTGCCGTCGCCGTTCAGGTCGCAGCCGGTGCCGCTTTTGGGCTCGATCCAGTGCAGCCACACTGCGTCGGCGGGATAGGTCTTGGGGAGTGCGCACTTGGCCGCGGTGCAGGCGCCGGCGTCGCAGACCTTGCTGCCGCAGGGGGTCTCGCTCCAGGCCATGCCGTCGGCGGCGCAAACCGCAGTGGACTTGCCAAAGCAGCCGGTAGTGCCGGCAGTGCACAGTTGCGAAATGCACTTGCCCTGGTCGCAGAATTGGCCTTGCTTGGAGCAGTCTTGCTCCGCGTACCAGGTCATGCCGTCCGGGCTGCACACCATCGCTATGCTGCCGTTGCAGCTGGTGGTGTTCGGCGCGCAGACCGGCACTTGGCACACGCCGCCGCTGCAGGCTTTGCCCTGCTCGCTGCACGGGTCGATCACGGCCCAGCCGCCGTTGGCGTCGCACTGCACCACGTCCAGGCCGGCGCAGCCGATGCCGCCCGGCGGACACGGCGCCTTGATGCACTGGCCCTGGAAGCACGCCCCCTTGCCGAACGCGGCGCAGTCGCCCCCGTCGACCCAGGCTTTGCCGCCATCGCAGTACATCACCTTGGTGCCGTCGCATACCGACTCGTTGGGTTGGCACACGGGCACCTGACAGGTGCCGCTGATGCAGAGCAGGCCCTTGGATCCGCAGTCCTCGATGGGCGTGACCTCGCTGGTCGCCCCGCACTGGACGACCGTGTCCCCTTGGCAGCCGATGCCGCCGGGCAAGCAGGGCAGATCGACGCAAGCACCGTTGAGGCACATGCCCGTGCCGCCCTTGCCGGCCATGGCGCAATCGACCGCTTCCAGCCACGCCGAGCCGGAGCCGTTGCAGTAGTTGAGGACCGTGCCGGTACAGGTGACCTCGCCTGCCAGGCAGACTGCCGCCACGCAGCTGGCGTTTTCGCAGGTTTGGCCCTTGGCGCCGCAATCCTCCACGGTAGTGAAGCCGGTGTCGCTGCACTTGACGACTTCCTTGTCCATGCAGCCGTACGTGCCGGGCGCACAGGGCAGCTTCTGGCAGTCGCCCGCCACGCAGATTGCGTTGTAGATCGAGCAGTCGAACACGACCTGCTGCTCCATGCCGTCGGGGCTGCACACGGCGATCGCCGTGCCCTGGCACGTGGCCTGGTCCGGCGTGCAGACCTGCGACACGCACTGGCCGGCCAGACAACCCTGGCCCTTGGCAGCGCAGTCGCTGACCAGGGTGGTCTGCAGGCCGTCGCTGCTGCACTTGACCGCGGTCTTGCCTTCGCAGAGCAGTTGGTCCGGCGCGCACTTGCTCACCAGGCAGGCGCCGCCACTGCACACACTTTTGCCGCCGCAGGCGATGATCTGCCAGGTGTGGCTGATGGGGTCACAAACCCGCACGGCGCCAAGGGACTCGCAGGCCGGTGCCTCGCCGTCGCAGCTCTGACTCAGCGTGCACTGGTGGTTGGTGCAGGTGGCGCCGTCGCCGCAGTCGCCGTTGGTCAGGCAGGCCACGCAGGCGCCGCTGGCGGGGTCGCACACCAAGCCCTTGGCCGCGCAGGTATTTTGCTGGGTGCACCCCGCGGCGTCGCCGGCCATGGTGTCGGTGGGGACCGTGTCGCTGCCGGCGCTGTCGCCGGTGCTCGCGTCGCCTGTGCTGGCGTCGGTCACGGCGGTGGCGCTGTCGACCTTGTCGGTATCGGCGGGCATGTCGCCGCAGGCCGTCAAGCTGCAAACCGTGGAAACGACCAGGACAACTAGGGACCAACGCCAATGCGGCGCGCGTGGGATCATGCGGAGCCTCCGGCCCAAACGGTACGCGAGCCGGCGCGGTCGCGCAAATTGGCGGCGGGCGGCAGGCTACTCGGCGGGCGGGAGCGGCGCGCGGCCCGCTGGCGGCGGTGTAGGCGGTGGGGCCACCTCGGCGGCCGGCACGCGCTGCTTGTCGGCGTGGCGCCATAGCGCTCCGCTGGCATAGGCGCGCCAGGCCCACGGGAGCAGCTTGGTGAGCAGCAGCACCAGCCACAGCGCCCAGCCCAGCATCAGCGCCCGCCACACCCACAGGGGCAGCGACCAGACCCGTGCGGCGGGCAAGGCACCGTCGATGCGGTCGACGTACCAGCGCAGCAGCGTCCCCGTGGAGTTCATGCCGGCGACCTGCATGTCCACGTCGAGCAAGAGGTTTTGGTGGATGGCGCCGTACAAGGTGGCCATGGCGAACAGCGTCCAGCCGGCCAGCGCGAGCTGCAGCAGGTTGTGCAGGGCGTTCGGCAGCAGGCGACCGCCCTCGCCCCAGCCCTGCAGTCCGTAGCGGCGGCGCCAGCCGACCACCACCACCCAGCCGACCACCGCCAAGGCCAACAGCGGCGGCAGCGGGGCCAGGCCCAGCGCCAGCCCCAGCCAGTGGCGCGTCTGCAGCGGCAGCCCGCGCAACCGCCCCAGCGCCAAGGCGGCCAACAGCACCAGGGCAAAGCGGCTCCAGAACAGCACCGCCGCGCCCCAGGCCGGACCGCGCGTCCACAGCAGCCAGCGGTCGGCGCCCAACAACAGCTCTACGGTCACGTTGGCGGCCGGACCGCCCAAGCTGAGCTCGGGCACGTGTTCGCCCAGCGATCGGTCCCACGGCTGCTGCCACGCCACCACCACCTGCTGCCGGCCCACTTCCAAGGGAATCTGCAGAACCCCCTTGTCGGGCCGCAGGTTGCGTGGCTTGCCGGCGCAGGTCACCGTCTGCACGTCAGCGCCGGCGGGCAAGGTCAGCTTCTGCCACCCCCCTTGCGACGCGCGCACTTGCAGAGTCAGGGTGGCCGACAGCAGGCGCTGGCCCGGCGTGACGCGGTAGGTCACCGAGTCGATGGTGATGCTCTGGCCCGGGGCACCGCGCGGCCGATCGACGTGCACCGCCACCGCCTCGCCCGGGTAGGGGCGCCACAGCGGCCGCAGCACCGCGTCGTCGGGGTCGCGGCTGTGGTCCGGGGCCAGGCCCTGGTGCGAACAGCGCCAGATCGCCGAGCATTCCAGGCTCCAGGTCTCGGTCCACGGCTCGCCGCGCGGCGCCTCCAGCTTGAAGTCGGCGCGGCCGCCGTCGGGCATCGGCAGCTGGCCGTCGAACTCGACCGCATCGACGCCGCGGGCAAAATTCACCAGCACGCGCCGGCCCTTGTCGGGTTGGCCCGCCACCACCTCTTCCACGCGCACGCCGTCGGTCAGGACCACCTCGCCCGGCAGCAGCGGCACCTTGACCAGCAGCGGCCGGTCGGAGACCTCGCGGCGCACCACCGTGTGCACTTGCCAGGGCAGCCCCAGGTGCAGTTGCCGCTCCACCCGGAACCATGGCGGCAAATCCACAGCGCTGTCGATACCTTCGGCGGCCGTCGCCCCGCCCGGCAGGGCCGCTGGCGCCTCGCGGCGGGTGAGCTGGGCGCTCTGTTGCGGCACTCCGGCCGGGTCCAGGCCGTCGATGTTCCAGTCGCTGCTGACGAAGCGCACCCGGTGCGCCAAGGTCTCGGCGCCCAGCTGCAGGTCGATCACCGCCCGCCGCGGCAGCAGCGCCTCGACCGTGATACGGTGGTAGCCAGTCGGGACGCGGACTTGCAGCAGACCGTCGTCGCCGCGCCGCAGGTCGCGGGTCGGCTGGTCGTCGATCAGCACGCGCCGCACATCGGCGGCGTCGCCGGGCCCCGGGATGACCCATGCCGCCGGCCGCTGCGCGGAGACATCCGCGATCATCTTGAGTTGCTGGCCATCGGCCCGCAGTTCCAGCTGCGACGCCACCAGGCACGGCCCCTCGCACTGCTGCGCCGCCACCAGTCGCTTGTGCAGCGTGTCCAGTACGTCGGACGGGGGCGCCTCGGTGGCCTGAACCGGCTGCGGCCACAGACTGGGTAGCAGGAGCGCCGCCAGCAGAATCCCAGTCTCTGGGCCAACTTGCAGGGTGCCCAGCCACCGCTTCAGGCGCCCCAGGTCCAGCAGCCGCGCGCTGAGCAGCAGCACCAGCAGGGCCCGCAGCACCGCCAGCACCAGGTTGGCGCGCGGACTCAGAAGCCACAGCTCGATGGTGTGGTCGGCGCGCACCGGGCCCGACCAGCCCAGCTGCCAACTGCTCCAGTGCCAGGTGGGCACGCCAGGGCCGGTCTGCACCACCGCCTGCGGGTCGATTTGCTGAATGTTCTGGTTGCCATAGGACCACTTGGCCTTCTTGCCGGGCGCCTGGCGGGTGGTGCGGCTGACCACCTGGAAGGCGTTCTGCGCGTTGGAGTCCTTGTCCGACTCGGCGAGCTTGAGCACCGCCTCCTGGCGTTGAGCCGCCTCGGCTTCTTTCTTTTCGCCGGCTTGCGCAGCCTGTTCCAAGTCCTGGGCGGCACCGGCCGCCGCTTCGGGCGCGGGTGGGGCTGCCATCGGGGCCAGGTCGGCGCGCTCGGTCTGGACCAGCCCGTCGATCACGCCGAACCCGTCGCTCCCCGGCACCTGCGGGTACAGGCCATGCCGCAACTGGCCGGCAGCAAAGCCAATTGCCACCGAAACGAGCGACACGAGCACCAGCGCGTGCCCCACCACCACCACCTGGCGGAAGCGCCCGGCCGGCAGCACCGCCAGCAGGCCCAAGCCGATCAGGGCAAAGATCCAAAGGACTTGCGGGGCATCGAACTGGTCGTGGCACAGCACCAGCGCCAGGAGCCACAGTCCGCCCCACAACCAGCCGAGCAGGCGGCCAAAGCCGATGGTGACCAGCAGGATGAAGAAGAAGTCGAAAAGCGTCCACGAATCCAGCCATGTGCGCGGCAAGTGGTCCACGCCGTGGGCGCTCAGCAGCGTCCAACCCGGCGGCAGGTGCAAGGTGGTGCGCAGCGACTGCACGTCGGCGTTCCAGCCCACCGCGCGCAGTTCGCCGGGCGGGCCCTTCATACGCAATTCAGCGTCAACGTTCAGGTTTCCAGTGCGCAGCTCGGCGCCCGACAGAGCTACCGCGGTCGCGCCTTCGCCCAATGTCACCAACTGGTCTTGGCCGCCCACCGCCACGTGGCCCAGCTGCCAGCCCGCGCTGGCCTGGAGCTGCCAGCCCTGGTGCATGGTGCCGGTCAGATGGTCGCGACTCGTCAGCCCCTGTCCGTCCAGGTCCAGCCACCAGTCGCGCTGCAAATTCAACTGATTGGGCGGCGCCTGCTGCTCGCCGCGCCGCGTCACCTTCAGGGTCAGGCTCTGGCCCGGACTGGCCACCAGGCAGCGCCCCTTCTTCCAGTCGTCGGCCAGCTGGGTGCGCTCGGGATCCACGGCCGCCAGGCCGCTCAGTTCGACCGAACGCAGGGTCTCGTCGGGCTGCCACACCCAGGTTTCGGGCAGTTCCCACATGTCGCCGCTCAGCTCCATCACCGCGATCGCCGCGACCGGCGCGGCCAGCACGCTGCAGATCTCCACCGTGTGGGTGCCGGGGCGGACGTGGACGCGCAAGGCACCGTCGCCGCCCAGCTGCGCAGGAATCGGGCTGGTCAAGTGCGTGGGCCGGAAACCGGCATTCAGCACCGGCCCCAGCAGGACTTCGCGGGCTTTGCCGCCCACGCGCAGGGTCAGGCGGGTGGTCTGGCGCAGCGGCACCCCGTCTTCCAGGCGCCGCGCCACGGTAATCGACAGCGAGTCGGTCTCGGCGGCCGCCGCTCCGTCTTTTTGCAGCAGCAGCCGGCCCACATCGTCGCGGCGCGGGTGCTCGACCGGCGCCCCGCGCAAGGTCAGCTCCACCACCGCCACGTCGCCGGGGAGCGCCAGGATCTCGGGGATCTCGTGCCACGGCAGCGCGCCCGTGACTTGGTGGTGCCCTGCGGGTACGCGGAGTTGCGGCACGCCGGCCGAGCTGGCCTGCACCAAGGCGGGCTGGCCGTCCAGCCGCACGTCTTGCGGCCACAAGGTCTTGTCGCCGGGCAGGCCTACCAGGGCGCTGTGATCGAGCCAGACGTCGAGCTCGAAACTGCCTGCCTTTTCAGAAGCTTGCAGAACCAGGTGCCCAGGCCAGGCGCAGACGCGGCTGTCGTTGCCCAGCGAGGCGCACAGCAGATCGGGCTCGTCGTGCAGGACCCAGGGCTGCCAGGGTTCGAGCAGGGGCGGCACCGCTGGCGGCGGCGGCAGCGCCACGGCCGGGCAGGCCACCAGCAAGACGGCAACGATCATCCCAAGTTTGGCAACTCCGCCGAGCAAGGTCCGCATACCAGCCTCCCGAAGGCCCAGGGCCCGCCGGCTTTGACGCACAGGCCGGCCGCTTGTTTCGCCGTGACGAATCGCCGCGACACGGCTACCATGATGCGCGTTTTTGCGAGGAGTTGAACCATGGCAACCGATTTTACGCGCTCGGCCGACGGCACCAAGATCCGCTGGCATCGCCTGGGCGACGGGCCGCGCCGCTGGCTGCTGCCGCCCGGACTGGGGACGCCGCCGTCGGCTTGGACGCTGCTGCGCGAGCGGCTGGGACCCGAGTACTCGATTCTCACTTGGGAAATGCGCGGCTGCTACGATTCGGATCGGCCGGCGGACCGGCGCTGCTACGGCGTAGTGCACCATGCCGACGACGCGATCGCTGCCCTGCGCGGAGCCGGCTGGGACGACGATCAGCCCATCATCTTGGGTGGTTGGAGCCTGGGCGTGCAGATCAGCCTGGAGATCTACCGCCGCATCCGCCAGCGCGTGGCCGGCATGGTGCTGCTGGGCGGGCCCTTCGAGCACACCCTGCAGGGTGCCCTGCCGATCCCTTATGGTGATCAAGCGGTTGTGCCCCTACTCAAGGTGCTGCACCGGCCGGGCGCACTGCTGACGCCGGTGGTGCGGCTGGCGCTGGCCCACCCCAAGGCGCCACACGCGCTGCACCGCCTGGGGGTGGTCACCCACCGCCACCCGCACTTGGCCAAGGTTCTAGAGGACTTTTCGCGCCTGCACCTGGGTACGCTGATCGAGCTGTCGCGCGCGGCCCACCACCACTCGGCGCGCGACGTGCTGGGCCACGTGACGGTGCCGACGCTCATCGTCCACGGCGACCGCGATCAGCTGACGCCGCTGCGCATCGGCCGCGAACTGTTCGCGCGGATGCCGGGGGCGCGGCTATACGTAGTGCAAGGTGGCACGCACTATGCACTTTTGGAGTTCCCGGATCAGGTCAACGGGGTGATCGCCGACTTCTTGGCTGAGCGCTTCGCCAGCGCGAACGACTAAGAACGTCAATCAGAAACCTCCGAGGCCCCGAGCAACGGAAACGCGGTCTGACGAAAACTCAATGATGCTGGGTGGGTCGCAAGCGGGCGCTGCCGCGACCCGCCGCGACGTGTACCGTTGGATTCAGGTTTCTGATCGGT
>JACRCU010000024.1 GCA_016218865.1 Deltaproteobacteria bacterium | reverse complement strand
CGACGCTTTGGCGAGTTGCGCGGCAATGGCCGGGGTGTCGTGCGCGCCGTTTGCCGACTCCGCCGCGGCGCGGGCCTGGCTGCAGGCCCAGCAAGCGGTGGCGCTGCCCGGCGAGTGGTCCGAGACGGTGGCGGAACGCCGAAGTGATCTTGCGGTGTTGCAGGCGCAGGCCGAACAGGCGCGCCAGTTGGCCGCGCTGGCCGATTCCCGGGCGATCCCCGACGTTTCGGCTCGCGTCGGCTACCTGTGGGACAACTTCGTGCTCTCGGGCAACCAGCAGCAGAGCGTCAGCGTGGGAGTGGGCGTGACCCTGCCGGTGCTCGACGCCGGCCAGGCCGACCGCTACGCCAGCCGCGCCAATCTGGCCCGCACCCGCGACCTGCGCGCCGCCATCGAGGCCAGCGGCAAGCAGGCGTTCGCCGGGGCGATGCGGCGCCTGCAGAGCGGCAAAGCCCGTGAACAGGCCCTGGACGACGCGATTGCCCGCGCCGAGACGGTGGTGCAGGTGATGAGCGACATGCACCGCCGCGGCGCCGTGTCCCTGACCGAATTGATTCTGGCGCGTCAGGCGTGGCGCAGCATCGTGCTGGAGCGCCTGGACCTGGAAGAGGATGCCTTTGACGCCTTGCTGGTGGCGCGGCGCGCGACGGCGACCTTGCCGCGCTGGTCGCCCTGATGCCCCCAAACCTGCGTGGCCGCTGCGGCGACCGCGCGAGAGGAAGACCATGAGCGAGATGCCCCTGCCCGGTGATGGCGCGCACCGCGAGTCTGCGCCCCAAGCGACCCTGCCCCACGACCCGCCGGCCCGGCCGCCGCGGCGCTCGTCGCCGGTCGTGACCGCGGTGGCGGTGGTGGCCATGGCCGCCGGACTCGCAGTCTTTGCCTGGAGCACCCTGAACAAGACCGAGAAGATGCCCGAGCTGGCGGTGGCGCCGGTGCAGGTGCAGGGCAAGGAAGTGTCGATTCCGCCTGGAAGTTCGTCGTGGGCCTACGTGAAGTTTGCGCCGGCCGCGGTGGACAAGCCGATCGAGCCGCTGCCGGTGGCGGGCCGCATCGCCGTGGACGAGACCAAGACCTCGCGGATCAGCTCGCCGCTGCAAGGGCTGGTCGACTCGGTGGCGGTGCGCCTGGGCCAAGAGGTCAAGGCCGGCGACGTGCTGCTGGCGGTGCGGTCGGGCGCGCTGGTCGACTTGCAGGCCGAGGCGCGGCTGGCGCAGGCGCACCTGTCGGCGCAGAAGCGCAACCTGGCGCGCATCACTTCGCTGGTGCAGCTGCAGGCCGCGCCGGAAAAGGATCTGGTGGCGGCGCGCGAGGCCTACGAAGAGGCCAAGGTGGCGCTGGACGCGGCCGAGCTCAAGCAGCACAGCCTGCGCGTGCACAGCGAGGCGAGCGGGCGCTTCGAGATCCTGGCGCCGCGGGCGGGAGTGGTGGTACTGCGCGACGTGTCGCCGGGGCAAGAGGTCGGCCCGGAGCGCACCGAGCCACTGGTGGTCATTGCGGAATTGGACCAGGTGTGGGCGGTGGCCAGCGTGCCCGAGGCCGAGGTGGGCGGCATCGAAGAAAACCAGCAAGCGCGGGTGTGGCTGCCGTCGTCGCCCTCGCGCTCGGCGACCGGCACGGTGACGTGGGTGAGCCCGCTGGTGGACCCCGACCGGCACACCGTCGACGTGCGGGTGCGCGTGGACAACAAAGACGGGCACATGCGGCCCAATGCCTGGGCCCAGGTGGCCTTTGCCCCGGCCGGCGCGCCGCGCATCGTCATCCCGGCGGCCGCAGTGGTGACGGACGACGAGCGCAGCGTGGTGTTCGCCAAGCTGGCGAGCGGCAAGCTCGAGCGGCGCGACGTGCAGCCCGGGCGGCAGCGCGACGGCCGCGTCGAGATCATGGGCGGGCTGAAGGAAGGCGAGCAAGTGGCCGTAGAGGGGGCGCTTCTGCTCCTGAATGCGATGGTGCTGGCCAAGTAGATGCAGCGGCTTTCCTAGGCGGTCCCCACCATGTTCGAACATCTCGTCGCCTTTTCGCTGCGCAACCGCATGGCGGTGGTGGTCTTTACGCTGATCGTGGCGGTGGCCGGCTTCCAGGCCTTCCGCGGCCTGCCGGTCGAGGCCTTCCCGGATCCCACCGACACCCAGGTCAACATCATCACGCGGTTCGACGGGCAGCCGTCCGAGGAAGTCGAGCGCCAGATCGGCCTGCCCCTGGAGCGGGCGCTGAACGGCACCCCGGGCATGACGCGCCTGCGCAACATCAGCCTGCTCGGCCTGTCGTACGTCACGCTGGCCTTTGACGACCAGACCGAGGTGCTGTTCGCCCGCGCCCAGGTGCTCGAGCGCCTGCGCGCCGCCGAGCTGCCCGAAGGGGCGGTGCCGCAGCTGGGTCCGATGGCCACGCCGATCGGCGAGATCTACCGCTACACGCTCAAGGGTGCCCAGGACGACCCCATGAAGCTCCGCACGTTGCAGGAGTGGACGGTGCGGCCGCAGCTGCTGCGCGTGCAGGGCGTGGCCGACGTGGTGAGCTACGGCGGGCTGGTGCGCGAGGTGCACGTGGAGCCCAAACCGGCCCAGCTGGCGGCGTTTTCGCTGACGCTGGAGGACCTGGAGGGGGCGCTGCGCAAGGCATTCGCAGAATGCCTCGGGCGGCACGCTGTCGGCCTGCGCGCTGACGCTGATCGTGCTGCCGGCGATGTACGGGCTGGCGGCGCCCCTGCTGGCCAAGTTCAGCGGCGTAGCGCTGAAGCGGACGACGTAGCGAAATTTTTTCGCGACCGGCGCGAAATCGGTGCTGGGTAGACTGGAAACCAGTGGCACGGACTGGTGAATACGGGGCATTGTGTTTGCTAAGTCCAAAAAACGATCTCGGGATTTCGGGCGAATTTGCGGACAATTTGGCGCTGAGTCACCGTCGTGATCGCCCAGGTTTGCAGCAGCGACCGGCGTCGGCAGTGCCTGGCGGTGCACGGCAGGCCGTGCGACCCGCAGGACGGGCGCCGTGTGTCGGACGGGCGCCGGCTCGCGGCGCTTGACCGAACTCAAGGCCGCGCGCAGAGTCGGCTTACTCGGCGGATCGGCCCGCCTCGGCAAGTCCATGCGTCGGCCTGACCTGCCCATTGCAGCGACCCTGTTGGGCCTGGTCCTGGGCCTTGCCGGCGGCGGCTGCCTGGATGGGCGACCCGGTCAGTGCGGCAGCGGGCCGGCCTGCACCCCCAACGCGGACTGCGTGGCCGGCGAGTGCGTCGCGCGCACCTGCACCGAGGGCTTGGCCGACTGCCTGAACAACCAAGTCCGCGACTGCCAAGGCGGTGTCCTCGGGCCCGTACTCCAGGACTGTGGAGCCACGGGCCAGGTCTGCGAGCTCGGCAGCTGCGTCACTCCCGTGGTCTGCATGCCTTTCGTCCAGGAGTGTGCTGGCGCCGACTTGCGCAAGTGCCGCGCCGACGGCAAGGGTTGGACCGCGCAATCCTGCGACGACGGCAAGCCGTGCACCACCGACACCTGCGCCAACTTGGCCTGTCAGCACGCGCTCTTGCCCGCTGGTACCCCGTGCGCAGCCGCCAGCGCGTGTGCCCAGAACCTCTGCGATGGCGACGGGGAATGCAGCGCGGTGCCCGGCACGGAACGCCTGGGACTGTCCACGGTTGCCGGCCTGGCGAACCTGTATCGACCGTCGCTGGCCCCAAGCGACGGTATCTGGGCGCTGGCTGCCACCGCCCAAGACCCAAGCCGCGCCGTGGTGGTGCAACTGGCCAGCGACGCCTCTGTTGTATGGCAAGTTGCGCCGATGGAAGCCCCCTCGCTCGAAGTGGACGCGGCACCGCTGGCGGGCGGCGGCCTGCTGGTAGCCCTGCGCGACATGGGCACGGCCGACATTCGGCCCACGCACCTATTCGCGGTCTCGGGCACCGGCGACGTACAGTGGACCGTGGACTGGCCGTACCCGCTCGGCTCGCAGCCGATGCTGGCGCTGTGCGCGATGCCTGGGGGCGGTTGGCGCGGCTCCGTGGGCGAGCCCTACTGGTTCGGCAAGGGTTTCTGGCTGTTCCAGACCGACGCTCAAGGGCAGTTGACGTGGCAGGCCAGCCCGCTGGACCCCAAATCCCCCTACAACGCCGCCGCCTATCCCCAGGGCGCCTACCAGATCACCGCGCTGGAGCAGGGCGAGTGGCTCTCGGTCCACCGCGCCTTCGACAAGGACCACGCCATGGTCTACCGCATGTCGCCGCAGAATACCGTGGTGGAAGGCGTGAAGATTCAGACCGGGTTGTGGGGGCACGTGGCCCGGCTGGCCTCGGGGAACTACATCGGCTGGGGGATGCTCACGTTCGTCGACCACATGGCCGTGCAGCTCGTCGCGCCCGACGGGGCCGTCCTGACCAACTTCGAAGGTGACACCATGGAGGACGTCCACAACGGCGTGGTGACCAAGGGCGACGACGTCCTGGTGGGCGGCAGTCGCATCGATTTTCAGCTCCATCCGCGCCTGTGGCGCCTGACGGCCGACGGCGACGTGCCCACCATGGTCGAGTTCGACGGCGCCGGCATGGTGAGCGTCGTCGGTCAGCGCAGCGACGGTCGGGTCGCCCTGGTGATCTGGGGCGGTTACGAGGCGCCGCGCTACGGGCACGTCGACGCGTTCGGCAACACGGATTGCGCCTCTTCGGGCCCCTGCTTCGGCAAGACGGCGGCGGATTGCAGCGACGGCGACCCTTGCACGCTGGACCTGTGCGACGCGGCCCACCACGGCTGCTACCACACCCCGCGCGTCGGCGGCTCGTATTGCGCAGGGGGCGCGCACTGTACCGACCATCACTGCTGGTAGGTTGGCCGGCTCGCCCCGCGCAGCCTGTGTCGCCGTGTTGCGCCCACCTCAGCCGTCTTCGACCTGGATGCCCCTGGGCTCCGCCCATTCGGCAAGCCAGCGCCGTAGCGACGGGTTTTCGGCCACGGTGACACTGATCGCGAGCAAGTGGCCGCCCGAGATCTCGTACGGCAGCGCCAGCAACTCCAGCGGCGACACGAAGCACCCTTGTGTCAGATTCATGAATTTTAAAATGAATCCTTGATGGGCAGCGCATCCACCGCCACCAGCCCCACGTTCACCGCGGCCGGGCCGAACGCCACCGGCCACAGCTCGGCCGGCAGCCGTTGGGCCTGGCGGGCGCGCTCGGCGGCGGCGGCCTGCAACCCCGTGGCCTGGGCGGCGTAATCGGCGG
>JACRCU010000034.1 GCA_016218865.1 Deltaproteobacteria bacterium | reverse complement strand
GGGATCGAGGGTCATGGTCTGACCTCCCAAGTTTACCTAGTGAATTCAACCATCTGACACAAGGGTGCCTTGTTTCAGAAGTAGCCCGGTTCCACGTGGCGCGCCACGAACGGGTCCAACTCGGCAGCGCGGCCGGTGCGCCACTCGGCCGCAGCACCACAACCACCCAGGCATGTTGCCTGATGCGCGCAGCCTTGGCAAAACGCCGGAATGGCTTGGCGAAAAGCGGTGACGCCGGGCAGCTCCAGCCAGCGCGCGCCGTCGCCAGCGAACAGGTTGCCTACCGCGCCCTTCTGCAGCGTGCACAACCGCAGGTCGCCGCTCGCGTTCAGCGCCGGCTCGCCCACCGCCGTTCCCGCCGAGCAGCTGCCGAAGCGGATGTTGGGGAACTCCTTGCGCTCGACCACGCACGGCGGAATCGGCATGGTGCACGGGATCTTGAGACCCAAGCGCGGCGCGGCGGCGTCGGCGGCCCGCAGGGCGTGGAGCACTTGCGTGCGGGTCGGCAGCAAGTCCTGGGCGCTGTCCGTGGCATAGCCCGACGGGTTGAAGCGGTTGAAGGCCACCTGCTGGATGCCCGCGGCGGCGAATTGCTCCAGCACGGCCTGCGCATCGGGCCAGCTTTGGGCGGTGCAAAGGTACGAGCCCAGCACCCGCACGCCGTGGGCGCGCATCCGGGCAATCGCTGCAGTGGTGCGGACATACGACCCCGCGCCGCAGTGGGCGTCGTGCACCGCAGCCGAGGCGCCGGCCAGCGTGACCTGGATGCCCGCCACCGCCTTCTGCGCCAGGAAGCGCACGTCCAGCTCGGGGTCCGGCCCGCCGTTCGAGATGATCAGCACGCGCCGCCCGGCCGCCCGGACGACGTCGATCAACTCTGCGAGATCCTTGCGGAGCAGCGGCTCGCCGCCGGTCAACGTGACGTGCTCCAGCTCGGGGTCGGCCAGCACGAGGTCCAGGACGCGGCGCAATTCAGCGGTGCTCGCGTCGGCCAGACCTTTGCCGCCGTTGTCGCGCCAGGCGTTGTAGCAGTACGCGCATTTTTGGTTGCAGTGCGCGGTGACTTCCAGGGCGACGGACTTCATGCCCTGCAGGCTACACCTGCGGCACCTGCAGGCCAAGGCGGCGGCCGGCGCTGCGAGCTCTGCCACTTCGAACACGTGTCCGAACTGGAAAAAGCCCGCAGGCCGGCTGGTGCCTGGGTGCCTGCTACAGCAGGTTTGCGCAGGGCTTGCCGCTCTCGGTGCTGGCGTACGGCTTGAGCAGCGGAGACTGGCCTTTGCCGGTGACCTTGTAGCACCAACCGTTTTCGCCTACCGGCTGCTTGTCCGAGGCGGCGTTGAAGAGGATGTGCACCGTCTGTTCGCCGATGGGCTGGCCCGCCAAGGCGGTGCTGATGATGTCGGCCAGCACGGTCTGCTTGATGGCGCAGCCGACGTTGACCTCTTTGCCGCTCGCCGTGTCGGTAAACGCCCAGCCTGCCCGCAGGACGTCAGGGTTGTTCTTGTTCGTGTTGACCAGCTCGGCCAGGCCAAAGCGCAGCGGCAGACGCAGGTCGGTGGCGACCCGCCCAGTCAGCGACGCGGGCCACTTGGCCGCCTCGGGCTTCTTGCCCAACATCTCGACGGTGTCCAGCGGCTTGGTCACGAAGGGGCCCGGCTGGGACATGCCATAGCGCTGACCGCGCGCATTGGGCACCTTGCCCATGTCGTAGCTGGCGGGCGAGCGTACCGTCCAGGTCAGATCCGACCACTGCACGTCGCCGCTGTCGGATTCCTGATAGGCCAACTTGCCGCAGCGTATGTTGGGGGCCAGGGTCAAGGCGTTGTCGTTGGTAATGGTGACCGGGTCGGGGAGCTTGGTGGCGGCCCACGCCTTGCAGTCTTGCTGCTTGCCCTTGTCGTCGATGCAAATCTCGGCAGTCTGCTCGGTGCCATAGGCCTTGTCGGCGTCCATGAGCTTGTACGTGTACCGAGCCCTGCCGAATGTCGATGGCCAGGACGTCGCTATCGGCTTGCCGGCTTGGAACGCGATGTCTCCCCAGCTCCACTCGCCAGCCCCCTCGATTACGGTCGTGACATCTACGAAGTACTTCAGGGGCACGGATGCGGTGGCTCCATCTGGGACAGAAAACGTGACCGTGATGGGTTTGGCCGCTTGCCCGAAGTACCACGTGGTCATGTCCGAACCAACGGCTACCGTCTGGTCAAACTCATCCGCACAAACCACGCCGTCCTCGTAGCACTTCGCCGGTCGCTGGCACCCCACGCTGGCCACCAGGACGGCCGCCAGCAGCGCCAGCCAAAGCCCGCGCAACACGGTCGGCATTCCCTTGTTCAATTTGTTTCCGTTGTGCATGTCGTGCATCTCCTTGGCGATCACGGGTTGAAGCACGCAGCGTAAGCCGTTGCGCACGCAGGCAGGTTGGCATAGCAGGCCAGGTCGTTCTGGCTGCACGATCCCGCCGCTTGCGAGGCGGTGGCGGCACAGCTGGTGAGCGACGCGCTGCACGCCGAGCTGCCGCACGCGATCAGATCCTCGACCGCCTTGGTCACTTGCGACGATCCGGGCGGCGGGCAGGTGCTTAGGCAGGTCTCGTAGGCGGCAGTGACCGCGGCCACGGGCGCACAACCCAGGTGACACGGGGCAGCCACCGCTCAGGTGTCGGGAGCCGAACCCATGCAAGCCCCGAACAAGTCGCCGCAATTGGCGCCCACGCAGTCCGACGTGGTGCAGGCGGCGATGCAGCTTTGCAGCGAGGTCCAGGCCTGGCTTTGCTCGGTGGATACAAAGGGTTCGGCCGTCTGGCAAGTACCAATGCACGCCAGCTGCTTGGGCGTCTTGGGCGACTCGTCGCTGCCCAGGCACGGCCCCATGCACTTGATCGCCGCCTGCATGCACACCAGCGGGCACAGGCTGTCGCTGCCGTCGCAGTTCTGGTCGATGCCGTCGCCGCACGGGTCGGCCTTGCCGGGCGCGCGGACCGGGTTGCCGTCGTCGCAGTCCAGGCTGGCCGGTGCGCCGTCTTTGTCCAGATCGACCTTGGACATGTCGACCACGTCGAAGGTGGGCGGCGCGCTGGGCTTGGGCGGGGTGATGACCTGGTCCGGCGAGGGCGCAACGGGCTTGGGCGCCAGGGGCAACACAACCTTCTGCTTGGGCGCGGCCCCGCAGGCCGCCAGGCAGCCGGCGGCGGTGTTCTTGTCAAGGTTGGCAATCTGACTCAGCTTTTGGTCCGAGGGCTTGCCCAGGAACTTGCGCAGGGTCGCCGTGCTCATCCCACCCGCGTAGTTGGGCTCCGCCGTCACCGCCGAGCCGGCCGGGCCGGTCTGGTACTCCACCTCGACGCGCACGTTCTCCAGGTCGAGCGGCACGATCGCGCACAGGCCCAGCTTGCCGCCGTTGTCGTAGAAGTGGCCGGCCACGTCGAACGTGCCGGCGCCCTTCAGGCGTTGGGTGCGCCACGTCACGGCCTCGCCTTCGGCAATGGTCAGATCGAGGGACTCGACCACCAGGCAGCCCTCTTTCTCGGGCGTGGTGACCGCGGCTTCCGAGAAGTGCGGCAAGGCCGCCTTGCAGCTCCAGCCATTGGGTCCGTTGGCGACGGTGCACTGGCCCGAGACCGACCACGCGCCGGTGGTTTCGTTCCGCGACGCGACATCCAGCTTGGCGCCGGCCGTGTAAGCCCCTGGGAACGCTGCGGCAATGCCGCCGTCCAGGGCGAAGTCGACAAGGGCCGGCTTGCCCGGTGCCGGCTGCAGCTCTTCGCCGGCCGCGCCGGTCAGGGCTACGTGCAGCGAGGCGAGCTTGAGCGAGGCCGTCTTGGCCGTGCCGGCGGCGTTGGCCACCATGACCACGGGGTCCGGCAGGCGCGCTGCGGCCTCGGGGCTGATACCCCCGGCGGCTTCGAGCAAGTCCTTGCCGACCTCGCTGGCCACGGCCGCCACCGTGACGGTACCGGTGTAGGGCTTGCCGCCCGGGCCGACCACGCCTTCGGAGTCGAGGGTGATGCTGGCCGACGGCACCTGCAGCGTGCCACCCAAAGCAGCGGGGAAGGCCTTGCTGCCCGCGAACTTGCGCAGCTGCACCGTCACGCCGTTCATGGCCCGCAGCGGGTCCAGGATCAGCGCCGACGAGGCGTAGCCGGCGGCCCGCACCGTCATCACCGGGCTGGCGCTGACCGAGATGTCCGTCAGTGTGGCCGTGCTGCCGGCAACGGGAAAGACCTTGCCGCCCACCACGACTTCGGCGCCGGCAATGGCCTGGCCGTCTTCGTTGGTCACGTAGACCTTGGCGCTGAGCTTGGCGGCCGCATCCAGCACATTGACGGCAAAACCGACCGCGCCGCCGACCTGTTTCTCGACGACGGGCACATCCGCCGCGGTATCGCCGGCCGCGTCGGGGCTCGAAGAGGTATCGCCGCCATCGGCAGTGTCCGGCGCGGACCCGGCATCGGCCACGTCGTCCGCCGCAGTATCGGCAGTGTCGGCCGCTGTATCGGCCACGGCATCGGTCTCCGAGCCGGTGTCGGCGTCCACAGTCGCATCGGGGGACGCATCGGCCCCGGCGGCCGTGTCGCCGCCCGCGTCGGCTGCGCTGTCGGCACTCGCCGTGTCGGTGCCGGCTTGGTCCGCGCCGGCCTGATCGGCGGCCTGGGCGTCGGTCGCCGCGCCATCACCGGCCGCCGCATCACCCACTGCGGCATCCGCGCTGCCCAGGTCACCGCCGCCATCGCTGCCCGGCTTGCTCGCCGTGGCCGTGCCGGCGCCACACGCGGCCGTTGCCGCCAAAGCGGCGCCAGCGCAGAGCAATTGCCCACGCTTCGCCCATCGCTGCCAACAAGACACCATTTCTCCCCCGTTGCGCCCTTCCGGCGCGTTTCATGCTCGTGCCAATCATGAACCAAGCCCGGGCCGCCCACGCGAACCGCGCGGTATGGCGCGCGTCGCGCTGTTACCCAATCACTTGGTCTGGAACCCGCGTTACCAGGTCGCCGACAAGCCCATCCGTTCAGGGCCCCCCTGCCCAGGAACTCGAGCTTGTGTGTACGCAAGGGCCGCTGTGCCACCCCTTGGGGGCGGACGATTACTGGATCGGCATGGGGTTGGTCAAGCTTGCTGTGTGTATGTATGTAATACTATTGCGACAATGTCGCGGGTGGTGTCAGGTATTGACACTTGACACCATTGGGGGCGGTCCCCGACCCGGTTTCGCTGCGGTGGAGCGAGCCTGGTGCTTGGCTGAGGACGCGCGTCCCAGCGCGTTGGGTAGTGCGCCAGGTGGTGGCCGTAATCACTTTGTTGATCATGGATCGGACACGAGGGTGCGTTGTGTCGCAGGGCTATGTCGGGGTGGCGTCGAGGCGGTGTCGCGATGGGGCAGGCATCGGAACCGGGCCGGCGGACCACGCAAGCGCACCCCGAACAGGGCAGCGGGGGACGAGCCTCTCGCCACACGGTCGCATGGCGCGAATTCATGCAAGGACTCAACGAGGTCTGTGCCGGCCAATTGGCAAAGGGAAATACCTGACACCGCCACAGCTACTTCTGCCAGCGCACCTGCACGTCGTCCACGAACCAACCGGCGCCGCCGTTGCTGATGCCGTCGCCCGAGTCGAAGCGGAACCGCACCTGGACCTTCTTGCCCACGTAAGCATCCATGTTCAAGAACACCTTGGTCCACACCTTCTGGCCAGCCGACGCATTGTCCAGCTTCTTGGACGCGTCGACCTTGGCGAAGCCGTCCGTCGAAAACTCGACGTAGCGCTGGTCGTAGGTGCTGCTCGTCTCGCTGTCGACCCACGACATGAGGTGCAGCTGGACGTTGGTGGCATCGGCCGGAATGTCGATGGCGATGCTGACGGCAGAGCCCTTGACGGTGGTGCTCGACGCGCTGCTCGGGGCCTCGAAGTTCTTGCCGTTGTTGAAGTTCAGCGAGCAGGCGGGCGAGTAGTAGCCGGGGTCGCTGGCGGTGGCGTCGATGGCCCAGCCGGGCACGCCTTTGGGCTCGTCGGCCGCGGGCGTGAACACCCAGCCGCCGTTCTTGCCGCACTCGAACGTGTCGCTGAAGATCACCGTGCAGGTGTTCGAGACTGCGCCCTTACAGGTACCCGCGCTGCAGATGTCGCCGACGGTGCAGGTGTCGCCGTCGTCGCAGGCGCCGCCCTGGGCCACGGGCTTGTGGGTGCAGGTGGGCAAGCCGACGGCTGGCTTGGCATCGCAGGCGTCCACCGTACAGGGGTTGCCGTCGTTGCAGGCCGCGTCGCTGGGCGTGCCCACGCACTTGCCGCCGCTGCAGGTGTCGTCCGAGGTGCACGGGGTGGCGTCGATGCAGGCACTGCCGTCGTTGCCCGGCACACCTGCGCACTTGCCCGCGCTGCACACGTCGGACTTGGTGCAGACGTTGTTGTCGCTGCAGGTCGTGCCGTCCGGCGAATTGCTGCCCTTGCAGGCGCCCGCGTTGCAGAGGTCGGTGGTGCACGGATTGCCGTCGCTGCAGCTCGAGCCCGTCATGGCGCTGTGGACGCACTCGCCGGTCTGGGCCAGGCACAGGTCCGCGGTGCAGTCGTTGCCGTCGTTGCAGTTGGTCGAGGTCGAGCCGTCGCACTCGCCGAACGAGCAGCTGTCGTCTTTGGTGCAGGCGTTGCCGTCGTCGCACGGGCCGCTGGCGCTGGTGCCGACGCACGCCTTGCCCGAGCAGTGATCGCCGGTGGTGCAGGGCGAGTTGTCGTTGCACGCGGCGCCGGCGCTGGTGGCGGTGTGGCTGCAGCCCTTGCCCGGCGTGCAAACGTCCAGCGTGCACGGGCTGTTGTCGTCGCAGGCACCGGGGCCGGCCTGGCACTGGCCGCTCTTGCAGGTCGACAGCTCGGTGCAGGGGTCGCCGTCTGCGCACTTGCTGCCGTCTGCCAGGATCTTGCCGCCCGTGCACGTGCCGGCCTGACACGAGCCGGCCACTCGGCACGCCTCGGGGCTGTCGCACAGGGTGCCGTCGAACTTCTTTTCCGCTGCGCACTTGCCGGCTTTGCAGGTGCCGGACTTGCTGCACGGGTTGCCGTCGCTGCAGCTCACGTCGTCGGCCTTGGGCACGGTGTCGCACGCGCCGGTCTTGGGATTGCACGCCGCGGTCTCGCAGGCACCCAAGCTGGCAGTGGCGCACTCCAACGGCTTGCCCTGGCACTGGCCCGAGCCGTTGCAGGTCGCCTCGGTCAGGCACTTGTTGCTGCTGGCGCAGCTGGTGCCGCTGGGCACGTTGGCGGCGATGCACTTGCCCGACGGCTTGTGGCACGAGTCCATCGTGCAGTCGTTGCCGTCGTCGCACATCGCGTCGGAAGTGCAGGTGGCGTCAAAGACTTTCAGGTCGTCGACAAAGGCGCCAGCGTCGCCGTTGCCGATGCAGTCGACGCTGGAGAAAGCGAAGGTGAGGACGAACTTGCTGCCGGCATAATTGGCCAAATCCAGTTTCACCACGTCCCACGGAGCCTTGGGCGGATCCAAGTCGGCCAGCTGGGTGGTGGTGGTGGCGTCGGCGCCGATGCTGACGACCAGGCTGTCGTAGCCTCCCGTCTCCCAGCTGCCAGCGTAGCGGAACGTCAGGGTCAGCGGCGCACCCTTGGTCATGCTGGTCGCGTCGATGACCGGCGAGAACGCTCGCAGCTTGCCGGGGTTCTTGTCGCCGGGGCAGGCGAAGTCCTTGCCGTTGTTGAAGTTGAGCGAGCAGTCGGCCGAGTAGAAGCCGGGGTTGCTCGGCGTGCCGTCGATGGCCCAGACCGCGGCGCCAGCGGGCGAGGGATCCATGGTCCAGTCCTTGGCGTCGCCCGACTGGCAGCTGAAGGTGGTGGAGTACAGCGCTTTGACCCCGCAGTTGAGGATCGGCGTCGCCGTGCAGCCCTTCTTGGGGTCGCAGGCGTCGGTGGTGCACTCGTTGCCGTCGTCGCAGGTCTTGGGCTTGGTCGCGCACTTGCCGGCCGTGCAGACGGGCAGGACGCACAGGTCGGCGCCGGCCGCGCACGCCGTGTCCGAGGTGCAGGCGCAGCCCAGGTCGACGCAAGGTGCGGCGGCGTCTGCGGTATCGGCCGCGTCGCCTTGGCTGGCATCGCCGGCAAGGGTGTCGACCGCGGCCGTGTCGCTGGGCACGGCGCCGGTGTCGCCGCCGGCGTCCGCTGCGCTGTGGGTGTCGACCGGCGCTGCGGTGGTGGTGCTCGGCGCAACTTCGCAGCCCGCCAGGGCCAACACGGCGCCCAGAACGGCAGCCGCGGACCGTAGATACCCAAAGCCTGCGCAATTGTTCATTATTCCCCCTATCGTTCGGTGAGGCCAGGGCCCAAATCGGCGCGGCGGCGCGGAATTTGCGGCAGATATCTGCATTCGTCAACTGGAATCCACCGTCCGCGTCGGCCCCGCGTCACCGTTGGCAGCCGCTACCGCAGCAACGGCGCCAGGCCCGAGGCCCGCGTCACCGTCCGGTTCAGCGCCGCCTGTAGCGCGACTTCGCTGCCCGCCCACGTCAGCTGCGTCTGGGCGCGGGTGATGGCGGTGTAGACCAAGTCCCGCGTCTGCAGCGGCGCCGGCCCCTCGGCCAGCACCAGCGCAACATGCTGAAATTGGGAGCCTTGGCTCTTGTGCACGGTCATCGCCAGCGCGCCCGTGTGGGGCGGCAGGCGGGCGATCGGCACCTCGCGCGCGCCCGGACCAGTCGCCTCGGGACCACTGGCATCGGCGGGTGCGGCCACCGGGAACACGACCGTCAGGCGCTGCCCTTCGCCGCAGACCACCAAGCCGATGTCGCCGTTGCGCAGGTCGACGTCGTAGGCGTTCTCGGTCACCAATACGGGCTGCCCCAGCCATAGGCCGTTCTCGCGCGGCAGCTCGTCTGCGTTGCCCGGGGCCGCTTCCGGCCGCTCGCGCCACGCGGCCACCAGAGCCGCTCGCACCCGCTCGCCCAGGGCCGCCTCCAAGCCGGTCACCCCCAAGGGCCCCTGGCGGTGGGCGGCCAACACGCGATACTGGTTCAAAGCGTTCAGCAATTCGCGCCGAACCCGCGGTTCGCGCAGCGCCGACCGGCCACCCTGGCGCAGGTGCTCGGCCAGCAGGGCCGCATAGCCGCCCGGCGCCGTGTAGGGGGCGGCCAAGGCGTCCATGGCCGCGGCGCGATCGGCAAAAGTGGCCAGCGGAATCGGCCGGATCGGAGCGACGTCTTGCAGTTCCTCGGCGATCGGGCGCCGGCCGTTCAGCAGTTGCACGGCTTGCGCCAGGCTGGTGGGGTCGCCGGCCTGCACCGCCGCGGCCACGGCGCTGACCAGGGGCGCGTCGGCAAAGCGGTAATTCACGGCCAGGCGCACCAGGCTGGCGCGCAGCGGCGACTGCGGCTCGGCGGCGGCCTGGGCGATGTCGGCGAGCACGGTGCCCACGTCCACACTGGCCAGCTGGTCGCGGTCGCCCAGCAAGACCAGCTGCGCTCCCGGTGCCACAGCGTCCACCACCTGGCCCATCAGCGCCAAGTCGACCATCGAAGCCTCGTCGACGATCACCAGGTCGGCCGGCAGCGGGTTGTCGCGGTGGTGGCGCACGCTGCCGTCTGGACGCTTGCCCAGCAGCTTGTGTACCGTGGCCGACGGAAGGTTCGCCAGGATCTGCGCAACCTTATCGTCTGCTGGCGCCGCGCGCTCGGCCTCGCGCATCGCCTCGGTCATGCGCACGGCGGCCTTGCCGGTCGGGGCCGCGAGCACCACCCGCAGGTCGGGGCGCTCGGCCAGCAGGGCCGCCAGCAGCAACCGAATGCTGTAGGTCTTGCCGGTGCCGGGCCCGCCCAGGATCAGGGTCAGGCGCCGCCGCGCGGCTACGGCCAGCGCTTGGGCCAGCTGCTCCTTGGCCAGCCGGTGCTCGGGCCTAGCGCCTGCCAGCAACAAGGCCTGCAGCGACGGTTGCAGGGTGGCGACATCCGGCGCGTGCGCGGCCGTTTCGCTTGCCATGGCGCGCAGTTTTGTGGCCAGCCGCGCTTGGACGTCCCACAGGCGCTGGGTCATGAGCAGGCAGTGGCCGTCCGGCAGCGCCTGGGCCACCAGTGGCCGATCGCGGACGCTGTCTGGGCTGGCCCCGGGCTGCCCGGTGAGCGGCGACTGCAGCACCGTGCGCTGCCACGCCCCCAGGTCGCGGGGCCAAAGGTCGCCCTGTGGGTCGGCGGAAGGGGCCGCAAGTTCGCGCACGCGCTGCAGGTCGACGCCCACGTGGCCCCGCCGCTGCACTCCCACGGCCAGCGCCGCCGCCAGCATGACCTCCGCCGGCACCGGACCGAAGCGCTGCAGCGCGGCATCGACCAGGACCACGTCGGCCTCGTCGAGCAGGCCCGCCGTCACGAGCGGCCGCGCGCGTTCACCGAACGCCACATCGCGCAGGTACAGGGTGTTCATCCGACCTCGGCGGGCGAGCCGCGGCCCAGCAGGGCGCGATCCAGGGTCAACACGGCGGCGCGCGGCCAGCGGTCGGCCCATACGCCCAAGCAGTGGCCCTGCCAGCGCGGCGTGCTGGGGCCGGCCATCCCCTTCAAGAACAAGTACAAATGCCCGCCCACGTGCCGGTCGTAGTCGTAGGCGTCGCCCAGCCGGGACTGGAGCAGGCGGTGCAAGGCCAAGGTGTACACCAGCGCCTGCAAGTGATAGCCGGCGTGGGCCATGGCCCACTGCAGCAGCGGCCGGGTGTAGTGGGCGTTGGCCAGCCGCGGCGCATCGCGGCCCAGGGAGCGCGCCGTTGCCGCCAACTGGCCGGCCAGCCACTCTGGCCCGCGGATCGCGTTGCTTTTGTAGTCGACCACGTAGTAGCGGGCCGCCGCGCCATGGCCGCCCACGCGAAAGGTCAGGTCGATGAAGCCCGTCAAGAACCCTGCAATTTCGGGCAACAGGGCCTGCACCTGATCGTCGGACTGGCGGAGCAGGGCTTGGCACCAACTGGCCCCCCCAAAGTCCGCCGCATTGGCGCCGATGGCAAAAGCCCGCCGCACGCCAGCGATATCCAAGCAACCGGTTGCGGCGGGTATCCCGGCAGCGCGGGCGACGCGATAGTCCGCTCCGGCACCGAGCCGCAGGTCAAAGGCCAGTTCGTCGAGCCGGTGCGCGGGTTCCAACGCGCCGAGCACAAAGTCGCGCGGCAAGCCCAGCGCCCCCGTCGCGGCCAGCGGGGTGGTCAGCCAGTGCGGCAAGAGCCCTACCAGACCGGCGACGGGATCGGCTGGGCCCGGCGCAATACCGAACCGCTGGGCGAGCTCGGCCACCAGCGCGGCGGCGCTCCGGCCGTCCTTGGCGCACAGGGGACTGCGGCCGAAGTCCAACTCCTCAAAAACGCCGTGGATCCAGTCGCCCGTCGCCGTGCCGCCCGGCAGCTCGGCCCCCGCGGCAGGCTCGAGCAACCACGCGTGATGGCCCAGGTCGCCCAGCGCCGGCAAGTCCACTTCGGCCACATCGGCCGCCACTTCCGCGGCCATTGCCGCGCCGTCGGCCAGCGCCGCCAGCCCAAGTTCGGCAAGAGCCCGCGTCGGCTCGTCGTCGTCGACGCCGCGGCCTGCCGACAGCGAAGTGAAGCTCGCCACCTGCCAGCGCGACCCCAATGGCAGGTCGGCCTGGAACGTCCGCGCCTGCGGGACCATGGCGGCTTGGTCGTCGAGCGGTCGCCATACCCGTGCGGGCGCGGGCGCCACCTCGGCGCTCCATCCGATGCCGGCGGGGTGGTCGCGGTCCAACTCGTCCAGGCGGGCGGTCATGGCCGCCTGCCAAGCCGCCTGCTTGTCCGCCGCCGTGGGAGTCTTCTTGTCGCTGGCCGGGCGGTGCCGCCCCAGCCAACCCTGGCTGTCGCCTTGCAGGATCAGCCGCGCCAGCGGGCCGGCCGCGGCCGCGTCATAGCGATTGAGCCACGCCACCAGGTGGTGACGGGCCCGCGTCATCGCCACATACAGCAGGCGCACCGACTCGGCCTCGGCTGCCGCTTCGGACCAGCGCAGGGCCTCGCTGCGCGCGAGCGTGTCCCTGGCCGACAGGTCGAGGACCGCCGCGCCGTCGGCCCGCACCAGCAGCGGCTCGCCGGTTTCGCTCGCGCCGCGCGGGGGCCAGGCAAAGGGCAGCAAAACCACCGGATACTCCAGACCCTTGCTGGCATGCACCGTGACCAGCTGCACAGCCGCAGCATCGCTCTCCAGCCGCGTGGCTTGCTCGTCGCTGCGGTCGTCGGCGGCGGCCATCCGCGCGCGCAACCACTCGGCCAGCCCGCGCGGCCCGGCCCGCGTCCGCCGGTCCTCGGTCTGGCCCAGCTCCATCAGGTGGCGCAGGTCGGTGGCGCCGCGCTCGCCCCACACGCTGCCGAGCAGACGCGCCAACGCGTCGAACTTGGCCAGCGTCTTGTCTAGGGCCCGGGTGAATCCCTGTGTCGGCCAGAGCGTGGCCAACGTCGCCACGTGCTGCCGCAGGGCCTGCCAGGCCAACTGGTCGCTGTCCAGGGCGGCGCCCTCGGACGGCTCGGCTATTGCGCGCGTCAGCTGATCGGCCGTCCAACCCACCAGCGGCGACACCGCCAGGAGCCGCGCCGGCCTTTCGCTGGCGGGGTTGGCGACGGCGTCGAGCCAGGCCGCTAGCCAGGCCACCGCGTCGCTGTGGAAGATGCTGCCGCGCGCCGCCGTCACGGCCGGAATCTGCCGCTGAGCCAGGTACTTGGCCACGGTCGCCGCCTCGCGATGGCTCGCCACCAACACCGCCAGGTCGCCCGGTCGCAGCGGCCGCTCCTGGCCCGACTTATCGAGTAGGGTTGCCTTCGACTCCAGCAGCCTTTGGCACTCGTCCGCGCACAGTTGCGCCAGCGTCTCGACCAATTCGCCGCGATGGGGCGCGGTGGAGGGGTCGCCGCCGTCGCATTCTGCCGTACACAGGCGAAATTCCAGGGGGCGCCGCCGACGCTGCGGAGCGCCCGCCGACGGGGGCAGGTCGCGCACGCGCAGGCCTTTGTCGGCCGCGACGCTTGCATAGCGCACTGTGGCATCGCTCCCCGCGCCTGCCATGCTGAGCGGCAGATTCCCCTCGAGCCACAAGTTGTTGAGTGCGTCGACCAGCGGTTTGTCGCTGCGGTAGTTGGTGCCCAGCTGGAAGCACTCGGCCTGCGCGCGCGCGGCCAGGTACACGTCCAGGTCGGCGCCGCGAAAGCGGTAGATCGACTGCTTGGGGTCGCCCACCACCAGCAAGCGCGTTCCGGCTCGGCCAAAAACGCAATCCAGCGCCTGCCATTGTGCGGCGTCGGTGTCTTGGAACTCGTCGACCAGGGCGACGCGGTAGCGCTGGCGAATGGCGTCGGCAAGCGCGCTCGTGCCCGCCTGGCGCTCTTGGGTCAAGCGTTCCGCCAACCGCGACAGCATGCCGTCGTAGGTCAGCTGGGCGCGGCGGTCGACCTCGGCCTGGAAGGCGCGGCGCACGCCGGCGGCAAAGTGCACCAGCGGCTGCGGCCATAGGGCGTCTTGGACGGCGCAGGCTTGCTCGAAGCGGACGGCCAGGGCGTAGCCGCCAAATTGCTCGGCTGGACCAGCACTTGCGTCCCACTTGCTGCGCAGCACCTGCGGGTCCAACCAGTGGGTATTCGCCTCGAACGGGCGCTCGCCGCGCAGGCCGCCGCTGGCCAGCCAGGTCTGCATGGCCGCGTCCACGTTTTTCGGCCCGCGACTCAGACGGTTGTGCGGTTGGCCCTTGGCCGCAGACTTGCTGGGCCTCTGCAGCTCGGCCTCCCAGGCCGCCACCGCCGCGCGCCCTTCTGGACCGAACCACCAGGAACCGAGCGCCGCCACTTCGCTTTGCCAGGCGACCACGGCAACCAGCGGATCGACCCAGCGCGACTCGGGCGCCGGCCGCAGGCGCGGCTCGCTGGCGCCGGTCATGGCCTTGGCCACCTCGCGCAGACCGCCGGGCGACCAGCCCATGTCCTCCGCCACGGCCAACTGCGCTTCGCTGGCGCGCGCATACACGCCGGCCAGGGCGTCGGCCACCAGCTGCTCGCGGACTTCGGCCGCCTCGCCAAGCACTTCCAACTCGGACTCCTGGCCCGACTCGAAGGCGAGTTCCTGCAGCATCCGCTGACAGAAGCTGTGGATGGTGGCAATCGGCGCGCGGTCGATGTCGGCCAGCGCCCGCGTCAGCCGGCCGGCCAGCAGGTGCCCGTCGGCCGCTGCGGCCAAGCGCTCGGCCACCAGGTCGCCACCGGCCGGTTGGTGCCCTTGGACCACCCGCAGGACCGCCGCCAGACGCTGCCGCACCCGGTCGTTGAGCTCGGCGGTGGCGGCATTGGTGAACGTGATGACCAAGATCTTGTCGATGGGCAGGTCGGCTTCGGCCACCAGCTGGACGACGATGCCCTCGATGGCGAAGGTCTTGCCGGTGCCGGCGCTGGCCTCCAGGAACAGGCGCGCTTGCGGCGGCAGCGGCCCGGCGGACGGCCACAGCGCTGGACTGCTGGACGGACCCAGAGCCCTGGGCGGGTTGGCGCCGGAGCTGGGCATCACGCGGCCTCCTCGGCATCTGCAGCGGCCGGTGCGAAGAAGGGCGCCGCCGCCGCGGGACCCTCGGCCAGCGCCGCCAGCAGCGGTCCGTACACCCGCTCGGCCAGCCCGGCAAAGGACTCCGGACCTTCGGCGGGGTCCAAGTGGTCGACCGGTTCCCAGCCGGCAAACAGGCTGTGCACGGCGCCATCGCTGGTGTCGCCGGGATCGCGCTCGTCGCTCCCCTGCCACTTGGCCCGCAGAGCTGCGCGGCGCTTGGCGAGCGGGGCGCCGGCCGACTGGGCCCACGCCCACGACGCCTTGGCGAACAGGGGCAGCGGCCGGTCGCGGCAGGCCTGCCAGACGGCCACCAGATCGCCCAGAAGCCGCGCCGCTTCACCGGGTTCCGCTGAGGTAGCCAGCACCACCCCCGCCACCTGACCGGCCCGGCCGCGGCTGCCTCCCGAAGGCGCGTCGCCGTGCCCCACCACCCGGGCCGCCGTCGCCGGACGCCCCGAGGCGCGCGCCACCAACAGATAAACCCAAGTCCGCATCAAGGCTTTACTGCTGTCGCTGCGGCTCGGACTCAGCCACTCCAGCAGCGTCGCGTCGCCAAGCTGGCGGGCCGCCAGATCGGGCCCCTGCACCCGGACCGTGCGCACCGCTCCACCGCCGGCCAGCGTGACTTCGGCACGCAGCGGTGGCCCCGGCGGGCGCGGTTCGCCCTGGACCTGATCGTAGCTACTCAGCAATTCCGTCGCCGTTGCACAGGCTTGCTGGATGATGCGCCGGCCACCGGCCTGCAGCGGCAGGCGGCCTTCGGCCTGCAGCCGGCGGGCAACCTGATCGGGAACTTCGGCGCCGCCATCGCCGCGCTCGAGCAGGGTCCGCAGCACCTCGTCGCGCACTCCCCAGCGGTCCAGGCCGCTCAGTTCCAAGGGTTCGCGGTCCAGCAGCTGGGCTGAATCGCGGGCGGGCGCCACCTGCAGCCGGTCGCGCAGGAACATGTCGCTGGCCCGCGTCAGCCCGCGCACCAAGTCGTCGATCGCAATGCTCGCGGGCGGGTTGGCCTCGGGCAGGCAGTCCTGCGGCCGGGTGGCAGCCAGCCCGATCGGCTGCGGCGGGCTCCGACCCGCCTGGATGTTCTGCAGGGTGGTCGCGGCCTCGGCCATGGCGGCGTCGTAGGTGAAGCGCCCGTCGCGGAAAGTGCGCGGGCTCCACGGCTGCAGCGGGTGCTCGGTGACCCACTGGCGCACCGGCAGGCCGCTCGCCTCGACCAGCAGGTCGCGGAACTCGACCACGGGGACGGCAGGCGCGTAGTCCTCGCCGGGCTTGCTGCCAAAACCGTTCCAGAAGAACAGCAACCGCTCGCGGGCCGACAGCAGCGTTTCGAGCAGCAAGTGCCGTTGGGCCAGGCGCGGATCCAGTTCGCCCGGCTTGGGCTGGCTGAACGGGTCCCAAGCCCGCCGCGTCCGCGCCACTGGGAAGGCGCCGT
>JACRCU010000265.1 GCA_016218865.1 Deltaproteobacteria bacterium | reverse complement strand
CGCGAGGCCGGCTCGTCGAAGGTCGAGGAGATCACCTCGCCCTTGACCGAGCGCTGCATGTCGGTGACTTCCTCCGGCCGCTCGTCGATCAGCAGCACGATCAGGTAGATCTCTTTGTGGTTGGTGGCGATCGCGTGCGCCAGCTCCTGCAGCAGCACGGTCTTGCCGGTGCGCGGCGGGGCGACGATCAGCGTGCGCTGGCCCTTACCCTGCGGGCACATCAGGTCGACGATGCGCGTCGTGAAGCTTTTGGGGTGGTACTCCAGCCGCATGCGCTCGCTGGGGTACAGCGGGGTCAGGTTGTCGAAAAGAATCTTGTTCTTGGCGACTTCCGGATCCTCGAAGTTGATCTCGTCGACCTTGAGCAGGGCGAAGTAGCGCTCGCCTTCGCGGGGCGGCCGGATCTCGCCGCGCACCGTGTCGCCGTTGCGCAGGCCGAAGCGGCGGATCTGGCTGGGCGAGACGTAGATGTCGTCGCTGCCCGGGAAGTAGTTGTAATCCGGCGACCGCAGGAAGCCGTAGCCGTCGGGCAGCACTTGCAGCACGCCCTCCGAGTAGATGGCGCCTTCGCGGTTGGTCTGCGCCGTCAGCAGGCTGAAGATCAGGTCCTGGCGGTGCATGCTGGCGGCGTCTTCGATACCGAATTCATTGGCCATTCCAACGAGTTCGGCCATCTTCATATGCTTGAGATCAATCAGATTCATGGTTCACCATAGGCGGGTGCGGCAAGACGGCTGGCAGTGCAGCGGGCCAAGCAAAAGGCGCAGGCGGGACGCCAGGGCCGCGGGGTAGAATCCGCCGTAGAAAGGCCAGAGTAAGAGCTAGTTGAGACTAGAGCTAGGGCAACGGAACGATTTGGATTTGCGACGCGGTTCTGGGGAACACGGTCCTTGGGATCACGGTGCTGGGAGGCACGACGGGCAGGAGCGAGACGAAACCGAAGTCGACCGCTGGGCGGCCAAGCTCGAAACCCCTGGACCTGCGGGTGACTGTGCCGAAAGGATAAGAGTGACGGCCCGGCCTGTCAAGACGCCAACCTGTGCGGCAAACACTTTGTCGTTTGGGGCGCCTGCGCTACAGTGCAAGAGCGGGTGAGCGCCCGCATCGGCGGACCATGGCCAAGCCCGCAGCCGAAATTGCACGCCAGCGCTTGCGGGTATCGTGGCGCTCTCCGTCTCGCCAAACCAACGAAAAGACTACGGATCCGCTGCTGATCGAGCGGCACCGCGCCCTGGCCAGCGCGCGCCGACGGCGCATGGGCTTCTGGCGCAGCCTGGGGCGCTCCAACCGGCTGTTCCCGCGCAAGCTGGTGGTGACCCGCGAAGGCAAGTGGATCATCGGTATCGCCATCCTGCTGGGTGCCGCCGCGGTCAACACCGGCAACAACCTGCTGTACCTGGTGCTGTCGCTGACCATCAGCGTGATCGCCGTGTCGGGCATGCTCAGCGAGTGGTGCCTGCGCGACCTGGAATTGCGCCGCCACTACCCGCGCGAACTGGTCCACGGCGAGGCGACCGTCCTGCGCGTCGAGGTGCACAACGACAAGCCGCGCGCCGCGCTGCACATCGAAGTCGGCGAAGTGCTGGACGGCGAGCCCGACGTGCAAGTGCGCGACGGCTTTGTGCTGCACCTGGCGGGCGGCGAGGTGGGGCAGGCCTTTGGGGCGATCCGGCCGCTGCGGCGCGGACCGGTGGCGACCGCCGGCATCCAGCTGGCCACATCGTATCCCTTTGGTTTCGCTCGTAAATCCCGGATCTTCGACGATCCGGCCGAGTTCCTGGTACTGCCGCAGGTCGCGCCGATGGGGCCCGAGTGGCGCGGCTCGCTGGACCGGGGCAGCAGCGAGCTGTCGCGCAAGATCGGGCAAGGCGACAACTTTGCCGGGCTGCGCGATGCCCGTCCGGGCGATGCCCTGCGCGACATCTACTGGAAGGCCTCGGCCCGCCGCGGTCGCCTGATGGCGCGCGAGTGGCAAGCCGAGGCAGCGCGGGTGGCGCTGATCCGCTTTGTACACGTGGCGCCGGGCAGCGACGATCACCCGCGGGCGCTGGATGGCGGCTGTGCGCGCGTCGCAGGCCTGTGCCAGGCCCTGCTGCAGGCCGGCTTTGCGGTGGGGCTGCAGACGCTGGACGGCTGCGTGGCGCCGGTGGCGGATCCGACCGGCCAGGGCGAGCCGCTGCGCGATATCCGCCGAGCGTTGGCGCAGTTGCTGCCTGCCGACCGCCCGCCGCCAGCCGAGTGGCCCCTGGCCGACGCCGACTGGGCCGACCGCGTGCGAATGGCGCAACAGCGCGCCGCGGCGATCGCCCATGGGCAGCCGCTGACATGGGCACCGGTGGCCGTGCAGGGCCCGGCCGAGGTCTACCTGGTGCGCTTTGTCAGCCGCCAAGACGTCGCGGTAGCGGGCACGTTCGACGCACAGGTGCTGCTGAACACCGACGGCAGCGTGGCTGGCATCGAGCGGCCCGCTTTGCGGAATCTGGCGCGGGGTGCCGCATGAGCCGCGCTGCAAATTGGGACGTGCACAAGACCTTCCAGGCCGTATCGTATGGCCTGGTGGCGGCGGCGTTCCTGCCGATCGCGCTGTCGGGCGAGGTGGGCCAGATCGCCCCGCTAGCCTTTGCGATCGCCGCCATCGCCTCGCTGTTTCGCGATCCGCGCAGCAGCCCGCCGCGTCCGCAGACCGCTCGGCTGTGGACCGCGGTGGTGCTGGTGGCGTTCGCGGTGCTGGTGACGTGGTCGCTGCAGGACGGCAACTGGCTGCTGCACGCCCTGGAATTCGCCCTGCTGCTCACCGCCAGCCGGCTGTTCCAGCGGCGCTTCGCCAAGGATCATCTGCAGTTGCTTGGTCTGTCGTTCATTTTGCTGCTGGTCGCGGCGATCGTGCAGCCTGGGCCGCTGTTCGCCCTGTGCTTCCTGGCCTATGCCGTGATGGTGATGTGGGGCCTGAGCCTGCTGCACCTGACCCGGCAGATCGAGGTGCAGACCGAGACCGGACCCGAGCACCTGTTGCCGCCCGAGCCGCCGGGGCGCCGCTGGTTGGGCCTGCTGCCCGCCAAGCCGCTGCCGGTGCCGGTGGTGTGGCCCGAGCTGCCGGTACACGCCTCTACGGTGCAGTGGCGATCGCGGCGCCTGCTGGGCCCGCGCTATTTTGCCGTGACCACGCTGCTCAGCTTGGCGGTGTTGGCCGGCTCGGCGCTGTTCTTCTTCCTGTTTCCGCGCCTGGGTATGGGCTTCTTCTTTGCCCAAACGCGGGCGCCCAAAAGCGTCATCGGCTTCTCTACCGACGCGCAGCTGGGCCAATTCGGCGCGCTCAAGAGCAATGCCGAGGTGGTGGCGCGGGTGACCTTCCCCGATAATCCCGAGCGATTGCAGCAACCTTTGCGCCTGCGCGGCGTGAGCTTCGACACCTTTGCCGGCAACGGCTGGACCCGGCCGCAAGACGAGCCGTGGCCCCTGCGCGGCAATGCCGGCGTGATCCGCCTGCCGCGGGTCGACGAACCCGATCCAGACCGCGAAGTCAGCTGGCGCGCCGAGCTGTATCTGGAGCCGCTGGATCGCCAGCAGCGGGTGCTGTTCGTGCCACCGCAGACCTGGGCGATCGAGCTGCTCGACACGCGCTTCGACTACCTGCGCGGGCGCAAGAAGGTGGTCCTGCGCGCGCAAAACGGCGACTTGACCTACCAGGCGCCGCCCGACACCGCCCTGCACTACGCGGTGCAGGTCAAGGAAGTCGTGGACTATGTGGGGGAAGCCAAGGAGCTGCGCCAGGCGCCCACCCAGATGCCCGCCGAGCTGCGCGACCGCTACACCCAGCTGCCGCCCGACCTGGACCCGCGCATCGCCAAGCTGGCCGGCGAGCTGGCCGGTTCGGCGGCGACGTGGTTCGACCAGGCCTTTGCCATCGAACGCGGCTTGCGCGCGGGCTGGACCTACTCGCTGGCCGGCGACCAGGATGCCCAGGCGCCGCTGGCCGACTTCCTCTTTGGCAAGAAGCACGGCCATTGCGAGTTCTTTGCCACGGCGATGGTACTGCTGCTGCGCACCCGCGGCATTCCGGCGCGCGAAGTGCACGGCTTTGCCGGCGGCACCGTCAACCCGATCGGCAACTACCGGATGGTCCGCCAGGGCGACGCCCACGCCTGGGTCGAGGTCTACTTCCCCAAGCTCGGTTGGCGCACCTTCGACCCTACGCCGCCTTCGGGCCAAGTGGCGCCGCCCGACGACGGCGTGGGCCAGCAGCTGCGACAACTTGCTGACAGTGCAAGCCTTTTATGGTATCAGTGGGTAGTCGAGTACGACCTGGATCGCCAGGTCGAGATGCTGCGCTCGCTGGGCGGCGTGCTCAAGAACCTGCGCGGCGACCGCGGCATGGCCAAGTGGCTGGGCCAGGGCGGCACCACCCAGGAACAGACCGACAAGCCGCGGCCCGAGCTGGAGCTGCCGTGGTGGCTATGGCCGGCCTTGGGCGGGGTGGCGGCCGCGGCCGTGCTCTGGTGGTGGCGGCGCGGACGCAGCGGCCTGGACGGCGCTCGGTTGGATCCGGCCGTGGATCGCGGCGCCCACCAGTTGCAGGTGGCGCTGGCGCGGCAGGGTTGGCAGCGGTTGCCGCACGAGACCTGGCACGGCGTGGCGCAGCGGCTCGCCGACGAGGCCAGTCAACTAAGTGTTCTACTTGACCAATTTGCCACGGTCTACGACCGGGCCCGCTACTCGGACGAGGGCGTGCAACCGCACCGCCGCGCCCTGGTCAGCTTGACGCAGCAAGCGGTGGCCGAGGCCCAGCGCGTCGATCGCGAGCGCCGCCGCCATCCCAGCGGCCAGGTGGGCCCATGAGTGTCAAGGACTTGCGCAATCTCGCCGGCGCAGAAGGCCCAGGCCTTTGGCGGCTGCCGCTGCCGTCGCCTACGCTGCCGCCGGCCACCACGACCAACCATTACCTGGTCGGCGACGATCGGGCGGTCCTGGTCGATCCAGCGACGCCCGGCAACCAGGCGCAAGCGGCCTTGCAGCAATGGGTCGCGCAGGCCCGTGCGGGCAAGATCCAGCTGGTGGCGCAGCTGCTGACCCACCACCACCGCGACCACATCGGCGCGGCCGAATTCGTGCGGACCACCTTGCAGTTGCCGATCTGGGCGCACCGGTCGACCGCCGAGCTGCTCGCCGACCGCCTCCAGGTGGACCAGTGGATCGACGACGGCGCCGTGGTGGCCACCAACCGCGACGGCAGCCCGTGGCGCGCCCTCCACACGCCGGGCCATGCACCGGGGCACCTGGCGATCTGGCACGCCGCGTCGCGGCAGGCGGTGGTGGGCGATCTGGTCGCTGGCCAGGGCACCATCCTCATCGACCCCAGCGACGGCCACATGGGCCTCTACCTGGCGAGCCTGCAGCGCATGGCGGACTTGCAGCCGCGCACCCTGGCCCCGGCGCACGGCCCCGTCCAGCACCAAGCGGTGGAACTGCTCCAGCACTACCGGCGTCACCGCCTGGCGCGCGAAGCCGGGATTCTGCGGGCGCTTTCGGCCACGCCGCAACAGCCAGCCGATCTGCTGCCCGCGGCCTACGCCGATGTGCCGCGGACCACCTGGCCCCTGGCGCTGCGGTCGCTGACGACGCACCTGCTGCACCTGCAGGAACAGGGCCTGGCCGAGGCCACCGCGACGGGCTGGCGCCGCCTTTGAACGACGCGCTGCATCTGGGCAATGGCGCGGTCGGGGTCGCGAGCGGCTACTTCCGCAGGTGCGGTCGCCCTTGCGTGCCCTGCTTGAGCATGACGCTTGCGCGGTAGCGCCCTACCTCTGCCGCGCGGCCCGGGCGCTCGGGGACCACCGAGGTGATGCCGACCGTCCACACCACCAGGAACGCGACCGTGGCGCCCCAACTGCGCCAGCGCGGCACACCTGCGCTGCGATCCAGCTTGGGCAGTCGCAGCACGGCAATCCACAACCATACAATAGCAATCAGGAATACCACAAAGCTGGCCACTGCCGGCAGCCCCAGCCACTGCCCGATACTGGGCGAAAACGCCCGTTGGATCAGCAGCGGCACCCCCAGTTCCAACACCGGCCGCTCCAGCTGGGCAAAGTGGTAGGGGAAGGTCGCCACCGTGGGCACATGCAACACCACCGCCAACCCCAGCGCAGCCCACAAGCCCGCGCGCAGCCACCACTTCAGCGGTGCTTCCAGGGCGATCGCCAGGCCCCAGCCAAGCAGCGGCACCACCGGCAGCAAGTGCCGCGGCCCGGCGCAGTCGCCCGCCGGCCAGTCGGCAAAACCCGACACGAACAGCGTATAGCCGCCCGCCAAGCCCAGCGCCGCCACGGCATCCAAGCGCGGTCCGCTCGCCACCGCCGGCGAGGCCGCCCGCCAGCCCAGGGCCACCGCCGCCGCCGCCAACCACGGCGCGTGGTAGAACAGCCCGCGGCGCGCCGACAGCAGCAGCCCCACCAGCGCGTCGGCCTGCGGCGGCCGGAACCCCAAGAAGCCCGTATCCATGATGGCCTTGAGTTGCTGGTCGCCCTTGAACTGGTAGGTGAAGCGCAGCGGATGCCCCAGAACCCATTGATTGTACACAAGTTGCAGCGCAACACCGGCGGCCAGCCCGCCCCAGATCGGCCAGGTCGCGCGCAGTCGCCCGGCCACGTTCCAAGCGCGCCATCCCTGCCCAGCGCCTGGCAAAGGTTCGCTGCGCAGCCCCGCATACAGCGCCACCCCGGCCGCCAGCACGAACACCGGCGTGTCGGTCAGCCCCGCCACCGCCAGCGCGGCCCCGGCCCACAGTCCGGCGCGCCGACTCGGCCGACCGTCGCTGGCCGCCACCACAAAGAACCCGAACGCCACGGCCGCCGCCGCCAGGGCGTGGCCAAAGAACAGCGAAGCGTAGACCAGCAGCGGACTCGCCGTCGCCAGTGCCACCACCGTCAGCGCCACCGATCGCGGCGCCAGGCCCAGGGTCGCCAGGTAGCGCGCCAGGGCGTACAGCGCGAGCAGCAGCGGCGCCACCATGGTGGCCAAGGTGGCCAAATAGCCGAACTTCCAAAGACCTTCGTCGTGCACATCGGGCAGCACGGCCCGCAGCGGCGGATACAGCGGCAACGCCAGCAGCGACGCCCCCGGCGCCTTGTCCATGTAGACGTGCCCGGCATATTCGCTGCGGTCCACCGGGGTCGCGCGGTGGCGGGCGACCACTCCGTCGAGCTCCGGGCGCCCGGTCTCTACCACCGCCTGCACAAAGTAGAGCCGCATGGCCTCGTTGGCGGTCTGCAGGTAGGGCCAGTGGTGGCAGTACCACGCCCACAGCAGTCCGACCGCCCACAGCAGGCCAAAAGGTAGCGGGCGGCGCGGCAACGTAGGGGCTGACGACATGGGCCAAAGCTACCGCGCGCGCGCGAAAAACGCGAGTGATCCAACGCGGCGAGGCCTGCACCCCAGCGTTGCAACAGCGCGGGGGCTGGGGTAGAGTAAGCAAGCTGTGCGCGCCGGGGCGAGGGCGACCCCCTCCACTTCGTGCGCCGTCCCATTGTTCCGTTTGCCAATCGCCTAGTTGGCGAGCAGCCACCCGCGGGCGGTGGCGCAGGGCGGGGCGGCACACTCCGGCAGAATCGGCGTCGCACGCAGGTAACCAGCGCACACCAGCAACGAGCGCACACCAGTAACGAGCGCAGACAGGCAACCAGCGCAGAACTCGCAAGCACGGCCACTACTTGCCAGCATGGCCAACCACGGAGACGCAATGAGCTTCTACATCCAGCGCGACGGTCAACCCAAGGAATACCCCATCCAGGCGCTGATCGATATGGTCAAGAACGGCAGCCTGCGCTCCGACGAGTTCGTTTTCGACGGCCGCATGCAAAAGTGGGTGGGCGCAACCCAGGTGGCGGAACTCGCCGATGCCTGGAAGGCGGTGCAAGCCGCTGGTGGCAAGCCGGCCAGCGCCGCAGCTGCCGCCCCGTCGGCGCAGGCCCCCGCGGCGGGCGGCGACAAGAAGCGCAGCAAGAAGTTCAGCGAAACGTCGTGGTTCATGTCCGCCGTCACCTACGAAGAAGGCGGCCTGACCCCCAGCGAGCTGGCGCCGATGGAGGCGGGCGACAAGTTCGAGAACCTGCCGCCGGTTCCGGACGAGCTGCGCAAGAAGTTCTCGCTGTCGATCGCCGACCTGGACGCGAACAAGAAGAAGTAGCACCGCGCGACCCGCCCCCAAAGGAAACGCCATGAAGCTGCGCCGTCTGGCCGGCACCGACCTGGACCTTTCGGTCGTCGGCGTGGGTTGTTGGGCCATGGGCGGGCTCTGGTGGGGCGACGACGTCCGCGACGACGACAGCATCGCCGCCATCCACCGGGCCCTCGATCTCGGCATCAACTGGTTCGACACTGCGCCGCTCTACGGCCATGGCCACGCCGACGAAATCCTCGTCCGTGCGCTGGGTTCCAAGCTGCGCGAGGTGGTCATCGCCACCAAGGTCGGCGTCCGCTGGGATGGCGAGGGCATGCACGCCCGCAGCGACCTCACCCCCGAGCATGTGCGCGCCGATGTCGAGGCCAGCCTGCGCCGGCTGGGGCTCGAGCGACTGGATCTGGTGCAAATACACTGGCCCTGCGAGCTCGGCACGCCGCTAGAGGCCACGCTGGAGGCGCTGTACCGCCTGCGCGAACAGGGCAAGCTTCGCTACATCGGCCTGTGCAACTACGGTGCGCCGCAACTGCGGCTGGCGGCGGCGGCCGGCGGTATCGACTCGCTGCAAACGCCGTACTCGATGCTGCGCCGCGAGTTCGAGGCCGAGTTGCAGCCGCTGGTGCTGGACTTCCCCGGCCGCAGCGAGCCCCTGGGAACGTTGGCCTACGAGCCGCTGTGCCGCGGCCTGCTGACCGGCAAGTTCAGCGCCACCAGCCGTTTTGCCCAAAGCGACCTGCGCGCCCGCGACGACCGCTTTCAGGGTGGCCGCATGCTGCGCGCCCTGACCATCGTCAGCCGCCTGCAGTTGATTGCCAAGCGCCACGGCGCCCCCCTAGCGGCTCTGGCCATCGCTTGGGCGCTGCGGCAACCGGGAATCTCGGTGGCGATCGCCGGAGCCAAGCGCGCCGATCAGGTCGCCATGAACGCCCAAGCGGCCGACTGGCTGGACCGCGACGACCTCTGGGCCGACGTCGACCGGGTCGTGGCCAGCTTCCGCGGCTGAACAATCCGACAGAGCGCTAGAGGACCGATTAATTTGACAACTCTCCGCGCTGTTCCTGCTCGGAAATCGGCGCGGCGAGTCGCCATGGGCGCTCGCTTGCGCCCCACATAGCGGCTAGAGACTTGACAGGACTGGAAAGCACTGAACGAATGTACAGTATTCGCTCAAGTCTCTAGGATCTCGCGCGAACCGGCCGTTGGCGGGCGCGAGCTGCGCGCTGTTCGCAGGCGGGCCCTTGGCGCTCAGGGAATGACGGGCGGCTCGCCGGCGATGGGGTCGGGGTGCAGGTGCTCGATCCGGCCGCTGAAGGTGGCGTACAGCACGCAACCGTGCTCGGTGTAAGGCTGATCAATAGTGCCGGGCGGAACGTGGGCAAAGCCGCCGCGGTGCAGCGGATGGCCGGCGACGATGGCCGCGCCGTCCAGTACGATCACGTCCATGCCGTCGTGCGCAAGGGTGCGCGGGTAACGGGTCTGTGGCGTCATGTGGATGAGGACGGCGCCGGCACCGCTGTCGGGGTCGAAACGCAGCGACTTGTACGACACGCCGCGGGCGGGCGCGCATGCCCAGGGCAAGTCATCCGTCGAGGCCACAAAGAACTCGGTGTTTTGGTAAGTCGACATCGCATCCTCGCACGGCCGCGGCCCGCACGCCCACCATAAGGGCAGCAAGGGCCGGCGTCAATTCGCGGTCAGCACGCTGAAGTCGGCGCGGTCGCCCGCCACCCGTACCCGCAGCACCGCGCGATCGGCGCGAACCTGATAGATGCCCGGTGCCTCGCGCTCCAGCTGCGGATACCGGCTGGTCAGAAATTCGTCGATGCGCGGCGCGAGGTCCGGAGCTTCGACCCGGCAGACCTGCAGGCGGGGGCTGCTGCGCCGCGGCTCGCAGTGGCGGGGTAGGCGGAATCCGCTGACGGTCTTTGGACTTTCGCACAGAAGGCCGCCCAGGCACGGCTCCTCGCGGGCGATCGTGATCGGGCGCGGCGCGGGCGGGGGCGGCGCGGGCGGCGCGGGTTGGCAGCCGAGCAGGGCCACGGCCGCGAGCCAGCGAACCCGGGCGATCGGTGCCACTCAGTCCACCAGCAAGTCCCAGCCGGTCACCACAGCGGCTGTGCGCGGTTGCGGGACCTCCTGGGTCACCGTGCCGACCGACGGCTGCCCGCCGGACTTGGGAGCTTGCCCCGCAGCCTGCACGGCGGCATTGGGGGTGGCCACGCCGACTTCGTAGCGCGGGCGCGCCGCTCCCAGCGCTTGCGCGGCGGCCGTGCCGGTCAGCGAGCCCACGCACTTGGCATCGGTGGGACTGCAGTTGCCGCGGCAGGCCTGCACCGCCTGCACGTCCACGGGCGAGGGACGGTCGTTGCCGATGTCGACCGACACCACCTTGGTGGCCGAGCCGTTGGGGTTGGCAAAGGCGCCGGCGAGGGCGGTGGGGTCCGAAGGCGTGAGCGGCTTTTCGAAGCGCGCCCCCCAGATCCGCGCCGTGCCCGTCTCGCAGGCCCCCTGGCTCTGCACGGCAAAGCTGGCCCAGTAGGTGTTGAGGGCGAACACGAGCGGCGGTCCGATAAAGCGCTCGAAGGCGCCCATGGCCTTGACCCAGTTGCGGTTCGCCACCGGTTTGGTGGTGCCGTCACCCAGGGTCTGCAAGTCCTCGGTCAAGGAATACACCATGTGGATTCTGGTGTTCGATGCGGCATCGTCCAGGCCGCCGGTGCCGTAGCTTACCACGAGCCGCGCCGCCGACGTCGAGGCCAAGCTCGACGCCGCCAGGATCGGCACCCGGTCGGCCGAGTTGATGTCCAAGGTGTTGCCGGCGGGCGTCCCGGGGCCGCTGTAGGCGTCGTGGAAGAAACTGAGGGTCCACTTGGCCGGGTTGGCGTCCGACAGGTCCATTCGCCACAGCAACCCTTTGGAATCACCCAGGTAGCAGCGAGTGACCAGTTGACCAGGCGTGGCGTTGTAGCACGCCGGGTCGCCGTAGAAGTAGCCCGCGTCGTCGGTGCTGGTGACCGCGGCGGGGATGCCGGTCATGACCAGGTCGGCGGT
>JACRCU010000264.1 GCA_016218865.1 Deltaproteobacteria bacterium | reverse complement strand
TCCCGCCGAGGTAGTCGCCCCGGCGCTCCTTCGTAATCACCGAGTAGTAGATGCGGCCTGCGGTCACGTTGTTGGCCTTCGTCATCGTCTGGCCGGTGAACCGCTCGTAGTGGCCCAGATCCAGGTCGGTTTCGGCGCCGTCGTCGGTCACGAACACTTCGCCGTGCTGGTACGGCGACATGGTGCCCGGGTCCACGTTGATGTACGGGTCGAGCTTGACGTTGGTGATCTTCAGCCCGCGCGCCTCGAGCAGTGCGCCCAGGACCGCGGCCGACAGACCCTTGCCGATCGACGACACGACGCCGCCGGTGACAAACACAAACTTAGGGGGGACGAATTTGGTGGGATGTTGGGGCGCTGACCCGCGGACAACCATAGCAGCCTCGGCGCCGGGAGCGGCGCGTGGGGGCGTGAGGAGCCCGGGGAAGGCATGCTAGGCGGCCGGGGCCTGAACCGCAAGCCGCGCGGCCATCAAAGTTCCTTCAGGCCCCACGGCGGATTGGCGTTGACCAGGCCGCCGCCCTTGCAAGTCGCGATGAACGTGGCGAACTTCTTGGTCGGGTGGCTGGCGCTGATGGTGTAGACGCCGGGGGGCACGTTGGTCCACAGCACGCCGCCGTCGGCGGTGGTGGCCTTCAAGCTTTTGTCGGGCACGGTGTTGGCGTCGAAGTACATGGTCGGCGGCAGGTCCGGCGTGCCGCTGGCGGTGGCATCGGCGACGCCGTGGGCGCCAAATGCGCGGAACTGCTCGTAGGTAAGTCCCTGAATCGCCTTGGTACTGGTGGTCGAGGCGATGATGCAGTGCTGCTCGTCGGGCGTGACGCCGACCACCCCGGACAGGACCGCGAAGATGCCGTCGTCCGGCGTCTGGAAGTGCACGTGCTCCAGGTCGCTCTGCACGTTGTCGAAGGTTTGCAGCGTCATGCTGTGGTAGCCCTGGGCGGCGATCATGGGCGTCACGGTTGCGCCCTTGGGCACGGCCAGGTCGTAGTGGCCCTGGGCATCGGTCTTGGTCGACACGCCGGGCAGCTCGACCACGCTGATGGTGGCGTCGGCAATGCGCTCTTGGGCGCCCGGCGCGAAGCGGTAGGCCACGCCGCGCAGGTGCACCTGCGGCCCGCTGGCGGTGTCCTTGGCGGTGTCCGAGGTGCCGTCGCTACCACTGCTGGTATCGGCCGCACTGGTGTCGCTACTACCGCTGGTGGTCGAGCCGGCATCGCTGCCGCAGCCCGCCTGGGCCGCCGCCAGGACAAGGACAAACAAGGGGATGCCAAGGTGCAGGCGCATGGTTCGACTCCAAATGACTTTGCCGGAAAGTTCTCGCGCCGCCCGCCGGCTGTCAAGCCGGAACTGCAGACGGCTACGGCCCCGCCCGCTCCAGGGTCAGCAGCACCACCGCCAGCCGGCCGCCGTCGCCCTGTTCGCTGGCGCCGCCGATGCCCACCGACAGGGCCGAGTCGCGGAACACCTCGTCCGGAAACTCGATCTTGTCCAGGTCGCCGGTCAGGAGCACGTAGGCGTGCAGCCGCCCCTGCAGCAGACCGCGCTCTTTGGCCTGGTCCAGGGCGCGCCGCGACACGCCGTCCAGGGCACCGCTGCTCGCCTGCTCGGCACCGCTGCGCGCCACTTCACCCAACGGCCCGTCCACCGCCAACGGCCCCAGCCCCTTGGCGCTACGCTGACTCTGCAGCAGCTGCGCCACCTTGCCCTCGATCTGTGCCGGCGACCAGTCCAGCGCCGGCCGCGCGAAGAGCTGCGTGACCCAGTAGCGCCGCTTGGCGCCTTCGCCCAGCATGGCGACGCCCACGCCAAGCACCGGCACGTCGCGGCTGAGCAGGTTGCGGCGGTGCCCCAGGCTGTGCATCAGGCCGGCCTCAGCCTCGGACAGGGTGCTGTTGTGGGCCACGTTCTCGGCGTGGGCGCTGTTGCGATAGCCTGCGCGCTTCAGGCGGTCGCTCGGCAGGCCGCTCGACGGGGACAGGTGGCCAAAGAACCCGTGATCGCGCATGTCCTGGCTGTGCTGGCGAGCCACCGCGGCCAGGCGCTTGTCCCAGCCCAGCGCCGGCAGGCCGTGGGCGGCGCGGTCGCGGTTCACCAGCGAGAGCACGTATGCCTCTGCTTCGTCTGCGTTTTTCAGACGGGTCTCGTCCGCCGGGGCGCGCGTCGTCAGGCTCTGCGGCGGGTCCTTGCCCACCCAGAACCGCAGTTGCACCAGCTTGCCGGGCCCGGCCGGCCCTTCGCCGTCCAGGTCCACGTCCAGGGGGCCAAGCGCAGTTCCGGCAGGCACTTGCAGGGCGATGTGGTCGCCCGATTGGGTCACGCTCAGCTCGGCCTCGCTGCCGTCGGCCCGGAGCACCAGTGCCTCCAGGTGCTTCCAATCAGCCAGCAGCCGGCCAGACAGTTCAATGGTGCTACCGGGTTCCGCGCGCACCGCCACCGGCCGCAGCGCCACCCCCAAGCGCGTCCCCACCACCCCGATGTGGCGCGGCATGGGCAGTCCGTGGCGGTAGACCTCGCCCACGCCCACCCGCACCGGCACCCGCGGGTCGCCGCGCGCCGCCACCACCGCTTCGATCGCCTGCTTGAGCGGGTCCGGCCCGTCCGAAGTGGTCCGCACCTGCTGTAAGGTCGTGTCCGCCGCCACGCCGCCCGCCGACGCCACCACGAATTCGCGCACGTCCGACGGCACGATGTCGCCGAGTTCGGTGGTCTGAAACACCAGCTCGCGCGCGGCCTTGCCCAGCGAAGCGTCGTAGACCGCCCGCCCGCCGCTCAGCTGTCCCACCAGCTCGGCATAGTGCTGATCGTTGTCGTCGGTCTGCGGCCGGCCGTACCACGGCTGCGGCGGCTCGGACAGGTGCACCGTCAGCGCCTTGCCGGGCTGGATGTGCGGCGGGGGCGGCGCGGGATCCGCCGGCGCGATCGGGGGCGGCGGCGGCGGCGGCGGCTCAGGGGCGGGCTGGACCGGGTCGTCGGCCGGCAAGCCTTTGCGCGGTGCGAAGTTGTGCGGGGTCCGCCGCGGCACCGACGGACGGTCCACCGCCAACCACAGCCCCGCCAGCACTGCCGCCACTACGCCGATCGCTGCCCAACGCTGCACCGCCACCTCCAGCGCCACAGCATAGGTGCGCAGCCCGCGACTTGCACGGGGCGGCGGCGCAACTTACAGTCAGGCCATGCACAGCCGTTTTCCCGTCCGCTTCTACTGCTTGTCGATCGCCGGTCTCGTTCTCGCAGGTTGCTCAGCGCCCGAGGTCGCCGCCGACAAGCCCGGCCAAGAGTTGGCCCCCGAAGGCGACGCCGAAAAACTGGCCAACGTGCCGGTCCGCCCCGGCGAAGCCCCCAAGGTCGCCGCCGCCCCGGCCGCCCCAGTGTGGCCCAAGCCCAGCATCGGCACTGCAACCCCCAGCGACGTGTCCGGCCCGCCCGCCGACGCGCAAAAACTGGCAACCGGGCTGTCCTTCAAGATCCTGAAAACCGCCGAAGGAGCGATGGCCACCCGCGACTCCAAGGTGGTGGTGCACTACGCCGGCTGGACCACCAAGGGCGAGCTTTTCGACAGCTCGGTGCCGCGCGGCCAACCGCTGAACATCGGCCTGTGGCAGGTGATCGAGGGCTGGCGCGACGGCGTCGCTGGCATGAAAGTTGGCGAAATTCGTAGGCTTTGGATTCCCGAAGCCCTCGCTTACAAAGGCCAGCCCGGCACGCCCCAGGGCATGCTGGTGTTCGACGTCGAGCTTTTGGGCATCGAATAGCCCGCGGAATCCCCAGCATGCAGCGACACCAGGGCCCGCGCGCCCGTCAAACCCGCATCGTCGCCACCATCGGCCGCTGCGGCGACACCGACTTTCCCACCTTCCTCGGCAAGTTGTGCGACGCCGGCGTAGACGTGCTGCGCCTGAACATGAGCCACGCCGACCCCGACTACGGCAAGGAGCGCGAAATCCTGGCGTGGGCCAACCAGCCTCCCACCCACCTGCAGGCGCCGCGGGTGGCGGTAATGGCCGACCTGCAGGGCCCCAAATGCCGTATCGGCAAGCTGCCTTGCGACCCGCTGCCGCTGTCCGAGGGCAGCTCGATCCTGCTGGTCTCCGAGGCCCAGACCCAGGTCGCCGGCGACTTGCCACGGGTGCCGGTGCCCGAGCCGGTGGCGTCGCTGCTGTACGGCGGGCTGCAAGAATTCCTGGCCGATCACCCCGGGGACCGGCCAACGATCTTGTTCGGCGACGGCGACTTGAGTGTCGAAGTGACCGGGCTGACCGCGGACGGGATCCAGGCGCGCGTCACGGCGGGCGGCAACCTGGGCTCCAAGAAGGGCCTGACGGTGCGCGAGATCGACCTGGATCTGGATCCGTTCCCGGCCAAGGACCAGCGCGATCTGCAGTTCTGCCTGGCGCAGGGCATCGACTTCGTGGCGCTGTCGTTCGTGCGCACGCCGGCCGATGTGCGGCGGGCCCGCGCGTTCGTCACCCAGCACCTGCCGGCCGGCCAGACCGCGCCGGGCCTCATCGCCAAGATCGAGACGCTGGCGGCGGTCCGCGACATCGAGGCGATCCTGGCGGCGAGCGACGGCATCATGGTGGCGCGCGGCGATCTGGGGCTGCAGCTCGGCTTCGAAGAAGTCCCCGCCGTGCAAAAGCAATGGGTCTTGGCGGCGCGCCGCCACGGCAAGCCCTGCATCGTCGCCACCCAGATGCTTGAGTCGATGATCGCCCTGCCGCTGCCGACCCGCGCCGAGGCGACCGACGTGTTCAACGCCATCCTGGACGGCGGCGACGCGGTGATGCTGTCTGGCGAAACCTCCGTGGGATCAAGGCCTTTACGGGTGGTCGAGACCATGGATCAGATCGCCCGCAAGGCCGAGACCTACCGCCAGCAAGAGCGCCGCCGCCGCGGACCCACGCCGCTGCCGCCGCCGCAGGAGCTGGCCTACATCGACCGCATCAACATGGGTTTTGCCCAGACGGCGGCTCAATTTGCCGAGTCGCTGCCGGCCTTTGCGATCGCCTGCTTCACCCGGACCGGCCGCACGCCCGAGCGGGTGTCGCGCTACCGACCCGGCGTGCCGATCGTCACCTTCTGCTCGGACCCGCGGGCAACGCGCAAGTGTTTGTTATTTTGGGGTCTCCACCCGGTCCACATCGACGAACTGCCGGTGCAGCAAGATCGCCTGGGCCAGGTAGGTCGCTTGGGTTTCAAGGTGTTGCGCGAGCGGTACGGCATGCAGCCGGGCGACGCGCTGGTGGTCACGGCCGGTGTCGATTGGCCGCGCGGCGGCACCAACGCGCTGCAGGTGCTGATCGAGGACCACGGGCGCGCTCAGCAGGCCATGGAAGAGGCCGACAGCGAATCGCGCTAGCGTCCGGCGCGTCCTAGCAGGGGGTGGCCAGCCGCGGCGGGTGACCCTACTTACAGCAAGTCTTGATCCCAACCGCCAGTTCGCGGATCCTATCGGGCTGCGGACCAGTCCGTACGAACCAGGCAAGGAGCACAGATGCAGAAGAAGATGGCCAGCTTGGCTGCAACCGTGGTCGCCGCGATGGCGACGGTGACCGTGGCGCCGCCGATGGTAGCCAGCGCTCAGGCCGCCGAAAAAGCCGAAGCCATGCTGTACGTGCTGGAGCCGATCGATCAGGGCGGCGTGACCGTGCCGATGATCGTGCCGGTGGCGAACAAGGCCCTGGCCGATGCCGGCCCGTCGACGCGCCCCACCAAGGCGTTCGAAGCCCTGCGCGCCCGCGCGCCCAAGGCCTACGGAGCCACGTCGCTGCGCCTGGACTCGGGCAGCAAGGCCACGCTGGTGCTGGACAAGGTGGCCGACGCCGATCAAGTGGTCGCCGAGGTCTACTGGAACCTGGCCGCCATGGGCTTCAATGAGCTGATCGCGACGCCGTACCTGCGCGACGCCGTCAAGCTCTCGGACCTGGGCTACGGCGCCAGCGTGACGCTGCTGCCGGTGTGGGATCTGTTGCGCTTCTACGATCAGCCGACCCTGTTGGGCGGCAGCTTTGCCGTGGTCAGCGAAGCGCCCGTGCCGGCGGCCGAGGTGTTCAAGCGCCTGGCCAAGGGCGATCCGGCGATCAAGAAGATCCTGGTCGACGCGGTGGCCGGGGCGGCGCTGCGCCCGAAGATGGCGGTGCTGGAAGCCGTGGCCGACGGCAAGGTGCGCGAAGCCGTGCGCCTCAAGGCCGACGACGCCGCGCCCGCGCTGGAAGACGCGTCGCCGCAAGTGCGTTCGCTGGCACTCGACGCCGTGATCGCCGCCGGCTTTGCCGGCAACAAGGTGGTGATCGCCCAGTTGGAGAAGCTGATCGAAAACGACAGCGACGCCGAGCTCAAGCTGCGCGCGGTCAAGGCGCTGTCCAAAAGCGGCGTCAACAAGTATGCGGACTTGCTAGAAAGCGAGAAGCTGAAGACCGGCTCGGCCAAAGAGGCGATGGAGGCGGTGGATCGCCTGGCCAAGTCGACCCAGGTCAAGATCGCCGGCCCGGCCCTGGTGGGTGCGCTCTCGCACAGCGACCGGGGTGTGCGCGACGCCGCCTTCCAGGCCCTCAAAGACATGAAGCAATTCGACCTGCTGCACGGCGCCATGAAGGGCGACATGCTCTCGGCCGAAATGCGCGAGCAGATCGCGGCGGTGCTCGTGGAGTCCGGTTCGCCGGCGGCGCAGGAAGACGCGCTGCAGTACCTCATCACCAAGGCCAAGGCGCCGGGCAAGATCCTGGCCTGCCAGACCTATGGCAAGCGCGGCGCCAAGACCGCCACCCCGACCCTGATCGAGGCCCTGAAGGACGACTCGGCCGAAGTGCGCGCCGCCGCCGCCGAGGCCCTGGCCGCCCTGAAGGACGAGCGCGCGATCACGCCGCTGGCCGATGCCGCCGACGCCAAGGCCCGCGACAAGGAAGTAATGCTGAAGACGGCCAGCGAGATCCTGGCGTCGCTGTCGCTGGACAAGGTCAAGGGCCTGGTCAGCAGCAAGAACGTGACGGTGCGGCAGATGGCGATCCGCGCCCTGGCCGAGTTCGCCAAGGGCAGCCGGCCGCGCCCC
>JACRCU010000243.1 GCA_016218865.1 Deltaproteobacteria bacterium | reverse complement strand
CGTCGGCCCGCGCCGCCTGGACGAAGCCGGGGTTTCGCATCCTGCTGGGCTGGGACTACGGCTGGGTGCGCGGCTTGGCCGGGGCGCCCGGTGGTCGCGGCAACGGCGTGGTGATCCGCCTGGGCACGCGCCTCGATCGCGACTGGTCGCTTTTGCTCAACTTTTCCTACGGCTCGGTGGGCGCCGCGCCCGCCACCGGGACCTACGGCACGCCCACCACCGGCCTGTCGGGCCTGCGCTTCGTCGGCACCATCGACCCCACCTGGCACGCCACCGACAACCTGCAACTGGCGATGGGCTTTGGCTTTGCCGGCTTGACCGAGGGCCGCAGCGGCCGCACCGAGCCCGACCCCGAGCAGCTGAAGACCCTGGTCTCGTCGTACACCCTGACCAAGCCGTACCCGCCGGTGTCGTCGTGTTCCGGAGTGGGCGTGGCCGGCCTGCTGCGCGCCGAGTACCTGTTCGTGCTGGGGCCGATGCTCGCCACCGGCGCCACCGCCCAGGTCGACGGCCAGTGGACCGGCTGCTCGCAGACCGCCGCCCGCTTGGAAGCCGACACCGCACAGCCCGTGAACCGCCGCCAGTGGTGGCCGCAGCTGGGCGCCAGCCTGGGATGGGTGGTCGGATGGCGGTGACACGACTCCCCACGTGGCCCGCGCTGGCCTGCGCGCTGCTGGCGTACCTGGCGCTTCTGGGTTCCGCCCATGCGGACGAGCCGGCCGCAGCGCCGCCAGGTGCCGCAAGTCCCACCGCGGCCCAGGAAAAGCCGGTCCTGGAACCGCCCAGGGCGGCGACCTCCACGGCCATCGATCTGCCCGACGGCGTGACCCAGATCGACAAGCCGGTGGTGGTGCGGGTGCGCATCACCGTGGCCTCCGACGGCAGCGTCAAGAAGGTAGAGCTGCTGAGCGACCCGCAGCCGCCGTTCGACGAGGCGGTGCTCAAGGCCGCGCAAGGCTGGCGCTTTCATCCGGCCAAGTACGGCGGCAAGCCGGTGGCGGTGGCGATCAGTTACACCCACACCTTCCTGCCCAAGCCCAAGGCGGTCGAGGTGGTGGTGCGGCCGGGCGGGCCGGTGCTCAACTGCGTGCTGCGCGGCAAGCTGGTCGAAAAGGGCACGCGCGTGCCGGTGCAGGGGGCTTCGCTGTCGGCCAAGGTGGGCGGCGAGACCTACGCCGTCGAGGCCGATGCGCGCGGACGTTTCCGCGTGATGCTGCCGGCCGGCAAGGCCGAAATACGGGTCCATGCCCCCAGTTACAAGGCATTCCTGCAGTACGAGCAGCTGCAGCCCCAGCAAGAAGTGGCGGTGGCCTACTACGTCGAGCGCGAGCGCTACGACCCCTACGAAATCACGGTCTACGGCGACCAGCGCCGCGAAGAGCTGTCGCGCGTCTCCCTGCGCGGCCCCGAGATCAAGCAAGTGCCCGGCACTTTTGGTGATCCCTTCCGGGTGGTGCAGGCGCTGCCGGGCGTGGCCTCGATCATGTCGCTGCTGCCGTTCCCGGTGGTGCGCGGCGCCAGCCCTGGCAGCACGGGCTATCTGGTCGACGGCACCCGCGTGCCGCTGCTGTACCACATGCTGGCCGGTCCATCGGTCATCCACCCCGAGTTCATCGACGAGATCCAGTTCTATCCCGGCGGATCGCCAGTGCTCTACGGCGGTTACACGGCGGGCATCATCGACGGCCGCACCCGCCGCGCCCGGCCAGACGAGCACTTGATCGACGTGGACATGAACCTGCTGCAGACCGGCGCGCTGGTCCGCCAGCCGATCCCAGCCCTGGGCGGCACTGCAACTGTCGCCGGCCGCTGGGGTTATCCCGGCTTCCTCATGAGCCTGGCCACCGATCAGGCCTCGCTGGCCTACTGGGACTATCAGCTGCGCTTCGACGGCGGCAACGCCCGCAACGGCTACACCTTGTTCGCTTTTGGCGCCAGCGACACCGTCAGCACCCCGCGAGCCGGCTACGAGGACGCGGCCAACCCGCCGCTGGATCCGTCGCTGGTGCTCGCCTTCCACCGCCTGGACCTGCGCGCGCAGAACGGCAAGGGCGCCCACGACGTGACCTATCGGCTGGTCAGCGGCTACGACGACAGCCTGTTCGGCGCGACGGGCGGCGTCACCAACTGGGTGGTCGAGCCCACCGTGCGCTGGCACTGGCGGCCGGATCCGATCCTGGAAACCGTGGTGGGTGTCGAGGGTTACTGGCACTACCTGCAGAAGCAGATCTCGACCACCACCACCAGCACCGGCGGCGTCGGCGATTTCACGGACGAAATCAAGAGCTCCAGTCTGTTCGCCGGGCTGGCTGAAGCCTTGTACCGCCCGACCAAAGACTGGTTGCTCCGCCCCGGCGTCCGCTACGACTACCGCAGCGACGGCTCGGCCTCGCTGGGCGCCGTCGATCCGCGGTTGACCGCGCGTTATCGCTTGCTTTCTCTGGGCTTGCCCGAGGGAACGACCAGTACCGTCGCCGACGCGCGCTCGGTGTGGCTCAAGGCCGGCGCCGGCGTGTACCACCAGCCACCGCGGATGTTCGTGTCGATTCCTGGGCTGGACACCATGCCGCTGAAGTACGGGCTGCTGAAAGCCGTGCAGACCAGCCTGGGCGCCGAGATCCCCGTGGCGAGCGGCGTGGGTCTGAACATCGAGGGCTATTACAACGATATGGATCCGGTGGTTTTCGACCTGTCGATCAACCAGGACACGCTGGCCAAGTCCGCGCCGACCCGGCTGCCCGGCGAGGTGCCCAAGGACATCGACAGCAGCAACGCCGCCCAGCGCGCCCTGGACAACCTGTACGCGCCGCAACAGGGCCGCGCCTACGGTCTGGAAGTGCTGCTGCGCCGGCAATCGCGAACCGGACTCTATGGTTGGCTGGCCTACACCTTGTCGCTGTCCGAGCGCAAGCGCGCCGGCGAGTGGGTGCCCTACGACTTTGACCGCACGCACTTGCTCAACGTGGTCGCGGGCATGCCGCTGCCGCGCAACTGGGACCTGGGCGTGCGCCTGCAGTACCAAAGCGGCAAGCCGGCCACCACCACCTACGGCTACAACACCGCCCGGACCGAGGGCTACTTCCGCATCGACCTGCGGGTGGACAAGCGCGCCGTGTACAACAAGTGGCTGTTCGACTTCTACGTCGACGTCACCAACATCACGCTGGTCCCCGAAGAAGTGGTGGCCGGCAGTTTCATTCGCTACGTGCTGCCCACCGTGGGCATCCGCGGCCGTTTGTGAGGTTCCCGCATGAGTTCCCCCGCCGTGGCCGAAGGCGGCCAGACCGTAGATGCGCAACTGCTCGACTTGATGCTGAAAGTCGGCTCGCGCTGGGTGCTGTGGCTGCTGCTGATTCTGTCGGTGGTCGCCGTGGCCATCGCCTTGGAGCGGGCCTGGTTCTACCTGCGGGCGCGGCAGCGGGCGGCGCTCATCCAAAAGTCCTTGGAGACCATGCAGAACCGCGGCGCGCCCGAGGCGCTGATCCAGCTGGGCGACGGCAATTCCATGCAAGACGCGGTGCTGCGG
>JACRCU010000255.1 GCA_016218865.1 Deltaproteobacteria bacterium | reverse complement strand
TTGACCTTGGCGCCCAGGCCCAGCTGCCCCTCTTCGCCCTGGCCCCAGCACCAGACCTGGCCGCCCTTGGCGATGGCGCAATAGTGCTCGCCCTCGGCCGACCCGCCCATCGCCATGGTCTGCACCGGCGCCAGGTCGGCGACGGTGGTGGTGGGCCTCGGCTCCACGTCGGACTTGCCCATATGGGCGCCCCAGCACTGCACGGCGCCGGCGCTGGTGACGACGCACGCGGCGTTCAGGTGGCAGCGCAGCTCCACGGCCCCGCTGACTCCCGCAACTTGGCTGGGCGCATTGTCTTTGCTGCCCCAGCCGGCGCGCTCGCCCCAGCACCAGACCTGGCCCGTGGTGGTCAGGGCGCAGCCGAAACCGCCGGTAAAGCAAGTGGTCTGCACGGGCGGCAGGGCCGGGTTGCTGACCGGCGGCCACACCGTCTCGGTGGCGGTGCTGCCGGTGCCCAGATCGGCCACGTGGCCGGCGGGGTCGCCCCAGCAGCGCAGGGTGCCGCCGGCGTCGACTGCGCACCAGCGGCTGCCTCCCGTGGCGGCGGCGCGGATATCCGTAATGCCGTCGCCCGCTTCGGGCACGCTGCACGGCTGGTCCTGGCAGTTGCGGTCGGGGATCTTCAGGCCCGCGTCGGCGGGCGCGGCGCTGCCCTGGCACACGACTTTGCTGTCGCTGCCCACGCCGCACAGGGCCGCGGTGTGGAAGCCCAGCTTGGTCGCGCCCGGCAGGCCGTTGTACGCCGAGGCTACGTCGAGGAAGGCCGGCAAGCTAGCCGAGTCCGCGGGGCGCAGGCCCCAGCAGGTGGGCTTGCCGCCGCCGTCCAGGGCACAGTAACCGCCGCTGCCGCCTAGCAAAATGCCGGCACCGGCTGCGCCGGCCACCGGCCCTGGTTGCCACTGGCTGGCCGGGCTGGCGCCGCCGTGGTGGCCCCAGAACCGCAGCTCGCCCGCGCCGTTCACGGCAGCGAAGGTGGCGCGTCCGCTGTCGATCTGGGTGGCGCCCGTCACACCGGCCACGCCCGCGGCGCTGGCGGCCTTGGCGGCATTGCCACCCTGCCAAGACTGCGGCAGGTAGCGCCAGCAGACCAGACTCCCGTCGGCCTTCATGCCGCAACTGGGCGACAGCGCTACAACTTCCGTCGCGCCCGGCAGCGCAGTCAGCTTGTCGCATGTGCTCGCGTCGCAGCCGGCAGGCGGCGGATGCAGGCCGTGCTCGCCCAGCACCCACACCTGGCCCTTGGCGTCCAGGCCCACCACTTGCGCGCCGGCGACCCGCAGCTCCAGCAGCGGCTGTGCGCTCACCTGCACCGGCGGCTCGGCGTTGTCGAAGCCGCCCACCTGCAACTTGCCGTCCTGGTTCAGCCAGTACAGGTCGGTGCCGATGCCGATCGCCTTGGCGCCCTTGACCCCGTTCAACGTCAGCCACTTGATGCCGCCCACGAAGGACTGGAAGGTGCACGCCACGCTGCCGTCGTCGAACAGCCCGCAAGCGGTATAGTCGGACATCGCCACGCTTTGGATGGGCTTGGGTGGCAAGAGGCCCACCGGCCGGGTCGGATCTTCCACGCCCAGGGTGGCCATGGCGTGGCCCCAGCACCACAGGCCGCCGTCCACGCCCAGGGCGCAGGTGTTGCCGGGCGAGGTGCGGACGCTGGCGATTTTGTCCATGCCGCCGACAAAGACAGGTTTCGTCCGGGGTTGCGTGGTGCCGTCGCCCAGCTGGCCGTCGGCGTTGCCGCCCCAGCAGGCCACCCAGCCCAAGCTGGTCACGCCGCAGCTGTGGCTGTCGCTGGTGGCGACGCTGGCCCACGCCCCGGTCGGAGTCGGCGGGCTGGCCGTGTCGGCGGCGTCGCTGGTGTCGCCGGCCGTCGTCGAGTCGCCCTTGCTGTCGGCCACGTCCGCCGTGGAGGTCTTGGCGCTCTCTTCGCCGCTGCCGCAGCCCGCCACCACCCACAAAACTGCTGCCCAAATCCAGTGTTTCATACTACGTCCTTTCGAGTCGCACGGTCTGGTGTCGCTACTGGCCCGGCTCCGGCTCGGCCTGCCCCCGCGCGCCGCTGCGCAGGCCCCATACCAAGCCAAGTGCCGACATGAGCTTGAGAAACGCGCTGCCCGCGTCGGGCTGCCGCCAGCCCTCGCCAAAGAAGGCGCGGCGCGGGTGGGCGTGGTGGTTGTTGTGCCAGCCCTCGCCCAGGCCCCACAGGCCCACCCACCACACGTTGCGGCTGGTGTCCGGCGTCTCGTAGCCGCGCGAGCCAAAACTGGGCAAATGGCAAACGGAATTGACGCTGTAGGCGGCGTGCATCCAGACCTTGCACGGCAGGTAGACGATGGCCGGCAGTGCTTGCCAGCCCGCCGTCAGCGCCACCACCGCCACCAGCGCCAGGTGCGGCCAGAACCGGAACTTCTGCAGCGCCAAGTAGTAGCGATCGTTCGCCAGATCCTTGCAGCGCACCTTCCAGGCCTGGCGGTCGGTGGACAAGTCGTCGATGACCCAGCCCAGGTGCGCGTAGAACACGCCGAAGCGCGGCGAGTGCGGGTCGCCATCTTTGTCCGAATAGCCGTGGTGGGTGCGGTGGTTGGCGGCCCACTCCAGCGGCGCGGTCTGCAATGTGGTGGCAGCACCGGTGACCAGGAAGTATTCCAGCCACTTGGGACATTGGAAGGCGCGATGCGACAGCAGGCGGTGCAGCCCTACGGTGGTGCCCAGGCCGGCCCACAGGAACACACCAAGGCCCGCCAACGCCCACTCCCAGCGCCACGGCAGCGCCAACGCCGCCAAAGCGAGCAGGTGGTAGACCACCAAGGCCAACGCGGTCCAGGGGTTGAAGCGCATCGGCCGGGTCGGGCGGGGATCGGCCGAAACTGGAGCGGCGGGCGTGGCTTGCGGCATCGAGGTACGGCTCCCAGGTGTGCATTTCGACATGCGTTTTGGTGGGGCCGGTCCAGGTCGCCACGACCACGGAATTCGGCCGGCGCGGTGCGTCCGGACTGCCCAGCCTGTGCCGCCCGCGAACTATACAACGGACTAGGGCCGCAGGCGATCGCCAGGGCGCACAGCGCTCAACTTGGCGGACTTTCTGACAATGCGGTGACAAGCCGTCGCGCGCGCGGACCGCGGGATGCCACTTGTGCTGCCCAGGCCGGATGCTCCGGTGCTATGCTGTCGCGCGTCGTGGCGCGCCTTGGCGCCCGCAGGTGAGGCTGGCCATGGGCCACTTCCGCAGTTCGCTGTTCGTTGGGCTCTTGCTGGCATGGCTCGCGGCGTGCACCGACGTCGAAGTCGGCGAGTCGACAGCCGATCTGACCGAGCCGACCTACCAGAAATACAACGGCCAGGTAGAGCCCCTCAACACCGCCGCCGGCGACTGGATCCTGTACGAACTGCAGGTCCGGTCGGCCAATGCCTGCCTGCCGGCCACGGGCGGAGCGGCCTGTGCGGCCAAGCAGAAGCCCAATTTCACCTACTACGGACCGGGTTGCAGCAGTCTGTCGCAGCTGCAGGGCATCGCCAAAAGTACCCTGGACGACTTGCTGGTCACCTCGACCAAGCCCAGCCGCACCGCCGGCATCACCCTGCAGTACATCCAGGACGTGGTCGGCGCCAACGCCCTGTGGCTGATGCCGCTGTTTCCGCACAACTTCCAGTACGACCTGCCCGATGCCTGCGACGACCTGGGCTCGCCCTACGCGGTGCGCGACTACTACCACACCCGCGGCAGCCTGGCGGCGCGCTGCGTCAAGACCGGTGCCGACGAGTGGAGCAGCACCCCTTGCTTTGGCGACCCCGAGCTGAAGAAGGTCATTGCCGCGGCCCACGGCAAGGGCATGAAGATCATGCTGGATCTCGCCTTCAATCACCTGGGCCACGAGTACCAGTTCTACGACTACGCGGGCGCCAAACCGGTGCGCGACCTGCTGGCGGCCAACAAGAATTTGTGGGACTTCACCGCCACTTACGACCCCGCGCTGCTGAAGCCCGAGATCGTGGACACCCCCAGCGAAGTGCCAACCAGCGGCTACACCCAAGTCAAGAAGCTGTGCGGCAGCGCGCCAAAAAATCAAGAGACGGTGCGGCGTTGGCTGATGTGGCGCGAGGGCTTCGACTGGGAGCGCAAGCAGATGTCGTGCCAGAACCCGGCCAGCCTGGAGTGGCAGCTGCCGGGCTTCTACCTGGGCTCCGACGCCAAGAACCCCTCCAAGAAGCTAGGCGACAACTTCACCAACAACTGGAAGGACGTGAAGTTCCTGTACAACAACGAGTACAACCTGGCCAAGCAGTGGGAATTCATCCGCACCCGCGAATTCGCCTTCCGCGTCATCAACTACTACCTGGCGCTGGGCGTCGACGGCTTCCGCCTGGACCACGCCAATGGCCTGACCGAGAACGAGTGGCGCTACATCTTCCGCAAGGCCAAGTACTACCAAGCGAAGCGCGGCGGGCCCGTGCCAGTGTTCCTGTCGGAGAGCTTCCACGACATCGAGTCGCTCAACCGCGTCTTCGACGTGCTGACCGAGGGCTACCACCACGACATCACCCACGGCAAGCGCGACGCCAGCTACATCGAGAAGATGCTGTTCGACAACCGCAAAGCCTTCTTGAAGGACCTGAGCTACGTGTTGCTGAACCTGGAGAACCACGACGAAGGGCGCCTGCTCAAGAACACCACCGGCTTCGACATTTGGCGCGGCGCGACCTTCTACGCCCTGGCGGCGGCCTCGCGCGGCACGCTGATGCTGCTGGGCGGCCAAGAGTGGGGCGAGCCGTGGGACCTGGGCTTCCGCAAAAGCGATTACCTGCGCGGGCGCTTCCCGGCCGAGGCCAATTGGCAGCCGCAGGGCGATGCGCTCACCGACCTGTACAAGAAGATCCACAAGGCGCGCTCGGCACCGCAAAACGTCGCGCTGCGCAAGGGCAACTACTACTTCCTGCGCACCGACCAGGGCACGGTCAAGGACCAGTTGTTCGCGATGGTCAAGTACATGCCCGACTGCAGCAACACCATCTTCACGTTCTTTTCGCTGTGGGTCGACGATGTGCAGGCCACCTACAGCGTAACCCCCGATCTGGCCGGCAAGATCTGCCTGCAGGACGGCGGCACCTACAAGCTGGTCAACGTGCTGAGCGGCCAGGATGTGTGGGCCGGCCCGTATCCGGGCGGGCGTACCGGCAAGCACATCCGCGAGTTCGGCGTCTTCAGCCACCTGACGCTGGGCGAGCGGTTCCAGTGGCTGCGGCTGGAGAAAGTGAAGTAGCCGCGGCGGCGGGGCTGGCGACCGGGCCTAGAGCACCGATCAGAAACCTGAATCCAACGGTACACGTCGCGGCGGGTCGCGGCAGCGCCCGCTTGCGACCCACCCAGCATCATTGAGTTTTCGTCAGACCGCGTTTCCGTTGCTCGGGGCCTCGGAGGTTTCTGATTGACGTTCT
>JACRCU010000244.1 GCA_016218865.1 Deltaproteobacteria bacterium | reverse complement strand
GCGTCGTGGCGCTTGCGCTCGGTGATGTCGACGACCGAGCACAGCACGTGCATGCCGGCGGCCGTGGCCATGGGGCACAACGTGACCTCGATCTGCACCGCACTGCCGTCCTTGCGTACCCCGAACAGCTCGCGCCCGGCGCCCATCATCCGCTGGTCCGGCGCCGACAAGAAATTGCCGCGCAGCCGCTGGTGGCGAGTCCGCAGCGGCACCGGGATCAGGGTATCGACAGGCTGGCCCAGGATCTCCGCGCGGTCGTAGCCAAACAGCGCCTCGGCCTGGCGATTGACCAGGACCACCTGGCCGTCCTGATCCGTCATGATCACCGCGGTGGGCGAAGCCTCCACGGCCTTGCGGTACAGCTCGATCTCGGCCCGCGTGTCGGTGACGTCGACGGCCACCCCAACCAAGTGCCGCGAGCTGGCCTCGAGCTGGACCGACCAGCACCGAGAGCGCGGCCGCGCATCGCCGATGGCCAGCCGGTGTTCGAAGGTGGTCAGCTTCTTGCTTTCCACCGCCTCGACCAGCCCGCGAAGGGTCGCCTCGCGGTCGTCGGGGTGCACCCAGTACAGCAGCGGCTGCAGCATCAGGTCGTCGGCCGCCACGTCCAGCGCCGTCGCCCAGTTCGGGCTCAGGTAGACGAAGTTGCCGTGGATATCCAGGACGCAGCGCAAGTCTTGCGAAAGATTCAGGAACAGCTGGACATCGCCTGGGGTGGGCTCGCGGAGCGCGATCGCGCCGAATGGACCGGTCTGGCGAAACTGGCGCATCCTCTCCCCCTTGGCGGCTGCAGTGCCTGTGCCTTCCCGCAGCCGCGCTTTCTTGGATCTTTCTTGGATACTGCCCCTGCAAGTGGTGGCGTTGCAGCTCGCTCGCGACCGTCAGGTGCACTCAGCGCGGCTGCAGCAAAGTTACCAGAATCGACAGGTCCGGCGGCGGCGCCTTGACGTAAACCGGCACAACCTTTAGCGATTTTGGCACCTTGCGCACCAACTTCCACGGCGCGCGCGGGTGGCTGGTCACCAACCAGCCGCGGTCGTGCCAGGTCCAGTAGGCGCCGCGCAGACGCCACACCGGGCGGTCGGGGCTGCCAGGCTGCGGCACGGTCCAGGTGGCCTTGATGGGCCGCTCCGCCTCCACGTACAACAGCGGCGCCTGCGGGGCCGGGCGGAGCCAGCGGCGATGGGGACGCGCTTCGGCACTCTGCGGAGCAGCGGTCAGGCCGGCCAACGCGACGACCAGGCTCAAATTCATCAGCAGCTTCACCATGGGAACCTCCGCTTTGCGGCATCACCTTCGCCGCGGTTGAGACAACCTGTGCTATTGCCAGGATCGTGCCAACCGTCGTAACAAGTGAAAAATACGTACGTATGTTGGCGGTACCGCGGCTTGGACGAGCAAACCGTGACCAGCGAGGAATACCGCGAGCAACGGCTACCCATTTAGAAATACGAGCTATTTTTCAGGTCGCTGCCAGCCGTGGTTCATCCAGAGCGGCCTGTAACGGCACAGCCAGAACTGTGTGACCGTCACAGCTTTGTCGACCTGCCGCCCAGACGCCCGGTTTCCTTGGCGACTTGAGGCCCCATCTTGCGTCCCCGCCGGTAGAGTTGCAGCATGTGGCATGCCGGTGCTCGCAGAGTCCCAGCCGGAACCGAACGATGTCTGCAGAATGCAAGCCCCTTGATGCCACCGCCCCCGTTGCTCCGGCAGCGTTTCTGGATCGCGCGCGTCAGGTATGCAGCTTGGTGCAGGTGTTCCCAGAGCAGGACCCGCTGGTGCTGCGCGTAGAGGCCGATCCGCTGGTGATCGGTCGCCGCGAGCCGACCTCGACCGTCGACGTGCCCCTGCCCGACGCGCGCGTCTCGCGCCGCCATGCCGAAGTGCGCGCGACCGAGGATGGATTGTATCTCAAGGACTTGGGGTCAACCAACGGCAGCTTTGTCGACGGTGTGCGGGTGGCCTCGGCCTTGGTACACCCAGGCCAGGTGGTCCGCTTGGGCGACAACCTGTTCGTGACGTGCCGCGACCGGCCGCAGCGCGATCCCGATGACCTGGGTCTGTTGGGGCACAACGCCGAATTGGCGCGCATCCGCCAGGTGTTGCGGCGGGTTTCGCCCAGTGCGCTGGCCGTGTTGATCGAGGGCCGCACCGGGACGGGCAAAGAGCTGATTGCCCAAGCGATCCATCGGCTCAGCGGCCGCCTCGGCCCGATGATCCCCGTCAACTGCGCTGCACTGGCGCCCAATCTGGTCGAGAGCAGTTTGTTCGGTCACCGGCGCGGCGCCTTCACCGGAGCCGCCAATGACCAGGTCGGCGCTTTTCGGGCGGCACACGGCGGCACGCTGTTTCTGGACGAAGTGGGCGACCTGCCCATCGACACCCAGCCCAAGCTGCTGCGTGCTCTGGAATCCGGCGAAATTACTCCAGTTGGCTCCACACAGCCGGTGCATGTCGATGTGCGGGTCGTCGCCGCCACCAACGTGCCGCTGGGCGAGGCCACGGCCGCCGGACGCTTCCGCGAGGATCTTTTGGCACGGCTTCTGGGTGTGCGGGTGGTCGCCCCGCCGCTGCTGCATCGCCGCGAAGACGTGTTGATGCTGTTGCGACGCATGCTCCAAGACGCCGGCAGTGCTGCGCGCCCCACGGTGGCAGCGGCAGAGGCCCTGGTGCTCTACGATTGGCCGCGCAACGTGCGCGAATTGCGGCAACTGGCCCAGCGCTTGGCCGTGCTTCACGGCGACCGCGAGCTCCTGGAGCTCGAGCACCTGGGCGACGAATTCCAGCGTACCGCGGCCGCGGCGACCGACGCGCCCAGCGACACTCCACCAGCCGAAGCGCAAGACGACTTCATCGCCCTGGAAGGTCCACCCAGTCGCGAGAAACTCGTGGAATTGCTGCAGCTATGTGGCGGAAACGTCAGTGAGCTGGCGCGGCGAGCCCGGCGGAGCCGCAAGCAGGTCTACCGCTGGCTCGAAGCGGCCGGTCTGGACCGCGGGCTCGACGCCAGCGACTTGGACCGGGCCACGTAGGGGCCCAGCAACTTCGAGTCGATCGCGGTGCCGGCAGAGCGGTGCGACGGTCCCGTTACGGGACGCGCACCCACCCTTGCCTTTGCGTGCGACCCACCTAGAGACTTGACCACTTACTGGACATTCGCTCAGTGCATGGCTGTCCTGTCAAGTCTCTAGTTGCCCTGTGGGGCGCAAGCGAGCGCCCACGGCGACTCGCCGCGCCGATTTCCGAGCAGGCATAGCGCGGAGAACTGCCAAATTGATCGGGTGTCTAAGTAGAAACTCATGTGAAAGAGCTTCTATTCTGAAGTGTTACGAGGTCGGCGGCTCCGGCTTTGTGCAAGGGGTGAGCTGTCTGCGGCGCGACGCGTTCAGGCGGATTCATCTGCAGCGCTGTGTGGGCCTGGGCTC
>JACRCU010000248.1 GCA_016218865.1 Deltaproteobacteria bacterium | reverse complement strand
CCAGCGCCCCGCACAGCGCCGCGGTACGCCGCGTGCCTGCTCCCGCCACGCGTGCGCCCGCGACACCCGTCGCCCGCTGTCGGCCGCCTGCATCCTGACGCACCGCTGCAATTTCCGCTGCACCTATTGCGACATACCGGACCGCGCCGACGCCGAGCTGACCGCGGAGCAATGGCTGTCCGGCCTTGGCGAGCTGCGCCGCGCCGGCTTGCTGCGCGCCAGCTTTTCGGGAGGCGAGGCCCTGCTCCGCCCCGATGCCGCGGCCATCCTCGCCGGAGCCAAGCAGTTGGGGCTGACCACCTCGCTCAACAGCAACGGCTGGCTCACCGGCGAGCAGGTGCGCGACCTGGCTGCACACCTGGATCTGCTGATGATTTCCCTGGACGGACCGGCGCCAGAGCACGACGCGGCGCGGCGCAAGCCCGGCTCCTTCGACCGCGCCCTCCAGGTCCTGGATCAGGCGCGCGACCTGGGCATCGCCACCACCAGCATCACCGTGCTGACGCCGGCCAACCTGCACGTGGTCGAGCCGATGCTGAAACTCGCGACGGAGCACGGTTTTTTCGCGTATTTCCAGCCAGCCTACCAAGAGTGCTTCGGACGCGACCGCGGCCTGCAACCTGGCCTGACGCAAGCGGTTTTGCGCGACGTGGCCGACCGCTTGGCGCAAGCTCGCGCGCAAGGCTTGCCGGTGGGAGCGTCGCCGGGCTACCTGCGCCGCCTGGCCGCCACCCCCGGCGGCAGCCGCTGCGAAACGTGCAGGGCGGGCCGGCAGTTTCTGACCATCCTGCCCGATGGCACCTTCGTCCCCTGCCACCTGACCGCCGACGAGCGGACCTGGCCCTCGGCCGCCGAGCTGGGCTTCCTGGGCGCTTTCGAGCAGATGCCCCGCGCGAGCGCCGGAACCGGCTGCGCCATCAGCCCCTATCAAGAGCTGGATCTGATCTTCAGCCTGGACCCAGCGGCGATTCGCTCGGCGATCCTGCAGGGTTGGCGGCGGCGGTAACGGGGCGCAACCCCGCCTCGCCAAAGCGCGCCCGATAGTCGTCAGCGATCCAGGCACACCGCGTGGCCGCGGCGCACCCCTGGCAAACCGGCGGCGGAGTGCGGGTGGCGCGGCTGCGGTCGGCGTCGCAGCGCTCGCGCAATTCGGCCGGCACGGCGCACTGCGGAACTCGGCTCAACCGCTCGATCTTTTCCAGTCCCTTGGGCGACAGCCCGGCCAACACCACCGCCAACGCGTCCCACCGGGGGATCTGCGGCCGCAGGTCGAGCGGGCCGCGATCGGGCACAAAACCCAGCAGGTTCAGGCGGAAACCGCGCTCCACCGCCAGGTCCACCAGCCCCTGCAGCTCGGGCAGCGCCGCAGCGGTCAGCACCACGTTCACGCCCACCGGCACCCCGCGCTGCTGCAAGCGCTCCAAGGCGACCAGGACCTTGGCCGCGGCGCCGGGCGCGCCCACTTGCGCGTCGTGGCGCGGCATGTCCGCAGACTGCAAGGTGAACGCCACGCTCCGCAGGTTCGGCAGCGCCACCACGGCGTCCAGCAGCCCCGGATCGGCCAGCGCCGTACCCGGCCCAAGCAGCGACACGCCCAGGGTCGGCAAGTCCATCAAGATCGCCAGCATCGCCGGCAGCTCGGGGTCGGCGGCCCAGTCGTGGCCCGTCAGCACCAGCGTGGCCGGCGGCTCGCGGGTCGCAAGTCTTTGCGCTAGCTCGGCAAACACGCCGCTGCCCACCAGCGATCGCCGCCACCGCCGCAGCTGGTCGCGCAGCAGCACCCCGCCGCGGTGGTGCACCTGTTGGCGCCGCCCCGGCTGCTGGCAGAATTGGCAGGCCTGACCGCAGAGCGACTCCAGGTACAGCTCGGCCACCAGCGGCGCCGGCGCCTGCAGACTCTGCAACAGCGGTGCGACGTTGCGGGGCTGTCCGCGGGTGCGCAACCAGAGCTCCGTCTCGCTCCAGTGCACATGCCGCGGTGGCACGGGCACATCCGCCAGCACGATGGATTCCAGGCTCTGCTGCAGCCGCGCTTCGTCGCGCAGCAGCCCCTGGGCGATGGCTGCGTAAGTCCGCGCCAGATCAGCCTGATCCACCCGCCCGCGGTGACTGACCGACCACCGCTGCCCGCGCTGCAAGGCGCGCTCGTCCGGCGACTCGTCGAGCTCGAAGGCGTGCTCGCCTCCCTGGGCGTCCTGGGCACGCAGCAGCCACCCCTGCGGCCGCCGCTCGACCGCCTGCCAGGTCCAGCCGGCAGGTAGCCCGTCAACCCCGTTTAATTCAAGGTGATTCACGGCTGAACGACCACGGGCGCCAGCTCGGCCGCGCCGTACAGGTCGAAGTAACCGCGCCGGACGCCAAAGCAATTGCCGCGCAGGGCGCACCGCTCGCACACCGGCGGGTGCACGAATTCGCCCTGGTCGTAGTCCGCCGGGATCTCGGCCTGCATCGCCTGCCGCTGCATCGGCGGCACCAGGCACAGCGGGACGCCGCACATCGACTCGAAACCGCCGATATCCAAACCCAATTCCCCAGCGCGGGCGATCGCCGCGTACAGCTCGGGCAGCACCTGGCCGTAGCGCGGCACCAGGGCCTCGTCCTTGGGCACCACGTCGCTCGACGGGCCGACGAACGAGATGTTCACGAACGCCCGCGGCCAGCGCCGGCCGCACAGCTCGACAAAGGGCACCAGGTCCGCGTAGTTGCGGCGGGTGATCACGAAGTTGATGGTCAGGTACACGCCCGGCTCGGCGTGCAGGTTGTCGATGCCGCGCACCTGCGGCGCGAACGTGCCGGGCGCCTCGGTCATCGCCTCGGCCAGCTCGGCATGGCTGCCGTGGAGTGACACTTGCACCCACTCCACCCCGCTCGCCACCACCGCCCGCGTCAGGTCCGGGTCGGCCAGCTTCACCGCATTGGTCTGCAGTCCCACCGCGTGCTGGCGCGGGTGCGCCCGGCTGTGTTCGCGGGCCAGTGCAATGTAGTCGAGCAGTTGCGGGTGCAGGGTCGGCTCGCCGCCGCTCAAGGTCACCTGCCGCCCGGCCTGTGCGGTGGCGACGATGGCCTCGCGCACCGCCGCATCGCCCGCCGCCGGCAGATGCGTGGAGACAAAACAGAAGGCGCACGCCTGGTTGCAGTGGAAGTTGATACGTATCAAGTGCTCTTCGATGGGCAGGCCACTGCGCCGGTCGGTGTAGCGGTTCAACTGCACGAACTCCCTGCGGATCTGTTCGTCCAGGCTGGCCATCCGCGTCAAGCGGCGGCGCAACCGGTCCTGGGCCACCGGCCGCAGCTCGGGCGCGCCAAAGTGGGACAGGTAGGCGCGCGGCACTCCCGGGCAGCGGT
>JACRCU010000241.1 GCA_016218865.1 Deltaproteobacteria bacterium | reverse complement strand
GCTCGCGCAAATTGGCACCGCGCACGGTGCGATAGACGGCGAGGGCCACCACCCGGCGCGCGGACGCATCGGCCTGCAGGCGCGCCTTGGGCAGATCTTTGGCTGTCTGCAACAGTACTTGCAGGCCCTCGACCTCGGCGCCGGTCAGGGAGTAGGCCTCGACCAGACGCGCCAGTGCAGCGTCGTCGGCCAGGTTGGTAGGCGCCAAGGCCAGTTCGGGCGCGGCCTGCCCCGGCGGCACCCAGACGCTCGGCGGCTCGGGTTGGTGGCGGCAGCTGCTGACGGCACCGGTCAACAGGACCGCGACGGCCGCGGCGGATCGCAGACCAAAATGCTTGGTTTCAAGGGGATACACGTCGGCCGTCCACGCGCGCCACTGGCCCGGCGCGCAGAGGGCGCCATGGTGCCAAAACCACAGCGGCTTGGCCACTACAGCCCTTCACGCGGACGGCCCGCGCGGCGCCTCCAGCCAGGTCCGGGCCAGCTCGGCAGCGCTGAGGCCGCTGCTGTCGCACAGATCCGGGGCCACCTCGGCCAAGGGCAGGACCACAAAGGACCGCGCCGACCAGCGCGGATGCGGCACCTGCAACCCGGGCTCGGCCACGTGCAGGTCGCCGATGGCGATCACGTCGAGGTCTAGCGGGCGGGCGCCGTGGAAACCCTCGCGCGGGCGATCGCGGCCAAAAGCCTGCTCGATGGCCTGCAGCAGCGACAGGCCTTGGCGTGGATCGCAGGCGCTCCAGCCCACGCCCACCGCATTGACGAAGCTGGGGCCGCTCGCCTGCTCTGCCGGCGCCGTGGCGTGCAGTGAACTGAGCTCTGAAGCCTGCAGATCCAGTGCCGCGCAGCAAGCCGACCAGGCCAACGGCAGCGCCGCGGGTGGGTCGGCGACGTTGCCTCCCAGGGCAATCACCCACCGCTGCCGGGCATCGCCCCTGTCCGCCACTGGTTGCATGATCGCCTGTGGGTGCCGCGCTGCTGCTCCGCGCGGATCGGCGGCGGATCCTCGCACAGCGGGCGGCAAAGTCCACCGCGTCTCGCCCACGGGGATTGGCTTGGCCGCGAGCCGCTCCCGTCGGCACCGGCCTTTGGCTTGCCGCCACCCCAGCTTGCGCGTCTTGGACCCGCGACCGCTTGCCAGTTTTCAGCCTCGCCCGCATGCTACCGCGGCGCTGGCGCCGCCCCCAGGTGCCGCCGGCCAAACCCACGTGTTGCGAGGAATCCGATGAAGTTGCTCCGCTCTGCTGCAACGCTGACCCTGGCGCTGCTCGCTGTGGCGTCGCCCGCGTGCAAGCACGCCGACTCGACCAAGACCGCTGTCCCAAGTGGCGAAATTGGAACCGAAATTCCCCCAGCGCCGGAAGCGACGCCCGTCGCCGCAGCGCCGGCCCAGCCCGATCTGCCGCCGTCGATCGACGCCAAGGACCTGGACGCAGCCGAGCGCAAGGTCCTGATCGAGATCCTGACCGAACAGTTCGACCCCTGCGGCAAGTCGCGCACCTTCTTGGATGCCCTGCGCGCCGGCGACTGCCCGATCGCACCCAAGCTGGCCACCAAGGTGATCGAAGGCTTGCGCGCTGGCGAGGGCAAGAAGCAGATCCTGGCCAGCCTGCTCAAGGAAATCGAGCGTCTGAACACGGTCGTGCAGATCGATGTGAGCAAGTCGCCGCTGCTGGGCCCCGCCGACGCCAAGGTGCAGGTCGTGGAGTTCAGCGACTTCGAGTGCCCGTTCTGCCGGCGCGCCGTCGAGCCGATCGAGAAGATGCAGAAGCACTACAACTTTGCGCTGTACTTCAAGTTCTTCCCGCTGCGCCACTCGCACCCCAACGCCGAGGGCGCGGCGCGCGCCGCCTGGGCCGCCCACCAGCAAAGCAAGTTCTGGCCGCTGCACGACGCGCTGTTCGCCAACCAGCACGCCCTGGACTTCAATTCGGTGATCAAGTACGCGACCAAGGCCGGCTTGGATCCCAAGAAGTTCGAGGCGGACTTGCAGAGCGAAGCCGCTGGCGCCGCGGTGGCCGCAGACGAAAAGGCCGGCGATGCCGCAGGCGTAGACGGCACCCCCACTTTCTTCGTCAACGGCCACAAGGCCGAGACGCTGGCTCAAGTGGAGGAGATGGTGCGCGAGGCGCTCAAGACGGCCGGCCAGGCGCTGCCGCCGCCGATGTCGCGCGACGACCTGGGCGAGGCTGTTGCGCCCGCTGGCGACGCCAGCACGGCCGCCGCACCCACTGCCGCGCCCGCCGCTGCTCCAGCGCCCGCGGTGGCGCCGCCGCCGGCCGGAGCACCTGCCAAATGAGCGGAAAGCTTGTGGTCTTGGTTGGACCTGCCGGAGCTGGCAAGACGACCCTGGCGCACCGCGTGATTGACCGCTCGCCCGAACGGCGCGGCTTTTCGGTGAGCCATACCACGCGGCCGATGCGCGCTACCGAGCAGAACGGCGTCGACTACTGGTTCGTCACCCGCGCCGAATTCGAGCAGTTGCGCGATCAGGATGGCTTCGCCGAGTGGGCCGAGGTCCATGGCAACTACTACGGCACCTCGCGCGCCGAAATCGCCCGCCTTACCGGCGCGGGCCGCGATGTGTTTTTCGACATCGACATCGTCGGCGCCCACAACCTGTGGCGGCAGTACCCCAGCGAAGTGCGGCTGATTTTCGTGCTACCGCCGTCGTGGCAGGTCCTGGTGCAGCGGTTGGTCGACCGCGGCTCCGAGACCGAAGCCAGTTTGCGGCGGCGCCTGCGCACGGCCCGCCGCGAGCTGCAAGCGGTGCTGGCCTCGCCCGCGCCGTGGACGGTCGTACACAACGATGACCTGGGGCGGGCCACCGCCGACCTGGAGCGCGCCGTGAGCGAGCCGCTGCAACCCACGGCAATGGAACAGCATCCCGGCCTGCGCGCCTTCTTGCGCGAAGCCATGGCCGATCCGCGCGCCGACGCCGAAGTCACTGCGCAATAGCCCGACCCTTCAGGTATTTTCCCCCTCTTTCACGCAAACTTCACGTTGGCTTGACCCGGCACCATGCGCCGGGCACGCTAGCGCGCCCGTTGCCGAGGACCTGCCATGCCCATCGCCGTACCCAAGCACCCCGTCCGCGTCCGCATCGCCCCCAGCCCCACCGGCGATCCCCATGTGGGCACGGCGTATATCGGTTTGTTCAATGCCGCTTTTGCCCGCAGCCACGGCGGCAAGTTCGTGCTCCGCATCGAAGACACCGATCAAAAGCGCTCGACCCGCCAGAGCGAAGAGGCGATCTACCGCAGCCTGCGCTGGATCGGCCTGCAGTGGGACGAGGGTCCCGACGTCGGCGGCCCCTATGGCCCCTACCGCCAGAGCGAGCGCAGCGAAATCTACCGCGAGCACTGCACCATGCTGCTGGACAACGGCACCGCCTACCGCTGCTTCTGCACCGCCGAGCGCCTGGACGCCGTGCGCGCCGAGCAGCGCCAGCGCAAGGAAACCGCCCGCTACGACGGGTATTGTCGGACCCTGAGCCGCGAGGAGTCGGACCGGCGCGCCAGTGCGGGCGAGGCCCACGTCATCCGCCTGCTGATGCCCCAGCACGGCACCACGGTGGTGCCCGATGCCCTGCGCGGCGGCGTGGAGATCGACAACAGCCAGATCGACGATCAGGTGCTGCTCAAGACCGACGGCCTGCCGACCTACCACCTGGCCAACGTGGTGGACGATCACCGGATGGAGATCACCCACGTGATCCGCGCCGAGGAGTGGATCAACAGCACGCCCAAGCACTTGCACCTGTACGCCGCCTTTGGCTGGACGCCGCCGGTGTTCGTGCACATGCCGCTGCTGCGCAATGCCGACAAGTCCAAGATCAGCAAGCGCAAGAACCCGACCAGCTTGGAGTTCTACCAGCGGTCCGGAATCCTGCCCGAGGCGATGCTCAACTTCTTGGCCCTCATGGGCTATTCGCGCAAGGATGCCGCCGGCAACGACATCGAGCAGTTCTCGTTTGGCGACCTGGTCAGCGACCTGGACCTGACCCGCATTTCGCTGGGCGGCCCGGTGTTCGACCTGGAAAAACTCAAGTGGCTCAACGGCATGTACTTGCGCGCTCTGACGCCGGCGCAGGTGGCCGAGCGCACCTTCGCCTGGTACCAAGAGGATGAGCGCCACGCCACGGTGGGTCAGCTGGTGCAGGAACGCGTGACCGATCTGGGCAGTTTTGCCCACCACGCCCTGCCCTTCTACTCCGGCGTGCCCGAGTACGGCCTGAACGCGCGCTACCTGCTGGTGGGATCGGCCAGCAAGAAGAAGACGGCGGTCAAGCTCAATCGCCAGCAAAGCATCAATCTTTTCGAAGACCTGATTGCCCGCTTCGAGGCCCTGACCGACTGGTCGATCCCAGTCGTCGAGCAATGCGTGCGCGACGCATGCCATGCCTGCGGCGACCAGACCGGCGCCAACCTGGGCGATGCGATGATGGCGGTGCGGGTGGGCGTGTGCGGACGGCCAGCGTCGCCGCCGCTTTTTGAGTCGATTGCGGCCATCGGTCGGGCGGTAGTCCTGGTGCGGCTGCGCCAAGTCTGTACCATGCTCGGCGATCCGCGCCTACTGGCCGAGGCAATCGCCGCCGCCAGCCAAGAACTCGAAGCGGCACGGCTAGCACTGGCCCAGGCCGACGTGCAGCCCGCGACCGCGCATCCACAAGTGAACCCGAGCGCGTCGGCCGCGACGTGATCGGAGTTCCCACGCAATTCTCCGGGTCAGTACCGGGGTCCCCGTCCGATGGTCGCCCGTTGCCGGTCAGCAGTGGCAAGCAGCCCAGGCGCGCGTCCGATGGGGTTCAGAGTAGGAGGTTCGGATGAGTGCTGCCGCGGGAGATACCGCCATCGCCGCCGCCCAAAGTTGGCTCGCGTCGGGCAAGGCGCCGCCCCACCGCGCCGCCGAAGTCGCGCGCGCCCTGGCGCTGCAAGGCCACCAGATCCCGATGACTGCCGCCACCCTGCGCGACCTTGGCCCCGACATCGAGGCCGCGCTGCTGCACGATGCCGGCGAGCGCAGCGATGTGGAACTGGCGGGCGCGCTGGCCGAATTCGCCGCCGACAAGGCCCTGGCGAAGCAGGCCAAGAAGCTTCTGTTCAAGCTGAAGCAGAAGGGCGTGCAAGTGCCCGTGCGGCATCAGAATCGCGCCCCTGTCGACCTGGCGGCCCGGCCGGCCCCGCTGCCCAGCCTTGCCAGCTCGATCGATGCGGCGGGCGGCCAGCTGCTGTTCTTGGGCGGCTGGCATCCAGCCGACGGCCCATGGTGCGTGATGGCGATGATCACCGATCGCGAGGGCCTGCTGTCGGGCTACTACGTGGCCGGAACCTCGCGCACCCAGCAAAAGGAGCTGATCGCCAAGCTGCGCCACCAGATCAACGGCTTCACCGTAGAGGTTCCCGGCGATTTTGTGGCCGGGCGGCTGCGCTGGGCCCTGGATCTGCGCGACAAGCACGACAAGATCTTCGAGGGCGACGTGGCGGAAGTGCGCCGGATCCTGGAGGGGGTGGAGCCACTGGAAGAGGTGGAGTTCGCTCTGGATCCCGAGGACGAGGCGCAGCTGGGGCGGCACCTGGGCGCGTCGTCGGCACTGGCGAGCGAAGGCTGTTTCCACGGCTGGTTCGATCCCGGCAAGGCCGAGTTGGACAAGCTGCAGTCCGCCGTGGCCGAGCTCAGCGGCTCCGAGGAGGAGCGCCGCGAGCGCGCCCTGCAACTCCGCTCCGAACTTTGGGATCGCTGGCTGGCGCGCCAGGACCTGGCGGCGATGGCCGGGCGCATGGAGCTCAACAGCTGGCTGCTGCACTGCGTACAGAAGCAAGCGTCGGCCCTGCAGGCGCTGGCGTGTGCGCGGGCCCTGCGCAGCGGCGCCCACTGGTCCACGATCGCGGCGGTGCAGCAAGCGGTCGACAATCTGGCGCCGGTCGGCACGTGGCTGCGGCCGGTGGTGTAGGCGGTCGCTCGCCGCAGCCCCACCTCGCGATCCCTCCCGATTTCTGCAAGGAGCAAACCATGTTGGGCCGTGCTGTCTTTGTGGTCGACGCCTGCCGGACCCCGGTGGGCAAGTACGGCGGTCGCCTGGCCACCGTGCGCGCCGATGATCTGGCCGCTCTGCCGATTGCGGCGCTGCTGGCACGCAACACCGTGGATCCGCAAGCGATCGACGAAGTGGTACTGGGCTGCGCCAACCAGTCGGGCGAGGACAACCGCAACGTGGCGCGGATGGCGGCCCTGCTGGCCGGGCTGCCGTTCAGCGTGCCGGCGCACACCATCAACCGCCTGTGCGCCTCGGGCCTGGACGCGGTGAACGCAGCCGCGCGCATGATCGCCCTGGGCGAGGCCGACGTCGCGATCGCCGGCGGCGTGGAATCCATGTCGCGCGCGCCCTGGTCGGTGCCCAAGCCGCACACTGAGCCGCCGCGCGGCAACAATGTCATGTACGACACCGCCTTGGGCTGGCGCTACCCCAACCCCAAGCTCGAAGCGCGCTTTGCTCTGGAGCAGATGGGCGAAACGGCCGAGAACCTGGTCGATCGCTACCCCAGCGTAACCCGCGCCGCCCAAGACGCCTTTGCGGCAGAGTCGCACCGGCGCGCCGTGGCGGCCCACGCGGCTGGCTACTTGCAGCGCGAGCTCATCGCGGTAGAGGCCCCGGCGGGCAAGACCACCGTCCGCGTCGACGCCGACGAGCAACCGCGGCCCGACAGCACACTGGAGGCGCTCGCCAAGCTCCGGCCGGCCTTCCGCAAGGACGGCTCGGTCACCGCCGGCAATTCTTCGTCCCTCAACGACGGTTCGGCGGCCCTGCTGCTGTGCTCAGAGGCGGCACTGGCCCGCTATGGCTGGCAACCGCTGGCTCGCGTGGTGGCCACCGCCAACGCGGGCGTGGACCCGCGCACCATGGGCATCGGCCCGGTGCCGGCGATCCGCAAGCTGCTGGAGCGCACCGGCTGGGCTCTGGCGGCGATCGACGCGGTGGAGCTCAACGAAGCCTTTGCCGCCCAAAGCCTTGCGGTGCTCGCCGAGCTGCCCTTTGATCCAGCCCGCGTCAATATCGACGGCGGCGCCATCGCCATCGGCCACCCGCTGGGCTGCAGCGGCGCGCGCATCGCCGGGCACTTGGTGCACCTGCTGCAGCGCACCCAGGGTCGCCGCGGCGTGGCGTCGCTGTGTGTGGGGGTGGGTCAAGGCGTGGCAACGGCGTTCGAGCGCGTGTAGGCCGCACGCCCCGGCCCGCAGCCCATTTCCGTTAGTTCGCTTCGACCAGCGCCGCCAGAAAGTCCTCGAAGAGTTCCTTCAGATCGTCGACTTCGGCCTCGCTGGTCAGCTCCCGCTCCAAGTTGCGCAGATAGACCACCAGGGTCTTGCTGTCGCGCAATTCCAGCGCCCGCGACAGGAATTTGTCTTTGCTGGCCGTGGTCGGCACCTCGGCAAACTCGGCGCTCAGCTTCAGCCCTTCCTTGGCCACGTCCTTCAGCACCGCCTGGATGGCCGCTTTGGCCACAGCGCGATCGAAGCGCTTGGGCGGCAGTACCGCCGGATCGACTTCGGCGGCGCGCGCATACAGCTCGTCGGCCCGCTCGAAGTGCCCTTGCCACTCGTGCCAGGCGGCTTCGGCGCGCGTCAGCCGCGGATCTTCGCTGTCGAGCGATCGCGCCACCTCCAGCTCCACGCCGGCCGCGTCGAACCGCCCCAACTCGCTGAGTAGCCCGGCGCGCAGGGTGTACGCCTCCATCCAATCCGGATCGCGCTTGAGGTATTCGGCCAGCGATTTCAACGCTCCCTCGTAATCGCGCGCCTCCATCTGAGCCTCGGCCAACCACCCCCAAGTGTCGGGATCGGCCGGCGACTCCTTGACCAGGGTGCGGCCAAAGCCCACCGCCTCGGTGGGATCGGTGTCGATGAGGCCTTCCATTTCTTCGATATCACTGCGGCGCATGCGTTCCTCCGGTCTGGCGGGCGCCAAAGGTCGCGCAATGGCCGTGCCGCGTCAACTGTGGCGCGGGCCCAACCACCCGTTCTCCGCAAAAAATTGCAGCGAGTTGTGCGTCAGGGGCAGCTAGCTGCAGCTTGCCCCTTGACCCTTGCGAAGTCGCGATGCTAAATACCGGGGCGTTCGGCCCGCCGTGCTGAGCCCTTGGCAAGTTGCCAAGACTTGCGCGACGGCTGAAGCGATGTCCCGCGGCGGGAACAGCCACGAGCGGGAACGGCAACTCGGTCCGCGGACCGATTTCACAGGGAGCACGGAAGCGATGTTTCAGGCTATTTCCACCGCGTTCGAGGAAGGCGGCATCGGTATGTACTTCATCCTGGTGCACTTGATCTTCATTCTCGCCATCATGTTCGAGCGCATCTTCGTGCTCTACATCCGGTCGAGCGTGAAGAAGGAGGAGTTCATCAAGCTCCTGCAGGTGCCAATCCTCAAGGGTGATCTCAACACGGTCCTCAAGGTCTGCTCGACCTACCCCTACCCGCTGGCGCGCATCGTTCACGCTGGCGTGCTGAAGGTGAAGCGCTCGGACGAGGAGGTCCAAGCGGCGATGGACGAGGCGTATCTGCGCGAAATCCCGCAGATCGAGAAGCGCATCGACTACCTCAACCTGCTCGGCAACACCGCCACCCTGGCCGGTCTGCTCGGCACGGTGTTCGGTCTGATCCACACCTTCGCGGCCATCGGTCGTCCGGAAGTGGATGCGTCGCAGCGTTCGACGATGCTCTCGAAGGGCATCTCGGAAGCGATGAACTGCACGGCGTTCGGTCTCGCGACCGGTATCGTCGGCGTTCTGGCGTACGCGGTCCTGGCCTCGAAGGCCAAGGAAATCAAGGCCGACATCGATGAAGGCACGGTTCGCGTGCTGAACCTGATCGTCGCCAATCGCAACAAGATGAGCGACATCAAGGACGCGGCCTAGGGTCGCCTCCTGGCCTGCTCGGGCTGATCCGGTGCGTCCGGTGAAGTGCCCGGCCGGCCGCTGCAAGGTCTCGCCTCGGCGACCGCTGCAGCAAGTGCCTGGGACGAAGTGCTGCGAAAACTGCTTTCCTGTGATGAGCGCTGCCGCGCTGCCTTGCCGGCCCCATGTCGATCTTCGGATCCCGTGGCGGCAGGGCAGCGCCGGCAGACGCCCAGTGCAGAAGGGTCGCTGTGCGCGTCGCAAGGACGAAACCGAGGCCAGACGATCGGCGACCGACCGGGTCGCCAGCGGCTCGCTCCCGTCGCGATCGCGATGCGGCTGCGTGCCGGCAACAGTAGGATACCTCGCGGCTGCGCTGTAGCGTCGCCGCTCAACAGGAGTCACCCATGGGTGGTGGTGGTACCGGAAAAGGCGGCGTTGCGGATGCAACCCTCAACGTCGTGCCCTTCATCGATCTGCTGGCGTGCACGATCTGCTTCTTGCTGATCTCGGCGGTGTGGACCCAGATGTCGCGGATCGACGTCGACCAGGCCCTGCCGAAGGCGTCGCCCAAGCCGCCGCCGACGCCGCCCAAGCCGGAGGCGAAGATCAACATCATGATCACGCAGACCGGCTACTTGGTGAACTTGTGGAACGCGGACAAGATCGCGACGCCCAAGCCCGAGTTGGTGACGCCGAAGAAGCTGCCGATCAAGACCGAAGAGCTGAAGATTCAGCGCAACAACGGTGCGGTGGACAAGTTCAAGACCTGCGACCAGGACAAGCTGCGCGAGACCCTTGAGGGCTACATGCGCGACGCTGCCCTGGACGACAAGACCAAGGTCATGGTCGCGGCGGACGACAAGGTGCAGTACATCCACCTGATCATGACGCTCGACACGATCCTGACGGCTTGCAAGGACAAGGAAAAGAAGCAGTGCCTGAAGAATCCGTCGGTCGGCGACCAGAACCTGCTGCGGCAGGAAGGTTTCGCCACCTTCGACTAGCTCCGGCACTTGTACCTGGTACGCAGGCCTGGTCGGCATCGACCCTTACGAATCTGAGGAATCCATGGCAGTTCATCACCCAGGATCGCGAGCCGGCAGCGGCGTAGCGCTCAAGAGCATCCGCGAGACCATCGTCCACGGCGGCGGTCGCAGCCTGTTCGCCACCTTGAACGTGGTGCCGATGATCGACCTCTTCACCATGCTCGTGATCTTCCTGATCCAGCAGTTCAGCGCTTCGGGCGAACTGATGCTGGTCAATCCGAACGTGGCGATGCCCAAGGCGTCGACGATGAAGGAACTTGAGCGTGCGCCGATCATCGCGCTGACCCGCTGGGACGGCCAGGATCAGCCGGGCGATCTGCTGTTCGAGAACACCAAGATCATCTCGCAGAAAGAAATCAACGAAGTGAAGTACCCCAGCTGGGACATCAAGCCCCTGGCCGAGGTGCTGAAGAAGTCGTGGATGAACCAGCAGAAGGCCAATGGCCCTTCGCCGGAGAAGACCAAGCAGATCCGCGAAAATCGCAAGATCATCATCCAGGCCGACCGAACGGTGCCGTTCGCGGTGGTCAAGATGGTGATGGCGACCTGTGGCCGCAACGAGTACCGCGAACCGAACTTCGCGATCATGGTAGGCCAGGAGCGCGCCGGCGCTGCGCCATAGGGCCGCGGACGTTGCATGGATGCAGTGCCGCGATCTGGAGCTGGGCTGCGACCTCGCAGGCTGTGTTGTGCGGAACTTGCCGCACCGGCCGCGGGGTCGCGGCGTTTTTGGAGCAAGTGGACGATCATGATGCGCACCTGGCAATCGGCCGTTCGCTGGGCGGCCGGCGTGGCGCTGGCGCTAGTGGGCCTGGGCGGCCCGGCCCTGGCGGTCCCGCAGACCAAGGTCTTCTTGAACGGCGTGCCCGCGCCAGTGTTCTTCAACGATGGCGACAGCTTCCGCGTGCTGGGTGGCCCACTTGAAGGCAGCAAAACCCGGCTGGCGGGCTACAACACCCTGGAAAGCTTTGGCCCAGTCCACCGCTGGGGCGAGTGGAACGCCCACGAGCTCTACGTGGTGGCCAAGATGGCGACGCTCAACGCCCGCCGCGGCGTCTGGCACTGCCACTCGGACCTGAGCCGCGATGGCTACGGGCGCACGCTGTGGACCTGCCCGGACCTGATCGTCGACCAGCTTCGCAAGGGCTTGGCACATGTGATGCTGGTGGGCGACGACTCGGCGCCCCGCGAGTACCTGGAAGCGATGCGCGTGGCGCAGGCCGAGAGGCGCGGCATTTGGGCCAAGGGCGTGCCGGAATTCGTCTTGACCTCGCTGCACAGCAAGGACGAGGGCTACGAGGGCACCAACTACAACCGCTTGGTGTCGACGCAGGACGGCAAGTCGACCAAGTGGATCCACAACGACAACTACAAGGAATGCGAAGAGGTTTGCCACACCTCGGGCACCTGCATGGTCTACGTGGCCATGAACCGCCGCTT
>JACRCU010000246.1 GCA_016218865.1 Deltaproteobacteria bacterium | reverse complement strand
ACAGCAACAGATGCGCGCCCGGCGTGACCTCGATGTAGGCCAGATCGGGGCGGCACACGGCCCGCTCGCCCAGGATGCGGCTGACCACGCCGCGGTAGCGGAAGCCGTCGGCCTCGTCGCGCTTCAACTGGCCAAGCCGAATCAGCTCTTCCGCCATGGTGTGGTCGGCGGTGAGCTGGCGGAGCTCGGGGCCGTGCTGCAAATACAACCGCGAGTCGCCGACATGGGCGATGTAGGCGCCGCGACCGTCGAGCAGGGCCATCGTCGCCGTGGTCGAAGCCCCGCGCAGCTCGGCGCGGTCGTGGGACCAGTTGTAGATCTCGGCGTTGATGTTCTGGAACAGTTGGGTCAGCGCGTCGAGCACGGCGCGGCGACCGCGGCCCGGATCGGTGTCGCGCAGCGCCGCGGCCGCCACCTGCGCCAGGTGTGCCGATTGCTGTTCGGCGCCCTGCAGGAACAGCCGCGCGGCAAACTCACCGGCCGCCCCGCGCGCACCGTCGGCCACCACGTACAGGCCGCAGTGGTCGTCCGCCACAAAACCGTCGGCATTTTCGGGACGTACCAAGCCTTGATGTGTCGCGCCGGTCGAACGTGCAAACATGCAACTCCGCTCCCAAAGGCAAAAAGCGGCTAGAAGGCCAGCCCGAGTTGCGCCCCGCCAAGGGTCGGCACCAGCCACAGCCGGGCTGTCTTGCTCGGCTCGGCCGTCGGCGTTTCTCGCCACCACCACAGGCCCAGGCTCGTGGCGGCCGCGCCGATGGCCACGCACGCAGCCCCGCTGTACATCGCTGTCCGGTAGCTGGATTCGCGATCGCGCGCCGCCGCGGGCGTAGTGCTGGTAATCAAACCACCATCGCTCTGCGCGGTCAAATCTGCCTGCAAATCCGCACGCTGCGCCATGCCCAAGCCGATCAGCGCCGCGCCCACCACGGCCAAGGTCGCGCCGCCGATCGTCGCCATCCAGGCCCGCGGCGGCACGGTCGGCTCGCCGGTCTTGGGCAAGGTCACTTCCGGCGTGGTGCCGGCACCTTCGGCGGGTTTGGCTTCCGCGGGCTTGACCTCGACCGGCTTGGTCTCGGCCGCCTTGGGCTCGACAGGCTTGGCCTCGACCGGGGCCGGCTTCTTGCGCTCCTCCAGGATTTCGTCCAGGTATTTCCTTGCCTTTTCGGCAAGTTTGTCGCCCTCGGGGGTGCGGGCGATGAACAGCCGGAAGTCGCGCTCGGCCGCGTCGAGCTGGCCCGCCTTTTGCTCGCAGCGCGCCGCGCTGAACAGGTAGCCCAGGTAGCTGGGGTCCAAGCGGTAGGCCTTTTGGAACAGCTCGCCGCACATGGCGAAATCGCCGGAGTTGTTCTTCTCTTCGGCGATCTGGCTGATGGCCGCCGCTTCCTCTTTGTTGTTCTTGACGCTGGGCTTGGCGGCGTGGGCCGCGCCGGGCAGGAGCAGGGCGGGCAGGGCGATCAGTTGGCAGGCCAGGGCCGCCGTCATCCAGCTGCGGGCGGCATGCCCCAGACTATTCCACCACCATGGCGCGCTTGATTCTGGTCTCGCCCTCGACATTTCCGCCCGCTTTGGCGCGTGGCGCCGTTGCCTTGACCGCAGGGGCACCGGCCGCCGCTGGTGCGGCAGGTGCTGCGGCAGCCGTACTGGCCGCTGCGGGCGCCACACTCGGCGCCGCCACGTTGGCCATGGCCATCGCTAACATATTCTGCACCGCGGCGTTCTCGGGGTCGAGAGCCAAGGCTTCGCGCAGCAAGTCGATGCGCGCTTGCCCCTGCGCGGCCATGGCGGCGTTGATCTTGCGTCCGGCTGCTGCGCGTTTTTCGTCGACGGCGGGCGTAGTTGGCGCCGGTGCGGCCGGGGCGGCGGTCTGGATCACCACCGGCGTGGGCGCGGGCGGCGGCGCAGCGCGGCCCACCAGGTACCACATGCCGGCACCGCCGATGGCCAGCACCGCCAGCAGAATCACCAACCACCACGGCTGCTTGTGGGGTGGCGGATCGTGCGGCGCGAACTTGGTGCCGTCCAGCTTCAGCCGATACAGGCTATGCGGGTTGCGGATGTTCTTCAGCTCGACCTTGCCCTGGGCCTCGATCGGCATGTCCACCTTGCCGTCGATCTGCAAGAACACCTGTTCGGTAATCGAGATGCCGCCCGGCTCGGCCTTGTCTTGCACGCGCGCCGCCACGTTGACGCCGTCGCCGTAGATGCCGTCGCCCTGCAGGATGATGTCGCCCAGGTGGATGCCGATGCGGAGCCACACCTGCTCTTGCGGCGGCAGCTTGCTGTTGCGCTCGGCCAGGTGAGCTTGGATATCGGCGCCGCAGCGCACCGCGTTGACCACCGAGTCGAACAGCACCACGAAGGCGTCGCCGATGGTCTCGTGTTCTTCGCCTTCGTGGCGCGACAGGCACTCGCGCACGATCTCGCGGTGTTCCAGCACAGCCTTGACGGTGCCGGCCTCGTCCTGGCCCATCATCGCGGAGTAGCCCTTGATGTCGGTGAACATGATGGCTTTGAGGCGCCGGTTTCCGTCGGCCGTAGTCATGTTCCCCCTTTATGCCGGACTAGCGCTTGGGCGGTGGTCGCTCGGCGTGCCCGCGGTTCCTCACTGGGCCTTGCCTTTCGTACCCAGGCCCACGTTGCGGATCCCCAGGCTCTGCAGCTGCTCCAGCACTTCCACGGCCTTTTGTACCGGCAAACGCTGGTCGGCGTCGACCCGCACCTGCAACTCGGCGTCTTTTCCCAGCTTTTCGACCAGGTCCTTGGTGAGCGATCGCCACTCGGTCGGCTGGCCGCCCACGAACAGCTGGCCGTCGGCATCGATCTGGACCGTGACCTCGGCGTGGGCCACTTGCGACGACGGCGTCGCCCCGGTTGGCAGTTGCAGATCCACCTGCCCCTGCGCCTGCTGGGCGCGGTCGCGGTCGACGATGGCCGAGGTCGAGACCATGAACGTGACCAGCAGCACTAGCACCACGTCCACGAGCGACGTCAGGTTCAGCTCCACCGCCTCGCCGGCGTCGAGCTCGGGCGCTTCGCCCCAATCACCCTGCGGATTGCGCACGCGGGGCCTCCGTGCTGGCGGCGGGGTCCGCGGGCTTGGCGATCATGGGCGCCAGCCGCGAAAAATCGTCGGCCGCGTCTTCGACCAGGATCTGGATCTCCAGGACCGCGTTGGCCATGCGGGCTTTGAGGATCTGGTGCAGCAGCACCATGCAGATCGCCACCAGAATGCCCGCGGCCGTGTCGACCAAGGCCTCGCCCACGCCGCCGGACACTACATCCAGGCCGCTGACGCCGGTCTCGCCGATCTTCTTCAGCGCCGCCATGATGCCCAGCACCGTGCCGAACAGGCCCAGGAACGGCGACATGGTGCCCAGGGTGGCCAACAGGCCCAGGCCGCGGCGAATTTCCATCACCAAACGGCGACCTTCGCGGGTCATCTGCGCGAACAGCAGCTCGGGCGGCTCGCGGCGCAGGGCCGCTTCGACGCCGCGGGTCAGCACGGTGGCCAGCCCCGACGGCGCGCGGTTGCACACGGCCAGCACGTCGGCCACGTTGCCGGCGGCGGTCAGGTCGCGCAGGCGCCGGTCGACAGCGCGCGCCTGGTGCACCAGCCCGCGCACGGCAAAGAACCGCTCGATGAACAGCCCGCAGCCTAGAGCGGCCACGGCCGCAATTACGTACAGGGTCGGTCCGCCCTGCTCGAACAGCTTGCCCAACTTGTCCACGCTGGCTCCTTGCCCACGATTGACCCGCAAAGACTAGCATTGTCGGGCCCTGCCGACCACCGCCGCTTGGCGCGATCCCCGCGAATCTGCGATGCTCTGTCCCTGGGCCCGCGGCTGGCCCGCGAGGTCCCTGTGCGGCAGTTGTCCGGCTACCCGTTCGAACCCTGGTTTCTGCAGCGATTGCAGCAAACTACCCGATTCTGCCTCATGACCCACGTTGGCCCCGACGCCGACGGGCTGGGCTCGCAGCTGGCCTTTGCCCGCGCCGCCGAGCTGGCCGGCCGCCAAGCGCGCATCGTCAATGAAGACCCGTGCCCGCCGCGCTATTCCTGGATGGACCCCCGGGGCCGCATTGCCGACTTCGAGCAGGCTGCCGCGGACTGCGAAACCGCCGAGCTGGGGCTGATCTTCGACGCCCACGAGATCGATCGCGCCAAGCGCCCGGCCGAGCGGCTGCGGGCCTTGGGCACCCCGCTGTGGGTCGTCGACCACCACCCGAGTGACCCGGTGCTGGATCTGCAAGGTGTGATCGCTCCACAGTTTTCCTCGTCGGGAGAGCTGGTCTACCGGCTGATCGAGGCGCTGGGCTGGCCGATCGACGCCGAGGTGGCAGCGCCCCTGTATGCGGCGATGAGCTTCGACACCGGCTCGTTCCGCTTTTTGCGAAACCAGGGCGATACCTTGCGGGTGGCCGCGGCCCTGCTCGACACCGGCATCGACACCAACCCCATCCAAGAAGCGCTCTTTGCCAGCCGGCCGCGCGACGAGGTCACGCTGCTGGGCAGGGCTTTGACGCGGCAGCGGTTTTCCGCGGGCGGGCGCATCGCCTGGGCGATCCTGCCACAAGAGGTGGGCGACGGACTGGACCTGGCCAGCGACGCATTTGGCGAGCTCATCCCCACCTTCATCGGCATCGACGGCGTGCTGATCGCGCTGATCGCCAAGCCGGGGCGCGTGCCGGGCGAGTGGAAGCTGTCGTTCCGCTCCAAGGCTGCGGTGAAAATCGGCCATGTGGCCAAGGCATTGCGCGGTGGCGGCCACGACCACGCCGCCGGTGCCACCGTGACGGGCGACATCGAGCAGGTGTGCGCCCAGGTGGTGGCGCAGCTGCAGGCGGCCCTGGTGGACCAGCTGGGAATCGGGCTGGATGAAGAGGGCCATGGCTGACCCTCGCCAGAAAAACCGCGGAGATCCCGTGATTTGCTGCTGCAACAACGTGCGCAAGTCCGAGATTGTGGCGGCGATTGCCGGTGGCGCGCGCTCGATGGCGACCATTTTCGACGCCACGTTCGCCGGCTGTGGGCCCTGTGGCGGCACCTGCCAGCCCGAAATCGCCGCCATCCTGAAGCAGCAGCTCGCTGCGCCCAGCGCGGCCTCGCGGGGCAAGTAGATGGCCAGCGAAGAGCGCAACCGCCTGCTGGCTTGGGCGCCCAGCCTGACCGGGCTGTCGACGCTGGCGTGGGCCGGGGCCAAGCACAGCGTGGCGGGGATGCAGCTGCACCGGGCCGGACACCTGGGCCGGTTGGCGCCGCAGGGCGAGGGCTGGCTGGCCAGCGTGCACGCGCCGCCGGTGGTCGAGACCGTGGAGCTGCTGCTGGCCGACGGCACCGTCCAAAGCCAGTGCTCGTGCGGAGTTCGCCGCTGTCCGCACGCGGTGGCGGCGCTGGTCGAGCTGCAACGCAAGGCGCGGGCGGTCGCCGAGTCGGCGCGGACCCAGGACCTGGTGATGGGCGCGCTGAAGCAGCGCATGCAGGTGCGGGCCGAAGGGCGCGACCCCGGGCTGCGCATCCTGCGGACCCACGAGCGGCTGCCGATCGAGGCCAGCGTGGACCTGGTGGCCCTGACCTGGCGGCAGTCGCTGCGGCCGGGCGAGCAGGAACTGGCCGACTTGCGCAGCCTGGTCGAGCGAATTGCCGAGGCGGCGCGCGAACAACCGCAGCAGGCGCTGGTGTGGGCGACGCGGCTGCTGGCGGCCCTGAGTGTGCGCACGGTGGTGTTCGTGCCGCTGCCCAGCGGGGCCGAGCCAGCGCTGCAACAGCTGACGGCGGTGTTGAACCTGGCCGAGATCAGCCTGCAAGACGCCGTTCTGGACCAGCTTTTCGACGTGGCCATCGACGGTCCGCCGCAGCTGGCCCCGGCGGTCGCGGTGGCCCTGGCGCGTCAGGCGACCCGACGCACTGAGTTGGCTGAGCGGCTGGCGACGAAGCTTCTGGCGTGGTCGGCGCAGGCCGGCAGCGGCCATTGGCGCGAGACCGATCAGCTGGGCGGCCGCGACTTGCTGTGGGATCAGGTGGGCGGTTTGCGGCTGGCGGCTGGCGAGCTGGAACAAGCTCTGGCAATGGCGCTGGCGTGGGGGCCGGGGCGCACGCAACTGGGGGCGCTGGCGATGCAATTGGGGCAGGTCGGCCGGGCCCGCGACCTGCAGCGGCTGCTGGGCTGGTACGACCCGCGCGGTCCCCTGTGGACATGGGGGCTCGAAGCGGCGCTGACCGCAGCCGAGCCCGCGACGGCGGTGGAGCTCGCCCTGTGGGCCTTCGAGCGGCGGCCGCTGCCGGCCTGGTACCACTGGGTGCGGCGAACGGCCAACACCCGCCAGTGGCCCACCCTGCGGCGCTCCCTGGTCGAGCGGGCCATCGTCGACGACGACCCGGAATGGCTGGCCGAGGCGCTCGCGAGCGAGCCGGACGCGGTGGCCGCGCTCGCGGTGGCCGTGCATGTGGGGCCGCTGCGCGATCGCTGTGCGCGGGCGTGCTTGCAGCGTCTGGACGGTCTGGATGCGCTCGCCGCGCTGGTGGCCAGGCAGGAGCGCGTGTGTGCCCTGGCGCAACAGGCTGGGCCGAATCCCAAGACGCTCCGCCAGGAATTGGCGTGGCTCGAGCAGTCGGCGGCACTGGCCGGCGAGCCCGCGCTGGCTGGCGACTTTGTCCGGCTGCTGGCGCGCGAAATGGCCGAAGTGCCCGCGGTGGCGCAGGCTTGCAGCGGTCGCTGAACTGGGGATTTGCGCTGGCGCGCCGGGCTATTCGAGCTCGTTGTCCAGGAACGGCTCGCGCATCTCGCTGGACAGGTAGATGTCCGAGTACTCGCCGTCGACGTCGAAGTCGGCGCGGGCGCGGGCGTACCACCAGTCCACCGTGGCGTCTTTGACGTACTGGGCTGGCGGCGCGGCGGGAGCCGCGGGGTTGCGCGCCACCACCACCAACTGGAAGTTGGCCGGTTCGGTGCTGCGGTAGCCGGCGCCCAGGGCGCACCAACCGGGATTGGCGGCGACGTCGCCCGCCTTGCTGCAGTCGATGCCCCAGGTCTGGTTCAGCTTCTGCCAGTCCATGTCCTTGGGCCACCAGTCGGTGTCGCTGTTGCCGCTGGACACGTACTGATGGTAGGTCTGGTAGTAGCTCTCTTCTTTGATGCGGATATCGCCCAGCAGCGACACGGCCTCTTGCACGCGGGCGCGGCGGGCGAAGCGCTTGTAGCTCTGCCCGGCGACGGTGGCCAGGATGCCGATGATGGTCACCACGATCATCAGTTCGATCAGGGTGAAGCCCAAAGCGCTGCGATCTCGGATGGTCTTGGCGTTCATCTGCGGCCTCGCAGAGCAGGACTGATGGGACCGTAGCAGCCCGCTCCGGTCCTCATCGTCGCCTGTGCCGCGGGCGCCGTCAAATACAATCCGCCCGACCTACCCCTGCTTCCACTGCCAGTAGCACACCTTGGGCGACTCGATCTGCCCGCCTTTCTTCAGCTTGGCCATGACCTTGTCGACTTCCTTGCGGTCGATGGCGGTGGCGTCGGCGATCTGGCCGGCGCTGACCGGCTTGGTGGCGGTCTTGAAGAATGCGATGACTTTCTCTTCGTTTTCCATAAAGCCCCTCCCGGGCAGCGGCGCTTTCCGCGTGCGGAATCCTTGCCAGCGGGGCCGGCCCTGTCAAGGCCGTGGCGTCACGGAATCGTTGTGGAAATGCGCCGCCGGCCAGCGGGTTGCGGCCAGCCAGGGCAGGGCGAACGCGCCCGCGTAGACCGCCAGGCTGGCATCCCCCGCGGTGGTGGCCAACAGGGCAAAGAAGAACGCCGCCGGCGGCATCCGCGGCAGCAACAGCGCCAAGGGGACCGACTGGAGCCGGCCGGTGCGCCACAGGGCCAGCGCGGCTGCCGCGGCCACCAGCCAGGAACCGCCGGCCACCCAGCTGGCATCAGGGGTGCCGCGCCCGATCCAGCGCAGGCCGCCCCACCAGACCGCCAGCAGCAGCGCGTGGGTCGTCGCCGGCGCGAGCAGGGCTGCGCTCCACCGCCACCGATTGGGCAACCACTGTAGCCACGCCAGCGCCGCGGCGCCGTACAGCGCCCAGCCCAGCATGCCGATCCACGGCACGGCAAACGGCCCGGCCTGGTTCCAGCGCCACAGTCCGGCGTGGGTGGCGATGGGCTCGATCAGCGACGCGTCGTACCAGATGACCAGAAACGCCAACGGGAGCCAATGCTTGTTCGCCGGCCGCAGTACAGTGGCCACGTCGCGGGCCGACAGCACCACCACGATCCAGATGACGGGGATGAGCACCGGCACGTCGCCCAGCCAGCCGTGCCACCCCGGGTCGTAGCGGTAGAAGTCGTAGAACTGGATGCAGGTTTGCTCGCCCAGCCACGCGCCAACAAAGATCCAGGCGGCATCGCGCCGCCAGGCCTGCAGCGACCCGGTGCGCGCGCGCAGCACCACACCCAGGGCCAGCAGGGCCACACACAGGACCTCGACGGCGGCGATGGTCATCGACGGCTCGCGGGCGACGGTGCCCAGGGGGCCAGTGTAGCGCCGGTGGCGCCGGGACTGCAGCTTTTGTGCGGCATTGCCGGCATTGTAGACTCGCCCACGCCTGCGCACCCGCCGGGCCACGATGGACAGAGCGATGAGCAACACAGGCTATTTTAAGAACTTCTTGCACCTCACCCGCTTCCACATCATCGCCATCGCGGTGCTCGCCTGCCTGACCTTTGGCTGGCTGATGACGGGCCAGCACCTGTGGCTGCCCCTGGTGTTTTGCGCCGTCGACTGGTTCATCGTCAACTTTGCCAATCGCGTGGTCGACTTGGCAGAGGACGAGCGCAACGGCATCGCCGGCACCGAGCTGGTGGCGCGCCACGGTCGGCTGTACGAGGCCATCTGCTGGGCGCTGATGGTGCTTTCGCTGCTGGTGGGCCACTGGTTGGCGCCCGCGGCCACCCCTTGGCGCATCGCCTTCTCGATCATCGGCGTGCTCTACAACTACCGCTGGATTCCCATGCCGGGCCGCCGCACTCGCTTCAAAGAGATGTATTTCTTCAAGAATTTCATGTCGGCGGTGTTGTTCCTAATCTCGACCATCGCCTACCCGCTGGTCATCGGCGGCGCCAGCCCCAGCGCGGCGTGGCTGGTGGCCATCGTCGGCTTCTTCCTGCCGCTAGAGATCACCTACGAGATCATCTACGACCTGCGCGACGTCGCCGGCGATCAGCAAGAGAATGTGCCCACTTACCCAGTGGTGCACGGGGTGGCGGCCAGTCATACCATCATCTACGTGCTGCTGGCGGCGTCGGCCCTGGCCCTGGTCGCGGGCGGCGTGGCCGGCGTGCTGAAGATGAAAGAACTGGGGCTAATCGGCGGCGTGCTCCAGCAGTTCCTGTATTTCCAGTTCAAGCTTCGCGACGAGCCGACCGCCGCGCGCTGCATCCTCGTCACCTACTTGGGCGCGGCGCAGATCGCCTCGTACCACGTGTGGATTGCCGCGGGGCTGCCCACGGAGTGGCCGCTGTAGCCGCTCGCAAAACCCTATCTAGTAGTGCGGAATGCGCGGGTCCACGCGCGTGGACCAGGCGTCGATGCCGCCGCGCAGCGAAGAAACCGGAGCAAAACCGCGCCCTTGCAGGTAGGCCGCGCCGTGCAAGCTCCGCACGCCGTGGTGGCAGTAGACCACGACCAGCGCACCGGGCGGCACCTGCAGCGTATCCGCGCACTCGTCCAGCTCGCCCAGCGGCAGCAGCACGTCGCCGGCCAGGTGGCAGTAGCTGTGCTCCCACGGCTCGCGCACGACGACCAGCACGGTCGGTTCGCCTGCCTGCAGGCGGGCTTGCAGTTCCTCGGGTTCGATCTGGGCAATCATCGCGGGCCACTTCGGCGGCGCCATCCGGCGCGCGGCCCAGCTTTGCGCATCCCCGGGCAGGTTCCAAGCCTTAGGCGGCGATGTCCGCGGTGACCGGCCACAATCTGTGGCGAGCCGGACTTGACGGGTCGGGCGGGCGCCGGCACAGTCGGGCCACGGCAGTCGGGATGCGGCGGCGTGGGCGGGCACGGCATGGTCGTGGAACAGCAACCGCAAGGCGATGCGGACCTGCGCCGGGTACTGGTGGTGCAGCACGTGCCGTACGAGCCGCTGGGCGCGCTGGACGCGCTGCTCAAGGCCCGCAAGATCCGCATCCGCTACGTGAATTTCGCCCGCCATCCCGACGCGCGCCCCGACTTGGCCGGCTACGCTGCGCTCATCGTGCTGGGCGGGCCGATGAACGTGGACGAGCAGGACCGCCACCCGCACCTGAAGACCGAGCTGGAGTTGCTGGCGGCGGCCCTGGCGCGCGGCATGCCGGTGTTGGGCATCTGCTTGGGCGGCCAGCTGCTGGCCCACGCCCTGGGTGCGGCGGTGGGGCGCAACCCGGCCAAAGAGCTGGGTTGGTACAGCGTGCGCCTGACCCCTAGCGGGCTCGCCGACCCTGCGCTGCGGCTCTTGGGCCCCCAGACACCGATCTTCCAGTGGCACGGCGACACCTTTGCCATTCCGGCCGGCGCCGAGCGGTTGGCCGAGAGCGACCTGTGCCCCAATCAGGCCTTTCGCTACGGTGGCCGAGCCTACGGGCTGCAATTCCACCTGGAAGTGGACCAGCACCTGATCGAGCGCTGGTTGCGGCTCCACGCGCGCGAGCTGGCGGCGACCCGGGGCGGCGACGCGGCCCTGGCGATTCACCAGCAGACGGCGGCCTGGATCGAGGCCTCGCAAGTCCGCGCCCAGCAAGTCTTTGGTCAGCTGCTGCACCAGTTCGGCTGGCGGCCGCGCGAGGCCACCCGTCAGCTCGGCCACGGCTTGGCTGGCCACGGGTCGCCGGGTTGAGGCGCGTCCAAGCTTGCTTGGGACCATTCCCTGCCGCTGGTTGAAGTACAAGCTCGGGTTCTTGGGCCGACGCGGCGGTGCGCAGCGACTCGAAGTCACCGGGCAAGCAGGTGCCATCTTGCCGGGAACAACGGCTTCAACCTATGGAGCGCAAAGGGCAATGGCCGACGACGCGCAGCCCTTGTACGCGTCGCAGCCGCCTTTGGGGCACTTGTCGGCGTAGGTGGCTGCGGTGCACACGTCGGCCGTGCACGGAATGCCGTCGTCGCAGGCCGACTGGCCAATCGTGCTGCAGGGACCCGAGGTTGTGCAGGTCCCGTTGCCAAAGACGTCCAGGCGCAGCAACCAGCCGTCGCTGCCGCCGGCGCCAATACTGGTGGTATCGCCAACGATCCACAGGGTATGCGACTGCAGCACCAGGTCGCGGCCCACTTCGACGCCGGTTCCACCCAGGCTCTTCTGCCAGGCCTGGTAGCCGGTTTGCTGGATGCGCGCGAGCCACAGCTGGTTGTTGCTGCCCGGCTTGCTGCTGCCGACGGCGAGGGCGCCGCCATTGGACGCCGAGACCGGAAACGTGGCCGCCGCTCCAAGGAAGTAGCTGCTGCCGCTGCTGAATTCCTTGTCCCACTTGGCCGCGCCCGCGGCATCCACGCGCAGGAGCAGACCCGAGTCGCCCAAGCCGCCACTGTGGCCGACAGCAATGATTTCACCGCCCTGCGCCGCGACCGACACACCGGCGAGCGAGCGAGGCAGCAGCGTGGTCAAGACCTTGTCGAGCTGTACGGTACCGCTCACGTCGGTGCGCAAGACCCAGGCCTGATCGACTCCCGTCAGGGCGGCGGACGCGCGGCCCACCATCCAGACCATGTTGTTGGCGACCGCAACGTCCGCTAACGCCGAGCCGTTGCTGCCGAATTCCTTGTCCCACAGGCTGCCCCAGCCGGCATCGACGCGCGCCGCCCAGCCCTTGTCCGCGCCCCCTTCGGCCAGCCGACCGACGAACACCGCGCCGCCGCCCGGCACCGCCGCTACCCCCTGCACGTCCACGTCTGCAAAGGTGATCTCGCCCAGCACGGTGCCGGAGGCGCTGACGTGCAAGAGCCGCGACTTGAGCTTGCCGCCGGCGTTGACGGCCACCGCCAGTGCCAAGCTGCCGTCGGCCAGGGTGGCCACGTCCATACCGGAGTGGGACTCGCCGCTGGCGCCGTAGGTCTTGTCGAGCAGGACCTTGCCGCTGTCGTCGACCTTGACCAGCCACGCCTCCCACGGGCCGTTGCGGTTGGTCGAGCCGGCCACGACGGCGCCGCCGGTCACGGCATCGACGGCGAGCAGGTGCTCTTCGCCGGTGGAGCCCAAGGCTTTGTCCCACACCGCCGGCAGCGATGTGCACACGCCCGCTTGGCAGCTGTCGCCCAACGTGCACAGCGAGTTCGTGCTACAGGCCGAGCCGTTGGCGACCGCACTGTGGGCGCAGCCGGTCCCGGTGGCGCAGCTGTCGGCCGTGCAGGCGTTGCCGTCTTCGCAGCTCAGAGCCGTCAGGGTGCAACTGCCGGAAACGCAAGCAGCGACCTGGCAAACGTTGCCGGACGGGCAGTCCTGGTCGGTCAGGCAACTGCTGCTGGCGTCGCCGCCATCGCCGTCGGCGGAGCCGTCTGGGGCGTCGGCCGCGTCGCCCGATCCGTCGCCACTGTCCGCAGCATCCACCGCGTCTGCGCTGTCGGCGCTATCGACACTGTCGGCGCCGTCGACGCCGTCGGCACCGTCGGCCGCGTCGACCGTGTCGCTGGGGTTCGCCGCGTCGATGCCATCGCCGGGGTCCAAGCCATCGCCCGCGTCGGCGCTGTCCGCAACCGCTGTGGCGTCGTCGCCAGCGTCCGCGGCGTCCTGGTCGCCCGCATCGGCAGCGTCGTCGCCGTCGGGCAAGGAATCTGCAGGGTCCGCATCGACTTGTGCGTCCGCTGTCGCGTCGCCCGCGCCGTCGACCGCGGCGTCCAGCGCCACGTCGGCGTCCTCTGCGTCGCTTGGAGCCGTGTCGGCCAGGCTGGCGTCGGCGTCGGCCAGGGCCGTCGTGTCGCCCTGGGCCGCGGCCTCTGCTTTGATCTGCTCGTCGCTTTTGCGGTCGGGCATACAGGCCGTGAGCAGCCATCCAGCAGCCAGCACCGCGAGGTACCAGGGATTCCGTGCCATCATCGCGCCTGCCCCGCGGCCCATGCCACCGCCTCGGCCGCCCTGGCGGCGTCTGCGCTGGAGGTGGCGGGCTCTGGAGAGCGCAGCCACAACCAGGTTGCCACGCCGGCGCTCGCCACGGCGACGGCGGTCAACCCCGCACCCACGTTCCACTTCCCTTGGGCCGCTTCGAAGCGCTCTTCGTACCGCGCTGGCCCGTCTGGCCCTGGATAGCGATCGGCGTTGGCCGCGTTGGCGTCGTTCGCGCCGATGGCCAGCATGGACGCGCCGCCGACCGCCACGGCCGCAGCGGCACCGGTGGCGACCCAGGCCCACATCTGCGACGGCGGTGCGGGCCGTGCACTAGTTTTGACCACTTTTGCGGGGGGGCGCGCCGGTGCCGGTGCTGCCGCTGCAGGCGCGGGCGGTGGCGGCGCTGCGGGTGGCGGCGGCGGTTGGGCTGGCGCTGGTGCCGGCGGCGGAGCGGTAGGAACGGCCGGTGGCGGCGGTGGCGGAGGCGCGGCGGCCTGGCTTTCGCATTCCTGCAAGCGGGCCTTGGCATCGGCGATGCCTTCTGGGTCCGACGAGATCGTCAAGTACAGGCGGAACAGGCCCGCAGCGTCGCCAAACTTGCCGGCCTCTTGGAAGGCTCGGGCCGCGTTGAACACCAGGGCCGGTTTGTGCGACTTGGCGTAGGCCTGCATGAACAGCTGTGCCGCGCGCTCGAACTGCTTGAGGCGGAACAACTCGGTGGCGGTGCGCGCCAGCACCTCGGCGTCGACGGTGGCCTCGGCGCGGGGGGCGGCGAGCGCTGGCGAGGCCAGACTGCCGGACAATACTAACGAAAGACACCCGCAGGCGAAGGCGTGGGCGGCAGCTCGGCGGGGTCGTTCGGAGGTCGGATGCAATGCGCCTCTTGCCATGCGGTGGTGCAATTGCCTTGCAGCATATGGACTACGTTCCGCCGGTCAAGCTCCGCGCGCGAATGCCGTCGTCAGACAGGGCCGTCCCGCGCGGCCAACCTGGCACGCCCGTCACATTGCTGTGGCGTAACGAAGAACTGGCCCATATCGGCGGTATTGCACGTGGCGACCTGCCCTGCCAAGATCGCGGGCGTCGGCGACCCCTGCGGGCGCGAACGGTGGTCATGCCAAGTCAACCACATATGAATACAGGATTTCCCCGTTGGGCGAGACCGGTGGGGCGCCGGGCGGCATGGCTGGCGCTGGCGATCCAAGTTGCCGTGGCCGGCGCGGGGTTGCCGCGGGTGGCGCTGGCCAGCGCCGCGGACGAGTCCAAGGCCGCGGCGGCAAAGGGGGCCGGACTGTTCAAGAAGGCCGACTACTTCGGCGCCGCTCAGGCCTTCGAGAAGGCTTTTGCCTTGGACGCCCGCGACTTCCGCGTGCTGCGCTACGCCGGGCGCGCCTGGCAAGAGGTGGGGCACTGGGACCGCGCGCTGACGCTGCTCGAACGCTACCAAAGCTTGGAGACCGATCCGGAGCTGAAGGCCTCGGTGCAGGCCAATATCGACCTGCTGCGCAAAGCGACGCCGCGCGAGAAGGCCGAGCGGCTCGAGAAGGCCATCCAGGCCTATCCCCAGGCGCGCCTGGAAGAAGATGCGGCCGCGGCCCTGGAGGCGCTCGACGATGCGCCGGCCTACCGTCGCGCCCTCCAGCTGTACGAAGTTGCCCGCGTGGCGGCGACCACCGCGGCCGACAAAGCCAGGCTGGACAAGGAGATCAAGCGCGTTCGCGAGCTGGTCAAGGTGGCCGAGGCACGCAAGGTGGCTGCACCCGAGGAGCCGAAGACCGGTCCGGCGGTGACCTTGGCTGCCCCGGCCACGCCCGCCGAGGCTGCCGGTATCTCGACCCTGCAGTGGGCCGCCTGGGGCGGTGGTGCCGCGCTGCTGGCCGGCGGTGCCGCGCTGTGGGCCGTCGGGGCTTCGGACTCGCGAGCCGCTGCCGACGCCATGGCCCGCGCCAACGCTTTGCCGGCCGGCGACGCGTCGCGAGCTGGCAAGGTCAGCGCCGCCCGCAGCGACTATGCCACGGCCGGAGCCATGTACTACACGGGTGTCGGTCTGGTCGCCGTCGGTGCGGCCGCGGCGGCTGCAGGCTTCTGGCTCGGCCCCAGCGCGAAAGTGGCCGTCCTGCCCACGCCTTCTGGTGCGGCAGTGGCCCTGCGCTTCTGATCTGCGCTCTTCGCCAAGCCAACCCGCTGCTGCGGATTTCCGGCGTACCGCCGTCGAGCTACGGGGCGGGGAGAATTTGGATGTACACGTCCGACGAGTCGGTTTTGCCTGGGAACGGCGTGGCCGTACCCATGGCATACATCAGCACCGGAACACCATTGGGCAGGCTGGCGAGGGCGATCTTGTACTGCGACTTGCCGAGCATGTAGCGCGTCAGGCCCGAAGTCAGGTTCGCCGCGGTGGCCACCTTCGTGCCGCCGCCAAGGCCCAGGCCGGTCAGGGCGACGGTCAGCCCGCCGTTGCTGTTCAGCAGCGCATGACTGACCACCTCGAACGACCAGGGACCGTCGATCGTCGTGGCCGGCCCTAGCGTGCCCTTGGCGTCCAACGGCGCCATCTGCAGGGTGTACCCTTTGACCGCCGCCTCTTCGCGACGGTTCCACACGAGCGCCGCTGACCCGAGTTGGCTGCCCGCCAACACAGGTGCGCTCATCTGAATCGAAGTTGCGCCGCTGTCGACGCCGGCCACCAGGACCGCGGCCGGGCCGAGCGGGGTGCAGCTTGCGTCGAAGGTGCGCAGCCAGATGTCCTCCCCCTTTGCGGAGTAGGACTTGGCCGACGACTCGCTCCACAGCGCCCAGTAGCTGCGGCTGCCGTCGCCGGCCTGCATGACCCGCAACTCAAGACCACGCCGCGCCTTTGCCGGTGCATCGGCGACCACGGCCAGGCCAACCTTGCTGCCGCCCGCGTCCACGCAGGCCAAGCGCACGATGTCGGCGGTGTCCGCGGTGTCCGTGGTCCCCGTTGCCAGCAGAACCGCGGCACCCACACCGGGCATGGCCGCTGCCGCCGTCGCCAAACCGCTGTAGGGCTGCCCCGGCCCCAGCACCGCCAGTTCCTGGACTGACCCGGGCTGGTCGGCGGCATCGAAGCTCTGCAGCCGCAAGTGCCGGGCCAGCAGCGTGCCTGTTCCCAGCTGGACCTCCGGCTCCAGCCACGCGGCCAGCCAGCCGTTGTTGGCAGTGGCGACCAGCCGCAGCGGGCCTTCGGAAGTGGCGCTGAGTTGGCGCGGTTGGACGTCCAGCGGCTTGCCGGTGCTGTCGAACGTGCGCTCGTACAAGGCGATCGGTGACTTGTACCCCACCGCCCAGCCAGCGCGGATCTTGCCGTCGCCCGTCGCGGCCACGGCGGGACCGACCTGGTGCCCCACGCTGGACCCCGCCGCCAACACTGCGGCCGGCAAGTCGTTGGCCTT
>JACRCU010000245.1 GCA_016218865.1 Deltaproteobacteria bacterium | reverse complement strand
GCCGACACCCTGCACACGCTCGACGTGCAGGACCCCAGGTTCCACAAGATGTTCCATGAGTATCAGGACCTGGATGCGCAGATCATTCGCGCCGAGGAAGATGTGGAACCGATGGCCGACGAGTTCCTGGAGCCGCTCAAGGTCCGCCGCGTGCACCTGAAGGACCAGCTGTACGCGATGCTGAAGACGGCGCGCAAGGGTTCGTAGGCGCCCCGTCGATTCGGCCAGTAGCTACATCGTCTCCAGGATGCGCTGCCGCACGGCTTCGAATTCCGCCGGCGTGATGAGGCCTTTGTCCAGCATCTGCTTGGCCTGGGCCAGCCGCGTCTCGGGATCCTGCTCGGCCGCGGCGGCGGCCTGAAGCTCGCCCACGGGCCGCTGCGCCAGCTGACTGGACTGCATCGACTCCGCCGCCTCGTGCACCGCCTTGCGGAACTCCAGCGGGGCGCCGATGTGGTCGAACCGCTCGCGGGTGCCGCCCGTGCCGATGACCTCGATCGACCCGAAGCCCAGGATGCGGCCCCAGAAGCTCTGCTCGACCTCGATCGACTCGACCTTGCTCAAATTCAGTTCGAGCGTGCGCCGCTGGATCAGGCCGACCTTGATCATGACCCGGCGGTTGGTGACGGCGAACTCGCTGGACGCGCGCTCGATCAGCGCCACGATGAACAGCGAGAGGAGCGACCGCACCCGGAAGAAAATGGTCCAATGCAGGCGCGCTTCGTAGACGATGCGCTCGTTTTTCAATAGGTTGTCGACTACGTAGCTCATGGTTGCCTCGCGCGGTTGGCCCTTGCGCCCCACGTTGTAGCGAAGCTGCCGCGGCTTGCCAACTGCGGGGCGGCGGCCGCATGATCGGCGCGCCCAACGGCGCCCTTCGAGGAGTTCGTGGAAAACGCAGAAAAATCCCTACAAGAGACCTACGCGCCGCACAACCAGTGCTTCGGCTGCGGCCCGGCCAACGACCAGGGGCTGAAAATCCGCAGCTTTGTTCAGGGCGACGAGGTCGTCGCCACCTGGCAACCGGCCGCGCACCACCTGGCCTTCGAGGGGATGCTCAACGGCGGCATCTGCGGCGCCCTGCTCGACTGCCACAGCAACTGGACCGCGGCCTGGCACCTGATGCAGAAATCCGGAGCCGAGACGCCACCTTGCACGGTCACGGCCGACTTCCACGTCAAGCTCAAGCGCCCCACGCCCATGGACGGCCCGGTGCAGCTGCGGGCGCGGGTGGTCGAAAGCAGCGATGATCGCGCGGTGATCGAGGCGGAGCTGCTGGCGCACGACAAGGTGACGGCGACCTGCCGCGGCACCTTCGTCGCCGTGAAGCCGGGGCACCCGGCCTACCACCGCTGGTAGCCGCTGCGGCAAATCTAGCTGAACTTCAAACCATTTTCGGTCAGCACGCCGGCGGCACCCCAGGGCCAGGCCAGGTTGCGGCAGCCGTGGCCAAAGGGCAGATCGCCCACGACCGGTAAGCCCAGGCTCGCCAAGCGCTCGCGCAACACGTCGGTACCCTGATAGGTCTGTCCGTCGGCGTCGGTGGCGCTGCAGCCGCTGAACTCGCCCAGCCCCACCGCCAGCGCGCCGTCCAGACAACCCGACTCGATGAGTTGGGTCAGACTGCGGTCCAGCCGGTACGGCGCCTCGGCCACGTCTTCCAGCAGGACGATACGGCCCCGCGCCTGCAGCTGCCACGGCGTGCCGCAAAGGCTGGCCAGCACAGTCAAATTGCCGCCGACCACCGGACCGCGGGCGCGCACGACATGGCTCGCAGCGGACGCCCCCACGGTCGCGAGCGGCCCGGTCTGCCCGGACTGGAGCAGCTGCCACAAATGCCGGCGACTGGGGCCGTCGGCCAGCACCGGCTGCAGGCTGCCTTCTTCGGCCGCGGGCGCCAGCGTGTGCACCACCGGCGCGTGCAGCAGGGCGCCACCGTCGCGCAGCCAATCCAGCCGATCCAAGGCGGCCATCAACGCCGTGCCGTCGGAAAAGCCCAGGAGTGGCTTGGGTTGGTGCTGGTCGGGCCGCAGTCCGCGGAGCAGCTGCACACAGCCGTAGCCGCCGCGCGCCAGCCACACCGCGTCGATGTCGCGCGCCGCCAACGCCCAGTCCAGGTCTGCTTGCCGCTCGGCCAGCGTGCCCGCGTGGTAGCGGTCGGTTGCCCACAGGTTCGGCGCCGGGACCACCTGGTAGCCCTGCTCGCGCAGCATGTCGCAGCCGGCGCGCAGCTGCTCGACCACGAAGCGACCCGCGGGCGCCACCACCGCGACGCGCGCACCGGGAAACAGCAGCGGCAATGCGGTCATGCGGCCTCGTCCACCGCAGTCAGGCGCGGCAGGGTGTCGGCAAAGACCTGGTGCTCGACCAGCCGCCGGTACACGCCTTCGTGCTGCAGCAGGTCGTCGTGGCGGCCCAGCTCGACCAGCTTGCCGCGCTCGAGCACGGCGATGGTATCGGCGTCGCGCACGGTGGACAGGCGGTGGGCGATGATCAGCGTGGTGCGCCCCTGCATCAGCCGCTGCAGGGCCAACTGCACCAGCGACTCGCTCTGGGCGTCCAGGTTCGAGGTGGCCTCGTCCAGGATGAGCACGCGCGGATTGGCCAACAGCGCCCGCGCTATGGCGATCCGCTGCCGCTGCCCGCCCGACAGCTTCACGCCGCGCTCGCCGATCAGGGTCTGGTAACCGTCGGGAAAGCGCGCGATGAACTCCTCGGCGTGGGCGTCGCGGGCCGCTTGCTCGACGTCGGCGGCGCTCGCCTCGGGGCGACCGTAGCGAATGTTGTCGAAGATCGTACCCTTGAACAGCACCGGCTCCTGGGCGACGATCGCCATCACCCGCCGCAGCTGCGCCAGATCCACCTCGCGCACATCCACGCCGTCGACCAGCACGCGGCCGCCCTGCACATCGGCAAACCGCTGCAGCAGCGCCGTCAGGGTGGTCTTGCCGGCCCCCGAGCCGCCGACCAGCGCCACCGCCTTGCCCGCCGGCACCCGCAGGGTCACACCGTCGATGACGGTCACGTCGGGCCGCGACGGATAGGCAAAGTGCACGTTGTCAAAGAGGATCTCGCCCTGCCCGTCCGGCATCGGCTTGGCATTGGCCGGGCTGGCGATGCCGGGCTGGGCATCCAGGATCTCGAAAAGCCGCTCGGTGGCACCGGAAGCGCGCGACAGCGCCCCCGCGAGCGTGGCCAGCGCACCGACCGAGCCCGCCACCATCGCCGTGTAGAGCATGAACGCTGCGAGATCGCCGGCCGACAGCTCGCCCGCCACCACCGCGCGCCCGCCGACCCACACCACCGCGGCAATCG
>JACRCU010000239.1 GCA_016218865.1 Deltaproteobacteria bacterium | reverse complement strand
GGGGCAACAAAGGGGCGTTTGCGTGCCGCGGAGCCTTTGGCCGCGTACAAAAAGGCAAAACCTCAAGTGCCAACGACAACGTTGAACTTGCTCTCGCTGCTTAAGCTTTAAAAACTTAACTGCGACGGTTGTGGATGCTGCGCCTGCCGAGCACCACCGCCGAAATTCAGGTGGGCTGGCTGCGCGAGTCGCCCGGACAGCGCGCGGTGAGATCAATCGGGACTGCCTGGCTGCACCTTGCCGTATGGGGGGCACCTAAGCAGTAAAAATCAATCGGCTACGCACGTAGACAGCGTTCTGGCGGGCTTCTGGACCCGGGTTCAACTCCCGGCGTCTCCACCACTTCGCGACATTTTGGGCATTCGGTGGCGCGGTCGCCCGTGGGCCCGCGCGGCCAGCGTGGCTACTTGGCGCAGTCGACCGCGGTGATGCCGGCGGGCACGGCGTCGAGCCACTGCACGTCCATCGTCTGGATCTTGGCTTCGTTCTTCGAATTGTTCAGCATCATCACGTAGGTCTTGCTGCCGGCGGCCAAGCAGTTGCCGGTCAGGGCGAACTGCTGTGAGTACGGACCCTTGGCGGCCAGCTTGGGCGACAGGGCCGCGTCGCTGAGCGGGGCGCCGCCCGTCAGCATGTTGAGCTGCACCGGCTTGCCCTTGCGGACCGCGAAGTTGAGCATGACCTCGCCGCCGCCGAACATGCCGCCGCCGCCCTGGGCCGAAACGCCGAGCAGGGCGACCTTGCCGGCCGCCGGAGGCTCGATCCAGAACTGCACGTAGCCCGGCAGGCCCGACGGGAACGCCGAGGCCGCGCCGCCGCCCATGGCTTCCGGCGAGGTCACCGAGTAGCCGATCTTGTCCGGCGACGCCTCGGCCGAGAACGCCGTCCACTCTTTGGCGCGCACGCAGCCGATCATGCCGTGGTTCTTCAGCACGGTCTGGGTGGCGGTGCCCGTCTCGGCGTCGACCTTCTTGGCCTCGGCGACGATGAGCTTGGCGGCGGCGTCCATGTTGGTCTGCTGCGAGAACTGTTGCAGCGCCTTCAGGATGATCGCGTCGGCCAGCTCCTGGCCCAGCACCCCGCGCAGCTCCCACATCGCCGAGCCGATGATCTTGCCGTCGGCGTGCACCTCGGTCGTCAGATCGTCGGGGCACTTGCGGGCCTGGGTCAGGTCGCGAACCAGCCAGTCGCCGCCAAAGGTCAGCGCGTAAGTGCCGATGATGGGCGAGTTGCGCTTGCTGCACGAGAAGTAGTCGGCAAAGCCCTCGTTCATCGCGGCCGGCAGGTTGTCCATGCCGTAGACGTCCAGGGTGGCGCCGACCAGGCGCGTGGTGCCGACCATGGCGTGGGTGTATTCGTGGTAGATGACCGAGGCGTCGTAGCAGAAGTCCGTGCTCTGGTACTGGCCGAACACGATGGCGCCGCTGTCGCGCTCGGGCAGGCCGAATTGGGCGAAGGCCTCCTTGGGCATGAAGGCGGCGTTGGGGAAGCCCTCGAACTGACCGCCGCTCATCACGGAGGCATAGGTGACGTTGACCAGCGCATACAGCGGGAAGTCCAGGTCGTGTAGATCGAAGCCGTTGGCGAAGAAGTCGTGGATCTGGTTGACGTGGTAGTACATCTGGACTTCGGCGAACGGATCGTTCATGTCGGACGTGTCTTCCGGCGGCACGATGTCCAGGTAGCTGCCGTCGCCGTTGGCGTTGGGCGCGGCGACCTGCACCTCGTGGCACAGGTGGCCAAAGGTGAAGTTGCCTTGCTTCATCTCGGCGCCGCCTTCTTCGGCAAGGCAATTCGAGACTTGCACGAACTCACCCGTCAAGAACCCGGAAGGATCCGTGGGGGCCGGCAGCGTCACCTGGGCCGGTTTGTCGTCGGTCACGGGGTCGGTGGCGTAGACCCACGCCTGGTTCTTGACGTCGGGCACGGCGACGTCCTGCGCCAGGTTCGAGTCGGCGCCGACTGTGGTGTCGGCCGTCGCGGTGCTCATGCTGCCGGTGTCGCTGGCCGAGCAACCGGCGGCGATGGCCAGTGCGGCGCCGGCCAGGCAGGCGGCCAGGGAAGAAGATGCTGCCCGGGAAATCGTCGGACGGTGAGTCATGATGCAACTCGCGGAGTGGGGGATGGGCGTTGCGGCGGGCAAGGGTGCAAAAGTGCGCTCAAATCCTAGTGGATCGCCACCGGGCGCTTGCTCAGGACGGCGCCGGTCTGGCTGTCGACCAGCACGGCGTAGCGCTCGATGGCGCGCGAAGCGACCACGTCCACGGCCCACACGACCTGGGTCGTCTGCAGACTGGCGACGGCGGCGAGGCGGGCCGAGCCCGCGCTGGTGACCTGGCTTTCGCGCCCGGCGAACACGGCCTTGGTGGCGATTTGGCGGGCTTCGGCCTGGCTGATTGGGCCGACTTGGGCCGCGCCCAGCGGCACCAGATCCGAGGTGACGGTGATGAGCCGGCCGGCGCCGTCGAAGGTCACCACCAGCACGCGATCCAGCACGATCAGCTCGCCGGCGTTGCTGGGCACGGTCAGGTTCAGCCGCACCGAGTTGCGATCGCGGCTGCGGGTGGTGTGCCACAGGCGCAGATCGTCGCCGCGGATGCCCCACAAGGCCGCATGCAGCTTGGCAAACTCCAGGGCCTTGCGCTCCACGTTGTCGCCCGCGACGTCGATCTGCAGACCGGTGATGGCGACCGGGCCGAGCATGGCCTCGCTCCAGCTCAGCTCGGCGGCCGGGTAGCGACGCTGCAGCTCGGCAGCCTGGCGCTGGGCGGCTTGGGCGAGCGGCGCAAGGGCCTGCGGACTCAAGGCATTCGCCGGCGAGCTGCCCAGGGCGGGCACCGCGGCGACCGCCATCAGGGCGAGCAGGAGTGGGGTGGCGAGGGAGGTGCGGAGCGGGGAACGGAGCGGGAGGCGCATGGACTTTCCGTGCCCGGCGGCCGTCGCGGGCGGCATGACGATAGCATATG
>JACRCU010000247.1 GCA_016218865.1 Deltaproteobacteria bacterium | reverse complement strand
TGCTGCCCAAGGCGATCGAATTGGCGGCGCGCATTGCCTCGCGCGGTCCGCTGGCCGTGGCCGAAGCCAAGCGCGCCATCGAGGCTGGCGCCGACGTGGGTCTACCGGCGGCGATCGAGCTGGAGTCGCAGGCGTTTGGCCGCTGCTTTGCCACCGCCGACCAGAAAGAAGGCATGGCCGCGTTCTTGGCCAAGCGTCCGGCGCAGTTCAGCGGCAAGTAACAGCGCCGCGAGCCGCACACAGCGCCTCAGTTTTCGCTAGGCCGCAGCTCGACTTGCACGGCAGGTCGGCTGCCGTCGATCCGCAACTCGGCGCGCAGGTCCGTGTCGCCGCGCCGCAAGTGCACCAGGTGGACCCCGTGTTGCACCCGGCCCAGGTCGCGGCGAGCGCCGTCGGCCAGCACCTGTAGCGAGGCCTGATCTAGCCCCACATCGATCGCGCGGCCCGTGCGGTTGACCACTTCGATTTGCACTTGCCGGGCGGACGGGCCGGCCACCTGCACCTGCTGGGTCGGCACGACGTTGGTCGTGCGGGCGTCTGCTGGTTGGCCAGCCGAGACCACGTGGCCGTGCACCGGTCCGGGCCCTGCCGGCATCATCACCGAGCGACCCGCTGCCACCGCCGCCACCTTGCGCCCGTCGATCCAGAGCTCGAAGGCCTGATCGGAGTCGTTGTCCAGGTGCAGGGCCCCGCTCGGCGGGAGGAATTTCACCTCGCCGTGGTCGCCGTCGCGCACGTCCACGCGGGCAGTCTCGCGCCATTGCACAGCAGGCACGCGCACTTCGATCCTGTGGCGGCCGGCCAAGAGCGGCAGTCGGTAGTCGCCGTTGGGGCGGATGGTGCCGGCGCGGCGCTCGTCCACGTACAGTTCGACCGCGGTATTCCAGCCACTTTTGGCCACGACGTATGTCGAAGCCGAGGCGATGTTCCAGACCGCTTCCTGGTTGCCGCGCAAGAACATCTTGACGTCCAAGGGCTTGTCGCGTCCCGGCAGACGCGCCGCCAGCGCCAATTTGCCGGCGGGAACCCGCAGCAGCGCCCGCGTGCCCGCGCCCATCGGCAGCGGCCCCAGGGTCGGCACCTCGACCTGGATGGGCTGGCCCGAAGCGTTGACCAAGCGCAACGTGGCGACTGGACGGCGAATCTCCCACTGCAGTGCCGCCGGTCCGCGCTTGCGAATGTCCAGACGGTAGGGCAGGCCCGAGCGCTGGCCGGTGAGGATGACGCCGTACTCCCCGCGGGGCAGGCTCCAGCTCAACTTGGCCCGCGGAGCCACCGAGGCCGCGACGTCGCGCAAACCAGAGGGCGTGTCCAGGGTTTCGCCGGTGCGGTTGTGCAGCGTTACGCGGACCCGCGGCGATGCGCGCTCGTGGGGATCGTCGGCCTGGGCGACTTCGCGCATCACCTTGCCCGAATCGCGCGCTGTCCACTGCACCTCGTGGCCGCCCGGCGCGAACCCCAGGGCCACCAACTTGGCGCCCGCCTCCACGTTGCCAAGGGCCCGACCGTCGACCGACAGCGCAGCGAATTCGTCCAGCGGATTCTGCAGCCGCAGCGCACCTTGCGGCGCCGGCAAGCGCAGTTGCGTGGTCGCGCCCGGCCGCAGCCGCAGCGACGTGGCCCACAGCGCGGCGCTGCGCAGCGACTTGGCCTGAATCATCCGTTCGCCCGCGGCGATGGGACCCAAGGTGCGTTTTTCGCCCGGTGCGAGCCGTGCGACCTCGGCGCCGTCCAGCGCGAGGGCCTGCGGTTCGCCGGTCGAGTTGGTCACCGCCAGGGTCGCGCCCGGCGCCGCCACAGTGACGATGCGGCGTTCGCCCACGCCGATGGTGGTCTGACCGCGGTACATCCACGCGGCCGTGCTGACCGTCCACGCGACCTCGGGGCCTTGGGCACACCAACGGGCCACCTTGTAGCCCGCCAATTGCCGCGGCGTTACCCCCGGTAGCGCAATCGTGACCGGCTTGGCGGCACTATTGCGCAGCAACAACTGTCGATCGCAGGTGGCGCTGGCCTCCGCGGCCATAGCGACCTCGTCGGCGCGCGCGGAGCCCGCCTGGAGCAGGCCTGCCAGGGCGGCCCCAAGCAGGAGAATCGCGAGGTTCTGTTGCATGCGCGTCGCACTCGCGGCACCGATCGGCCGCCCGGTATGGTAACAAGCGCACCGGCGAAATACCACGCGATCGCCCGCGCCTGCCCGCTCGCGCCCGTGCGCCGCGGTCCTGCTTCAGTCCGCAGCGGTGTCAAAAAGTTCCTGGGCGAACAAGTGCGGGTCGAAGTCGCGGAGATCGCTCATCCGCTCGCCTACGCCCACCAGCTTGACCGGCAGGCGCAACTGCTCGGCGATGGCCAGGACCACGCCGCCCTTGGCGGTGCCGTCCAGCTTGGTCAGCACGATGCCCGACACCGCCACCGCGTCGCGGAACTGCTCGGCCTGCTTCACGGCGTTCTGGCCCATGGTGGCGTCGAGCACGAGCAGCACCTCGTGCGGGGCGCCGGCCTGGGCCTTGCCGCAGACGCGCCAGGACTTCTTCAGCTCTTCCATCAGGTTGTGGTTGGTGTGCAGGCGCCCAGCGGTGTCGACGATGACCAGGTCGAAGCCCTCGGCCGTGCCGCGCTCGACCGCCGCGAACGCCACGCTGGCCGGATCGGCGCCGTCTTTGCCGCGATGGATCGGTACGCCAGCGCGCTGGCACCACACTTCCAGTTGGTCCACGGCGGCGGCGCGGTAGGTATCGCCAGCGGCGACCAGCACTTTCTTGCCCTCGCCCGCCAGCCGGTGCGCCAGCTTGCCGATGGTGGTGGTCTTGCCCGAGCCGTTGACGCCGACCACCATCCACACGGCCGGACCGTCCGCCGCAGCGGTGACCAGCGGGCGGGCGCCGACCGATACCAACAAGTCCTCGGACTTTTGGCGCAAACG
>JACRCU010000257.1 GCA_016218865.1 Deltaproteobacteria bacterium | reverse complement strand
GGCGAGTCCTGCGGACTCGGCCGAGCGGGGACCGGAGCCGGGGCCGGAACCTGAGCCTGAACCTGAGCCGGGGCCGGAGCCGGGGCCGGAACCGGAGCCACTGCCGCTGCCGGTGCCGCGGGCGCCGGTGCGGGCGACTTGAGCGCGAGCGCCGTGGCAACGGCGACACCCGCGAGGACCACGACACCAACCACCACGAGCGGCAGCTTGGACTTGGCTGGAGGCGCGGCCGCAGGCGCCGGAGGGACCGCCACCGCCTGGCCGGCGGGCAAGGTGGCCGGGCCGGGCCGGGCCGCGCGCAGGGTGGCATCGACCCGCGCCGCCACCTCACTGGCTTGCAGCGCGGTGGTGGCCGCTTCGGTGTCTGCTACCGGGGGCCGCGGCCGCAGCGGCATCGGAATTGGCGCCGGCGTGGGGGCCTTGGGCAGGACGGCCTCGCGGCGTTCGGTGACCGCAGTCTGGCGTTCGCCGTCCAGAACGCCCTGCAGAGCGGCAGCCATCTCGTCGGCGCTGGCAAAACGGTCGGCCGCGTCGGTTTGGATGGCGCGGAACACCGCGTCGGCAAGAGGGTTCGGGCACGGGCGGCGCAGCGCGGTGCGCGGGTGCGGCGGCGGCTCGGTCAAGCGGCGCAGCAGCATGTCGATGGGCGACTCGCCGGGGAACGGCGGCATACCGGTCAGGCCCTCGAATAGGATGCTGCCCATGGCATACAGGTCGGTGCGGGCATCCACGCCCTTGCCGCGCGCCTGCTCGGGGCTCATGTAGGCCGGCGTGCCGATGATGACGCCCGCGCCAGTCAGCTCGGCGGTCTGCTGGTCGCCCACGGTCTTGGCGATGCCGAAGTCGAGCACCTTGACGAAGTCGTTCTCGCCGTGGACGCGCTGCAGGAAGATGTTGTCGGGCTTCAGGTCGCGGTGCACCAGGCCGCGGCTGTGGGCTTCGGAAAGGGACTTGAGCACTTGTACGGCGATGTGGACCAGCCGCTGCCACTCCAGCGGTCCCTCTTTCTCAAGGAACGAGCTGAGCGGTCGACCGTCCAGGAATTCCATGGCCAAGTACATGCCGCCGCTGGGCAGCTCGCCAAAGTCGAACACGCGCACGGTGTTGGGGTGCTTCAGGGCGCTGGTCGCCTGGGCCTCGCGGATGAAGCGCGCCGCCATCTCTTGGTCGGACTGGGTGCCGGCGTGCAGGACCTTGACGGCAACGATGTCGCGCGTGGCGGTGTGGCGCGCTTTGTAGACGGCCCCAAAGCCGCCTGCGCCGATCTGGCCCAGGATCTCGTAGCGGCCGCCGACGGTGCTGCCGAGCAAGGGATCGACGGCGTCGGTGTCGGTGCCGCACTGCGGGCAGCGGGTTTCGGCAGTGGTAGTGCGGCACTGGGGGCAGGTGCGGGCCATGCGGCTCCTTGGCAGCGGCACAGGTGCGCCGACGAAATGGTGCGGCAGTTCCGCCGGGATGGCAAAGGCCTTGTGACACAGACGCAACACGAGGGGGTGCCGCCGCCGCACCGGGGCCGAAGCGGCCGGCACCGGAGGGTCGGCCCAGCGCGCCACGCCAAGATACCCCTGTGTTTCCGCAGAGTAGAAAATGGCTGCCACGCTGAGGGCGCCTGCCGGCTTGCATCACCCGCGGGTTCCGGGGAGACTGACCGACATGAAGAATGCACGCCATCCCTTGTCGTCTTTGCTCGCAGCCGCCGCACTGTTGGTTGGTTCTGCGGGCTGTGGTAGCTCCGACCCGGCCAAGACGAGCGCCGCCACCGATGCCGCTGCCGATGCCGCTGCGACGGGTGACACCACTGCGGCCGATATGGCCGTCGCCCCGACGGTCACGGCCACCGGTGCGCCGATCCTGCCACCGGGTGCACCGCTGCCGACCGAGCGCGGCTGGCAGTGGGGCCGCACGGTGGTGCACATCCACAGCGCGTTTTCGCACGACGCCTGCGACGGCGAGATCGACGAGACCGGCAAGGCCAACCCCGAGTGCCTGCAGCAGTTTCGCGACGCCCTGTGCGCCTCGACGTTGGATGTGGCCTTCGTGACCGACCACCCGGCGCACATGAGCGAGTACCCATTCGAGAAGCTCCTGAATTATCGGGCGGATCTGGGCGACACCCTGCTGGGCCCCGCCGGTGCGCCGCGGGCCAACCTGATCCAGTGTCCGGCCAGCAAGGAAGTGCCGGCCCACCCGCTGCTAGTCACCGTGGGCTTCGAGGCGACCCACTTCATGCCGGTGGGCCTGCAACACCATATCTCGCCAAGTAATTTCGAGGGCGGCGACCTGTCCGACGCCGTGACCCTGGCCACCGCGGTGGCCCACGTGACCGCCGCAAAGGGCGCCGGGGCGCTGATCGTCAACGCCCACAGCGAGCAAGCCGAGGTCTCGGCCAAGCGTCTGGTGGATGCCGGCGTGGACGCCATGGAGATCTACAACATCCACGCCAACTTCCTGACGGTCATCGGCGGCGAGGGCGGCAAGCCGAAGCTGGGCAAGGTCTTCGAGCTGGAGCACTTCCTGGGGCCCAAGGAGGCGTCGCCCTGGCCCGACCTCGTCCTCATGGTCATGCTGGACATGCAGCCCGAGGCCGCGTTCACCAAGTGGCACGAGGTGTTGGCGAGCAAGCACGTCACTGCGCTGGTGGGCAACGACGTGCACCGCAACGTGAAGCTGGAGGCATACTGTGGTCCGGGCGGCCAGTTCGAGGGCCTGTGCAAGCCGTTTGCCGACAAATACCCCAACCTTGTCAAGCTATTGACGAAAGGCGGCATCCCGCTGATGGCCGACGGCGACCGGCTGGACAGCTACAAGCGGATGCTGCGGCAGATCAGCGACCGCGTGCTGGTCAGCGCGAGCACGGCGACCGACGGCAAGGTGGAGGCGTTCCAAGACGCGCTGCGCGGCGGCCGCAATTGGGTGGTGTTCGATCTGCTGGGCGAGCCCGACCACTTCGACCTGGTGGCCAAGTCCGGCGACAAGTGGATCGAGATGGGCGGGACCGCCAAGCTGGGCGACGAGCTGTGGCTGCGCACGCCGCAGCGCGCCTACCCGGCGGCCTGGATGCCGTGGCAAGAGGCCGACACGCGCAACCCCGCCGATCCCGTGGAAGTGCGCACCCTGCTCTGGCGAACCACGGCCGACGGCAAGCCCGCCGAAGTGGTGCAGGAGTACAAGGGTTTTGCCCAGGCCGCCACCTACAAGGCGACCCAGGCCGGGCGGTATCACCTGGAAGTGCGGATGATCCCGCGGCATTTGCGGCCGTGGCTGAAGGCCCTGGGCCAGTACGCCGACGTCGAGCAGCGCTGGGTGGTCAGCAACCCGATCGCCGTGCAGTAGCCGGGCTCAGGCGCGGCGACTCCCGCGATCTACGGGCAGAACTTGGCCTTGTCGTCGCAGCAGTCGCCGCTGGTGGCGCAGTACTCGTCGCACCAGCAGGTGTTGCCCTGGGCGTCGTGGCTTTCTTTGCCGCACATGTCCTGGCAGCCGACCGCGCAGGCGGCCATCTTGTCGGCGCAGCAGTCGCCGTTCTTGACGCACAGGTCGTCGCACCAGCAGGTGCCCGAGGTGGCCTTCTTGCCGCAGGCGCCCACGCAAGTGCCGGCCGGGGCTTTGCAGTCGGCCGGGCAGCTGGCCGGAGTCTCGCCGCTGGCACAGGTGCCGTCGCCGCACTTGGGGCCGGTGGTCGAGCAGTCGGCCGGGCACGAGGTGGCCGTCTCGGGGCTGACGCACTTGGTGTCGCCGCAGCCGACCCAAGCGGTGACCTTGACCAGGATCGCCAGGACCTGGTCGGTCTGGGTGTAGACCGGGATGGCAATCGTGTCGCCCAGTTGCAGGGCCTTGGCCAGCACGTCGCTCTTGAGCGAGACCGAGCCGACATCCTCGTCGACGAACAAGTCGCTGTCGGACAAGGAGATCTTCAGCTCGGTGGTCTTGTCCAGGCTGACCTTGGTCCAGCTGGCGTTGCTCCAGGCCGGCATGTAGTTGTCGGACTGGTCGCCCAGCGGGAACGAGCCGCCGCCGTTGTTCAGCTCGGCGGTTCCGTAGGCGTCTGGCCGGGTTTCGCCGCCGCCCAGGGCTCCCAGCGCCTGCTGCACCGCGGCCATCTTGCCCAGCGACGCGGTGCCGGGCGCCACGAAGGCGGTGTTCAGCGCCGTCATCGCCGCCATCACGGCGTCGACCTTGTCCTTGCTGGGCGCGGGGCACTCGGCGGTCATGGTCAGGTCCCAGCACACGCCACCCGACTTGGTGGGGGCCAACCACGCGCCAACCAAGGTGATGTTGACCACGGCCGGCGTGCAGGCGCTGCCGTCGCCTAGGTAACCGGGGAGGCAGACGCAGACGCCCTTGCCGGTGGTAGCGTCTTTCTGGCATTGGGCGGTGGGGATGCAGCTGACGGCAAGGCAAACGTCGTTCTCGGTGCAGACCTTGCCGTCGCCGGTAAAGCCGGACTTGCACGCGCAAGTGTAGGCGCCGGGCGTGTTGGTGCAGGTCGCGTTGGGCGAGCACTGGGCGCTGGCCGTGGCACACTCGTCGATGTCCTTGCAGTCGGTGCCGGACTTGGCGTAGCCGGCCGGGCAGGAGCACGAGTAGCTGCCGATAAGGTTTTCGCAGGTCTGCTTGGTGCCGCACTTGGCCTTGCCGGTGGCGCACTCGTCGATGTCCTTGCACGCGGAGGTGCCGGTGCCCGAAAAGCCGTTGTCGCAGTCGCACGCGAAGCTGCCGGGGGTGTTCTTGCAGGTGGCGTGCTCGGCGCAGGGCGAGACCGCGGCCTTGCACTCGTCGTCGTCGAAGCACTTGATGCCGTTGCCGCCAAAACCCTTGATGCACTCGCAGGTCGGGTCCGCGCCGGTCTTGTTGGTGCAGAGCGCGTTGGCGTCGCAGCCGCCGTTGTTGGTCAGGCATTCGTTGGCATCCGTGCAGGTCTTGCCGTCGCCGACCCAATAGGTCTTGCACTTGCACTCGGCGGCGCCGCTGGCCCCGACCACACAGTTGGCGTTGGCGTCGCATTTCACTTTGGCGCAGGCATCGGGCGAGGCCAGCTCCTTGCACTCGCCGCTGACGCAGGCCCAATTGTCCTTGCAGAATCCGCACAAGCCGCCACATCCGTCCGCTCCGCACACCGCGCCGGTGGCCTGGCAGTTGGGGATGCAGGGCACGTCTTGCGCCACGTCGGG
>JACRCU010000249.1 GCA_016218865.1 Deltaproteobacteria bacterium | reverse complement strand
GGTGCTCTGGCCCAGCAGGCCCAGGCCGGCGCCGTCGCGCAAGGTCTTCACGCCGTCGACGTACCAGCAGCGGCCATCCTCGGCCACCGCGACGAATTGGTACTGCATCAGCCGATCTTGCGGATTGCTGGGATCTTCGGCGAACAGCACGAAGCGGCCGGCCTCGATCTGCAGCGGGTCGGGATGCAGCAGCTCGCAGCGCAAGGTGCCGCTCAGCGCCGCGCGGTGGCCGGGGCGGTCGAGCACGGCGTCCAGGTCGTCGGCCTGCACGCAGACCACGAACGAGGCGTCGCCGGCCAGCACCGAGTCGGGCATCAGGTCGGGCTCGAACGCGGCCTCGTCGCCCAGGCCCAAAGTGCCCGACATCTTTTCGGTAAACCGCACGCCGATGGTCTGGGGCCGCGGCTCCGGGGCCGGTGGCCGCACGTCGTCGCGCGTCCAGCCGCGGTCGCGCAGCAGGTGGGCCATGGTCCGCTCGGCCATGCCCGAGATGGTCAGCAGCGGGTTGACGCCCAGCGAGCGCGCCATCACCGCCGCGTCGGTCACCAGCAGGTTGCCGTAGACCGTGTCGCCAGTTTCGCCAGCGAAGACCTGGCCTTTGTGGTTGGTCACGCCGCGGCTGGCGTCGTCGGCCATGACCGCGCCGCCCAGCGGGTGGCACGTGATCAGCTTGTCGATGAGGTGGCCGCCCCAGGTTGGGTTGGGCACGTGGATGCCGCCCAGGGCCGCGGTGGCCTGGAACAGGCGATCGTCGACCACCTGCAAGTACTCGTCGCGGCTGGCATTGGGCCACACGGTGCGCACGCGGTCGCCGTCGTGGAGCTCCAGCGTGCCGCCGCTGTCGTCGTGGCACATCACCAGGTAAGTCTGGGTGTTGCGCACCGCTGGCGAGATGCCGGGCAGGATGCCTTCCGCTTCGCGCACCAGACCTTCCACGGTCTCGCCCAGGTCGTCGCGGGTCGCGCGGCCGCGCAGGGCCGCCTCGGTCGCCATCACCCCGGCAAAGAACGGCGTAAAGGTAGCCGGTACAACGCCTTCCATGATGACCATGCCCAGGTCCGCGCGGGCCTCGCTCTCGCGCAGGTCGATGATGCCCGAAATGCAGGGCCCGGGCGGGTTGGTTGGGTCGGGCTTGTCGTAGCCGCAGCCCACCGCGTCGATGCGCACGTCGGTGTTGTAGCCAAAGCCCAGGGCGTCGCCGTTGCCCGAGAAGCGGTGCCCCAACCGGGCCGACAGCGGCAACCCCTGGCTGCGCGAGCGCATCAGGATTTCGTTGGTGCCCTGAGTGCCGGCGCCGAGCACCACCAACTCGGTGGAAACACAGCCCAGATCGCTGGTGAAGTCCTCGCGGTCGCCCACCAGCGAGGCAAAGTGCACCAGCCAGTGGTCGCCGCGTTTTTCCAGGTGCCGCACTTCCACTTGGGTGAACAGCTGGGCGCCGTGGCGGTGGGCCAGCGGCAAGTAGTTGTAGAGCGTGGTGTTCTTGGCATTCTCGTTGCAGCCCATCACGCAGTCGCCGCAGCCGGTGCAGCTCTCCATCGCCACGCCGGCCAGGTTCTCGCCGGCGGTGAAAGTGCAGGCCACGTCGGCGGTGAAGTACTTGGCGCCCATCGCACTTGCGGACTCTTGCAGCGCCTTGAGCTTGCCCGGCAGCGGCCGGTCGCCGGGGTACGGCGTCAGGCCCAGCATGGCGTGGGCGGTGTCCATGCCCTGGTACAGCGCGTCCAGGTCGTCGCGGAGGCCCTGCGGCCAGATCGGGTCGGCAAACACCCACGGCAGCGGCTTGATGGCCACGCCGGCGTTGATGAGCGAGGTACCGCCCAGGCCACAGGCCGAAATGGTGGCCAGGTCGCCGTTGGCGCGGAAGTCGAACAGGCCGTCGCGGCGGCCGACCACCTTGTCGGCGGCGGTGAACTGGGCCTCGGCAGCAAACTCAAGAGAAGTCCTTGGGTATTGCCCGGGTTGGAGTTCGCGGCCGCGTTCGAGCACCGCCACCCGCAGGCGCGATCCGTCGGCCTTGCGGGCTTGCGCCAGGCGACAGGCGGCGATGGCCCCGCCGTAGCCCGAGCCGATGACCACGGCGTCGTAGTGGGCCGAAAGCTTGGAGAGATCCGACGAAATCGGTTGGTACATCTGGGCCTGCCTTGGCCAGCCGGGGGCTGACAGCGAGCGGACGACGCTTGGGTGGAGCCGACGGAGCGGCGGGGGGCCAAGCGTCAGGTCAGCTGGCGCCGATGTCAAGGAAATGTAGAGCATCAATCCGAATCCTCCGAGGCCCCGAGCAACGAGGATCCCGTCGGACGAGGACTCAAGGACGCTGGGTGGGTCGCAAGCGGGCGCTTTCGCGACCCGCCGCGACGTTAGCCGGTAGATTCGGCTGTGTGATCGGTGTCCTACGCTTCCATATCCAGGCGCTTCAGCCACTTCCACAGGGTCATGCGGCTCACACCCAGGCGGGCGGCGGCCTGGCTGCGGTTGCCGTCGCACTCGGCCAGGATCCGGCGGATTTCCGCAGCTTCGGTGGCCTTGCTGCCGCGCGTCGGCGGCGCCTTGGGCTCGCTGGTCAGCAGACCGGGCGGCAGGCAGCCTTCGGTCAGCTCGCCGCCCTGGCACACGGCGTAGGCATACTCGACCGCATTTTCCAGCTCGCGCACGTTGCCCGGCCAGCGCGCGCTGGTAAGGATATGCAGGGCGCCCGGCGAGATCCCCGACACGGGCCGGCCTTGCACGCGCACCAGCCGGTCCAAGAAGTGCTCGACCAGCAGCGGGATGTCCGAGCGGCGCTGGCGGAGCGGCGGCACCACCACCGGCACCACCGCCAGCCGATAGTACAGGTCGCGGCGGAACCGACCCTGGTCGCACAGCACCTGCAGATCCTGGTGGGTCGCGGCAATCACGCGAATATCCACGTGGATCGAGCGGTTGTCGCCCACCCGCTCGAACTCGCGCTCTTGCAGGACCCGCAGCAGCCGCGTCTGCATGGTGGGCGAGATGTCGCCGATTTCGTCCAGGAAGATGGTACCGCCGTCGGCCGCGGCGAAGCGGCCCTTGCGGTCGGCCACGGCCCCGGTGAAGGCGCCGCGGATGTGGCCGAACAGCTCGCTCTCCAGCAGCCCGTCGGGCCTCGCCGCGCAGCTCATCTTGACGAACGGGCCCTGGCTGCGGGCGCTGGCCATGTGGATGGCGTGGGCCACCAGCTCCTTGCCGGTGCCGGTCTCGCCCTGGATCAGCACCGACGAGGCGACCCGGCCGGCCACTTCGATGAAGTCGTACAGCTGCAACATCGCGGGATGACTGCCGATCAGTCGGCCCTGGTGGGCGCGGCCGGCCGCCACCGAGCGTAGCGTCGCCACTTCCTGCTCCAGCTCGACCATGCCGCTGACGTCGGTGACCGCCTCGATGCCGCCGATCAGCGCGCCGTGGCTGTCGCGCATCAGGCGGGCGTTCTTGACGACCGACACGCGGCTGCCGTCGCGGCGCATCAGCGAGCAGCGCTTGCCGTGGACGTGGCCGTGGGCGAACAGGGCACAGGTCTGGCCGTCGCGTGTGCACGGGCCGCCAAAGCAGGTGCTGCCCTTCAGGAAGTCGCAGGTCCGGCCCAGGGCCTCGGCGGCGGAATAGCCGGTCATGTCTTCCATGCCGCGGTTCCACGACGTGATCAAACCCTGGGTATCCACGGTAAAGAGCCCGCCCGGCAAGGTAGCCAGCACGTGGGCGAGCAGCTCTTGGGCGTCCAGGGCCAGGCGCGGGTTGGACAGCACGGCTGCCTCCTGAGCCCGGATGTGCCGGGCGCCGACCGCCCTCCCCTATGCCACTGGGCCGATCAGAGCGCAAGGGCGCGCCGGCAGGTCGAGGGGGCCCTGCCGGCGCGCCGCGCGCAGCCTAGCCAGTCGGGGAGAGGAAGCTGGCGGCTACTGCGGGCAGGTCACGCCCCAGGGCAGCTTGGCGCCGGCGTACAGTTGGCACAGCGGCAGCTTGGGCGTCGCGCTGTGGCAATCCGCGCAGGCCCCGGCGGCGCCCAGTGCCTTGGCCTTGGGTGCGACCTCGTGGTTCAAGTCCATGTAAAGCTGGGTATAACGCCAGTCCCAGCCCTTGCCGGTGCCGGCGTCGAACTTGGCCAGGGTCACGCCGCTGCCGACCTGACCGGCGACCTGGGCGCCCTTGCTGAACACGGTGGTCCACAGCGCGTCCATGGTCGACTGGGCGCCGAACACGTAGCCCACCGCCTGGATGACGCCCC
>JACRCU010000240.1 GCA_016218865.1 Deltaproteobacteria bacterium | reverse complement strand
GACCCGCGCGCCAAGGAGCGCAAGAAGTACGGTCGCGCCGCTGCCCGCGCGCGCTTCCAGTTCAGCAAGCGCTAAAAAACGCCGTCGATGGCGGCAGTTTTGCCGTCATCGGCCGCGGGGGCTGGGTAGCTCAGCTGGTTAGAGCGAGCGACTCATAATCGCTAGGTCGAGGGTTCAAGTCCCCCCCCAGCCACCCATCGAAGGGTCAATCTCTGCAAAGGGATTGGCCCTTTCGGCTTTTTCACGGCGGCTGGAGCCGGAACCGGATCGGGAGCCGGACCCGGAACCGGATCGGGAGCCGGACCCGGAACCGGACCGGGAGCCGGACCCGGAACCGGATCGGGAGCCGGACCCGGAACCGGATCGGGAGCCGAACCCGGAACCGGACCGGGAGCCGGACCCGGAACCGGACCGGGAGCCGGACCCGGAACCGGATCGGGAGCCGGATCGGGAGCCGGCCTTGGAACCGGCACTGCCTGTGCCCAGGTCTCTAGCTGCGGCAGGTGCGCTTCTTGAGCGGTGGCGGGCAGTTGCGCTGCAGTGCCGTGCCGATCAGGGCCAGACACGGCCAGTCGACGCTGCCCGGCGAGCCGCGCTCCAACCGGTCGACCGGGAGCGTGGCGGCGCGCCAGGCCGCCGGCAGATTGCCGTCCAGGGCCGGGCTGCGGCGCTCCCAGGCCACTCCCGGTTTCGCTTTGGGCCACGGCCGCTTGCGCAGCCACGTCGCAGCGTCGATCGGCTGGCCTCGCCACAGCAGCTCCAGTCGCCCGGCGGCATTCGGCAGCCGCAGCCCCTTGGCCTGCAGGCGGTCGCCGGTCGGCCAAGCTTGCGCGACCGCCACCTCCCCCGGTTCGAGCCAGGGTCGCGCTGACCGCAACAGCGGCAGACGCCGGCCGCTGGGCAGCAGCAGTGCCAGTTCGGCCAACGGCACGCGCCGCGCTGCCAGATTGGCGATCTCGACGTAGTCGCCCACGCCCTCGTCGCGCAACAGGGGATCAGTCAGCAGTTCGCTGATGACGAGCTGGGGCCGAGTCAGGTCCGCGGGCGACGGTGGGGCGGGCAGCGGCACATCGGCCCCCGCAGTGGTCGGAGCGGCGTCGACGGCAAGCTCACCGCGCCGCTGCTGGGGCTGGGTCGGGGCGCCACAGCCAAGCGCGGCCGCCAGCAGTGCGGCCCCCAGCAGCGCAGCCGAACTCAGCCTGCCCAGGCGATTCCAGGTCGTCATTGTCCCTCCTGCGGGCGCAGGACGCGCCGGACCTGGCCCATGCACGCAGCGTGCCAAGAGAAAGTTCTGCAAGCTCATGGGGATCGCTCGACCGGGCCGGTATCGATACCGAGACCAGTATCGCCCGCGGTATCACCGGCGACCGATTTGGACAGACCCTGCAAGTTCAACGAGTTAACGCAGTCGGGGGCCCTCGCGATCGCTTGACCGCGGCGCCCCGCGGTTCTATGATGGCGGCGCCGAAGGCCGAGAGTGCAGTCAGTCGAGCGGAATCGGCATCGCGGGGCGCACGTGCAGCATCGAAATTCCTGTGAAGATTCGTGGATGAACAGCTCGGCGCGCGCGCTGGCTGGGGCGCGGCTGGGGCAGACGATCGCGGGCCTGGTGGCGGCCTTGGCGGCGAGCCTGGCGGTGGTGCCGCTGGCCTTGGCGGCCGACGGTGCCGATGTCGAGCGCACCCTGGCGGTCATCGAGCTCCGGTCCGGCGAAGTGGCCGACAGCCAGACCGGTCCCTATCTGGACGAAGTCGTGAAGGCTTTCCGTCTGGAAGCGCCGGGCGACGTCATCCTGGTCGACGGCAAGACCACGGCCGACAAGGTGCGCAAGGACCGCGAGCAGGTGCCCTCGGCGGTGACGCCCGAGCGCCGCCAGCAGCTGGCCGAAGCGCGCAAGCGCGGCGTGGACCTGCTGGACAACGCCGATTTCCAGGGCGCGATCAAGGCCTTGGTGAGTGCCGAGTCGCGCTACCGCGGTGCCATCGCGGCCCCGGGTGCCGACGAGAACTTGCGCAAGGAATATCTGGACGTGCTGGCCCAACTGGCCACCGCCTACGTGGCCGCTGGCGACAAGCCGGCCGCCGTCGACGTGTTCCGCACCGTCATCACCACTTTTGGCCTGAAGGCGCCGGTCACCGACGACAACTACCGCCCCGACGTGGTGGAGCTGTTCAAGACCGAGGTCAAGAAAGTCGAGAAGATGCCCAAGGGATCGGTCGAGGTCACCTCGAATCCGCCCGGTGCGCGCATCATCTTGGGCGGCAACGACCGGGCTGCGACCCCGGCCACTGTCGCGGATCTGATCCCCGGCAACTACGGCATCCGCCTGCAGTCCGGCGACCAGAGTTCGATGCTGCACAAGGTCGAGGTCAAGGGTGGCGGCGTGGCCAAGTTCACCGCCGACATCGGCTTCGAGTCGCACCTGGCGCTGGAAGAGGACCACGTCGGCCTGATGTACTCGGACCTGAAGGCCGCCGAGGCGCGCCTGGTGGCCGACGCCGTGATGGTCGGCAAGGACATCGAGGTCAACCTGGTGTGCGTGGTGGGCGTCAGCGGCGGCAAGCTGAATTCATACCTGATCGATGTGGCCGGCGCGCGCATCGTCCGCTCGGCGACCGACGTCAAGGTGCCCAAGGTCGGCATCAGCCCGCGCGCCGTCAACCGCGTGCTGGTCACCATCTTGGGCGAGAAGGCCGACAAGAACGTCGTCGAGCCGGGTGGCGGTGGCGGCGGCGGTGGCGGCGTCTGGTACAAGTCGACGCCCGGCTGGATCGCCGCGGGCGGCGCGGTGGTGCTGCTGGGTACCGGCGCCGCATTCAGCAAGTACTTGAATCTCAGCGGTATTACTGCCTACTACTGCGCTGATCCGTCGGCCAAGTGCGACGGCTACAACACCCCGCACAACAAGCTCGAATACGACCAGCAGGTCAAGGACTACGTGGCCTCGTCCGAAACCAAGGCGATGGTGGCGGGCGTGGGCCTGGGCGCCGGTGTGGCCCTGGCCGGCTTGGCGGGCTACCTCTTCTATGCCGAGAGCCAGAAAGGCGAGGCGACCGCCCACGTTGTGGTCCCGTCCGGCAACGGCACGGCCAAAGCCATGCCGGTGCTGCTGCCGCCCCTGTCGCTGGCCAGCGGGCCGCAGCGCTTCATGGCGCGCTAGGCGGTGGCCGGCCCGCAGCGCCTGCCTCCGGCGCCGCCCCCGCTGCATCCCCACGAAACGTTCGATCTCCTCTGGGGTAATCGCGTCGGCCTGGTGCAGGCCCGCGCCGGCTACCGCACCTCGGTCGACTCGCTCGCCTTGGCGTGGTTCGGTGTGAGCCTGGCCCGACAGATCGGTCTGGCGGTGGGCGACCTGGCCGATCTGGGCGCCGGCTCCGGGCTGGTGGCGATCGCCGCCGCGCTGGCCGAGCCGGGCAGCCGCGCCCACCTGTACGAGCTGCAGCCGCAGCTGGCCGACCGGGCCCGCCGCAACCTGGAGCACAATGGTCTTGCCGGCCGCAGCACCGTGCACCTCGTCGACCTGGCCCGCCCGCCGCCACCGGCACCGGCCGACCTGGTGCTGTGCAACCCACCGTTTCGCCAGTACCCCGATCAGCCGCCCCCGGATCCCGAGCGCCGCGTGGCCCATTTCGACGCGGGCATGGCCCTGCCGGCGCTGGTGACGGCACTGCTCGCGGCCGTCGACCGGCGCGGCGTGGGCTGCATCATCTACCCGTGGAAGCACCGGCAGCGTCTGGAGCAAGTGCTGCAGAGTTCTGGAGTTGCGGTGCAATTCTGGCCGCTGCTGCATCGGCCGTCCGATCCGGAGCCGGTGCGGGTCCTGGCGGCCGTGCGGCGCGGGCCGTTGCCGCCGGTGGTGCCGCTCAGCCTGCACTGCGATGGCCAGCCCGACTCGCAGTTCGCCCGGCCGATCGCCGCCTTCATCGAATCGCTGCACGCGGGCCCATGACATTTTCGTCAGCGCCGCGGATCGCAAATTTGCTCGGCTGCGGCCACGATGCTAGCTTGAGCCTAGGAGCAAGGCGATGCTCCCGGTGGTCAAAGGGTCGATTCGCGGTGAGCCGGCTCGCATGATCAGCACCTCTGCGGTTTCGCTTCGAGGAGATCACGGTTCGACAACGCGGCGTGTGAACTTTCGCCAGGGTTCGTGCGTCCGATCCTTTAGGAACCTTGGAGAGGTTCCGGCTGGAACAGCCCACGGGCCAAGCCAGCCACCAAGCCACCGGCCCGATCGGCCCGTGCGCCCGACTGGAGGTTGCCATGCTCGACGCCTTCATCATTGAACAAATCAAGCGACGCGAGGAGCAGTCGCGGCAAGACCGCCAGCAACCTCGCCTTGAGCCGCCCGGGCGTTTTCCGCTCGAACGGCCGCCGCTTTGGGACCGCGACCGCGACGCCGGCCGCGATGACGATCACAATGGGGTCGTGATCATCGACATGTAGCCACTGGGCACGCTACTTGTCGATCTCGGCGCGCGACGACACGATGCGCGCAATCAACCCGTACTCCACAGCCTCTTGAGCGGTCATCCAGAAATCGCGGTGGGTATCCGCCTCGATGCGGGACAGGTCTTGCCCGGTTTCGGCCGCCAGCAGCTTGTTCAAGCGGTCGCGCGTCTTCAGGATTTCGTTCGCCGTGATCTCCAGGTCGCTGGCCGGCCCGTACACGTTGCCGGCGATGAGCGGCTGGTGGATGAGCAGGCGCGTGTTCGGCAGGCTCAGGCGATCTTCCTTGTTCGCGCCCAGCAGGATGATGGTGGCGATCGACGCCGTCAGGCCCACGCACAGGATGCGGATGCGCGGCTGGACCAGGCGCAAGGTGTCGTAGATCGCGAAGCCGGCGGTCACGCTGCCGCCGGGCGAGTTCAAGTACAGGGTGATCGGCTTGTTGGGGTCGTCGGCCTCGAGCAGCAGCAGCTCGCCGATGACGCGCGCCGCTACCTTGTCGTCGATGGCCGACGAAACCATCACAGTCCGCGCCTTGAGCATGCGCTCGGTCAGGTCCGGCTTGGGCGACTCCTTCTCCGAAGCCGGCTTCTCGGCGGGCGGCGGGGTGTCGTCGTCGTCGTCGTCGTGGGCGCGAATGTTGCGATTGGGATTGAGGACTTTGCGGTTCATGGTACTCCAGGGTCAAGGCGTAGAGCTGTGCGGCAGGGGATGCTACCACGCAGCGAGGACGGCATCGATCACGCGTTGTTCTTCGGCAGCGGTCAGACCCGGGGCAATCGGCAGAGCCAGCACCTGGGTACAGGCGCGCTCGGCTTCGGGCAGGTGGGCGGGCGGCAGCGCCGCGGCCAGCGCGCCTTGCTGATGTAGCGCCGACGGGTAGTAGATTTGCGTGGGAATTCCAGCGCTTTTCAGGGCTTCCTGCAGACGGTCGCGCTGACCCGAGCGGACCACGAACTGGTTCCAGGCGTGGCCTGGCACGTCGGCGGGCAGCTGCAGGCGGTCGGGATGGCGCGCGGCAAAATCACCCAGCTGGGTCAGGTAGTTGTGGGCGCGGCGCCGGCGATCCTCTAGCCAGGCCGGCAGGTGCGGCAGCAGTACCCCCAGAAAGGCCGCTTGCAGGGCGTCGAGGCGGAAATTGCCGCCCAGCGTCTCGAATTGGTAGCGCTTCGCCTGACCGTGCTGACGCTTTTCGCGCAGCCTGGCGGCCAGTCCGTCGTGCTTGGTGACCACCGCGCCGCCGTCGCCCAGCGCGCCCAGGTTCTTGGCGGGAAAGAACGAAAAACAGCCGGCGATACCCTTGGTTGACACGTGGGTGCCGTCGGCAAACTGGCCGCCGATCGACTGGGCACAGTCCTCGACCAGCACCGCGCCGCGGGCCTCGCACAGCGCCTGGATCGGAGCAAGATCCAGCGGCTCGCCGAACAGGTGCACCACCAGCACGGCGCGGGTTTTGAGCGTCCAGGCGCGCTCGAACTCGGCGGCGCCGGGGTGGAATTGCCCGGGCGCCAGATCGGCGAACACCGGCCGCAACCCTGCGCGCAGAATCGACGTGGCCGAGGCGATGAACGAATACGGCGTGGTCAGCACTTCGTCGCCGGGCTGCAGGGGGGCCGCGCCGCCGTGGTCGGTCTGCAGGGCCAGGAAGGTCGCCAGCAGCGCGTCGGTGCCCGACGACACGCCCACCGCGTGGGGCGCGCCCAGGTAGTTGGCCAGGCTCTGCTCGAAGCGCTGCACCTCGGGGCCCAGCACAAAGGTGCCATGCTCCAGACAGCGCTGCAGGGCGTCGTGCAGGGCCTCGCGGTAGGGCATCAGGGCGCGGGCGGCGTCGTAGAACGGGACAGGCGGCAAGCCCATGGCGGACCTCGAAGGCGTCAGTGATTGACCGGCAGCAGGTTTTCGCCGTCGCTGCGCCAGGTTTGACTGCAGCGGTGGCAGGCGGCGGTGTCGCCAGCGGCGGGCTTGGCGGCCAGGGCCAGCTTTTCGCCGCAGCGGCAGACCCAACCGCGGACCCGGGCGGGATTGCCGCTGACGAGCGCATGGGCCGGCACCGGCCGGGTGACCACGGCGCCGGCGGCGACAAAGGCGTGGGAACCGATGGAGTTACCGCATACGACCGTGGCGTTGGCGCCGATGGTGGCGCCGGCCCCGACCAGGGTGGCGGCGAATTCGTCCTTGCGGCTCACGTCGGCGCGCGGGCGCACCACGTTGGTGAACACGCAGCTGGGGCCGCAGAACACGCCGTCGCCCAGGGTCACGCCCTTGTAGATCGACACGTTGTTCTGCAGCCGCACGCGATCGCCCAGCACGGCGCCGTCCTGCACGAACACGTTCTGCCCCAGCGAGCAGTCGCGGCCGATGCGGGCGCCGTCCATCACGTGGACGAAGTGCCAAATTGCTGTTCCTTCGCCCACTTGTGCCTTGCTGCCCACCACCGCGCTCGGGTGAATCCGCACCGGCCGGCTGTCCGGCGGCGCCAGCAGCACCGGCGTGCCTTGCTGCCGCAGCGATCGCTCGGCCGCGTCGAGCACCCGCAGCACCCGGGTTCCCTCGGCGCCATCGGCCACGAGCGGCGTACCGGGCTTGGCGATCGCGTCCAGGAACACTTGCATCTCGCGGAGTAGCGGCTCGTCCTGCTGCAGTGGCACGGGCTCGGGCTCGGCCTTGCGCGGCACGGGCACGCCGTTCTGCCACTCCACGCCGTGCCGGTAGAGCACTAGCTTGTGCGACCAGGGCAGTTGATCGTCGAAGACGGCCATGGCGTCCGAACCCACGACCACCAGCCGTTGTTCCTTGTACGGATGCAGCCACGACACGTAGATGTGGCCCTGGACGCCGCTGGGCCACGACAGTGAAGTCAGCGTAGTGTCTGCGATTTGCGGATGCAGGAAGTAGCCGCCGGTGGCCGAGACGCGGTCGGGCAGGGCGCCCACCAGCCGCAGCATGACCGCGATGTCGTGCGGCGCGAACGACCACAGCGAGTTCTCTTCGCGGCGAAATCGGCCCAGGTTCAGGCGGTTGGACGACAAGTACTGCAGCCGGCCCAGCGCGCCCTTCTGGATCAGCGCGTCCAGCGCGTTGACCGCGGGGTGGTGGTGCAGCAAGTGCCCGACCTGCAGCACCAGACCGTGCTCGCGGGCCAGGGCCAGCAGGGGCGGGCACTCGCTCACCTGCAAAGCCAGCGGCTTCTCGACGAAAACGTGCTGCTTGCGGCCCAGGAAGAAGCGGGCCAGTTCGGCGTGCTGGGCGGCCGGCGCGGCGATCGCCACGGCGCAGTCGCTGGGCACCAGCTCGGGCCGGTCGACGGTGAGCACCTGTGGGTAGGCAGCCACGGCCGCCTCGCGCGCCTGCGGATCCGGATCGCAGACGACGCGGAGGGCGCCGAGCTGGTGCAGATTGCGGGCGATATTGCGGCCCCACGGACCGAATCCGACCAAAGCGACCGATGTGGGCATGGCAGCCTCGCGCAGCCGAACCCGGCGCGGCGGCCGGCCTTGTATCACGATCCCGCGGCATTCGCGATAGATCTGGCGAGGTGGGCAGGTTCTGGCATACTTGCGGGTTGTGTCGATCGGGATCGCCGCAGCGGCGAGCGCGGCGTGCGGCGGGGGACAGGCAAGATGCGGAATCCTTTGGTACAGTTGGCGGTCCTGGCGGTGATCGGCGGCGGAATGCTGCCGCGACCGGCGTGGGCGGGCTGTGCCGAGGTGTTCTTCGCCTGCGACCTGGGCGACCGCGAGCCCGACGGCGCCACCGTCTGGCGCAACATGAATCTGGAAAAGCTGCGCTCGATGCGCTGGCCCGAGAGCAAGATCGCCAAGAAGTGCCGGGTGGCCTATTCCGACCCGCCCGGCTGCAACTGGCGCGGCGGGGTGGCGCCGACCGGTGGTGGCGGCGGCACGATCGTTATCTCGAACTCTGCTGGCTATGGCGCCCCCGCTGCCCCCGCTGCCGCAGCGGGAACGCCGGCCGTGCGCCGCGACGCCTGGGGCAAGCGCACGCCTACCCCGGCTCCCGAGCGCAACCCCGCGCCGCCCCGCGACGATCCGCCGGCCGGCAAGAACGACCTGAGCAACTTGCCCGACGATGGGCCCTATGCCGTGGAAATCGCCCAGGCGGCCGCACGTTACCACCTGCCGGTGCACCTGGTGCGGGCGGTGATGATGGTCGAGAGCGGCGGCAACCCCAATGTGCAGAGCAACAAGGGCGCGATCGGCCTGATGCAGCTGCTGCCGGCAACCGCCAAGGCCCTGGGCGTGGACGATGTGCACGATCCGGCGCAGAACATCATGGGCGGCGCGCGGTTCTTGCGTGTGCTGGCGAACAAGTTCGAGGGCGACCTGGTCAAGGTGCTCAGCGGCTACCACGCCGGCTCGATGCGGGTGGCCAGCCGCGATGCCACGCCGTTTGCCGCCACCGACGACTACGTCCGCAAAGTGCTGAAGATCTACTATCAACTGCGCGACGCGGCGCTGCGCGGCAGCGAGATCTAGCCGTCGGCCGCCGCCCGGAGCTGCCATGTTCACCAAGCTGCTGTCTGGAGTGTCCCTTGCCTTGGCCCTGTTCGGCTGCGCCACGGGCTCCACCACCCCGGACCTGACCAGCTGCCAGTACTCGACCCCCGTCATCACCAACGCCAGCGGCAAGTTGCACGGCGAGGCCTGCACCACCGGCGCCGAGTGCAAGTACGGCACCTGCACCAAGGCCGCTCTGCAACTCGGCGGCGCCGCCGTTACCAAAGGTGTTTGCACCAAGCAGTGTTCGTGCGGTGGCAGCGCCAGCGTGTGCGCCAACGAGAACGTGTCCGACGCCAGCGGCGCCCTGGTCACCGAGTTCAAGTGCATCAAGGCCCCCTCCGGCGCCGGCAGCGAGTGCGCCCGCTACTGCACCAGCGCCGCCGACTGCAAGGCCTGGAACCCCGAGTTGCCGTTCTGCGTGGCCGGCGTCAGCGGCAAATTCCAGAGTGGAGTCAAGGTGTGCTCGGCCGTGTCGAACTAGGCGACTGGGCCGCGCTGCTGGGCTTTGTCGCGCAGGTGGCCGTTATCCTTGCACTGCTTTGTTGATTTGCGTTTCGTCGCATGGTAGCGTCAGGCCACGACGCAAATCCGCGGCGCACGCCCGACTGGCGCAAAGACTCAGTGGACCCAAGCCCTACCCTTGCGGCGACAGCAGTTCAAGCTGCTACCGCCGCACCGAACCAAGCGCACGAGGGGTTCATTCTCGCAGGCTTGTCGCTCGCCCTGGCCCTGGTGGCCTGCTTCGTCTTTGCCGGCACCGAGACCGCCATCACCGCGATGGGCGAGCTGCGGGTGCGCAAGATCCTGGAAACCGGTCGAGGACCCGACGGGTGGCTGCGCCTCTGGCTCACCGAGCCGTCGCGCGTGCTGACCACCCTGCTGGCGGGCAACACCTTGGCGAGCGTGGCAGCGTCGTCGGTCACCACGTCGCTGATGCTCGGCCTGAGCGAGCACTACCAGTGGAGTCACAACCTGACCGACTGGCTGGTGGCGCTGGCGGTGACCGGGCTCGGCGCCCTCATCCTCATCGCCGGCGAGATCGCGCCCAAGACCCTGGCCAAGATGCACCCCGAGTGGTTCTTGCCGCTGATGCACGTGGTGTGGTGGTTCCACCTGACCACCGGCTGGCTGACGCGCGGCATGATCTGGTTCGCCATGCACATCGTGCGCGCGCTGGGCGGCAAGGCCCACGGCAACCCGATGGAAGTGACCGAGGAGCAGATCGAGGACATGGTGCGCATCGGCTCGGAGACCGGCTCGATCGGCGAAGAGCAGGGCGACATGCTGCAGGCCGTGTTCAACCTGAAGCAGCGGGCGGTGCGCGCCATCATGACGCCGCGCACGCAGATGATGGCCCTGCCGCTGGATGCGACCTTGGACCAGGTGGTGGCCGAGGTGCAGTCGAGTCGCTACTCGCGCTACCCGGTCTACGACAAGACGCCCGATCGCATCGCCGGTGTGTTTTTTGCCAAGGACTTGCTGCACTTGCATACCGAAGTGGCGCGGCCGTTTTCGCTGCTGGAGCACATCCACGAGCCGATCTTCTTGCCCGACGGCATCAAGGCGTCGGACGCATTGAAGGCGTTCCAGAAGAAAAGCGTGCATATGGCCATCGTGGTCGACGAGCACGGCGGGACCGCGGGCGTACTGACCCTGGAAGACGTCATCGAGGAGCTGGTCGGCGACATCCGCGACGAGTACGACGACCCCGAGCCCGAGATCGAGCAGGTGTCGGCCAGTACCTGGACGCTGGAGGCTTCTACGGAACTCCGCGAGCTGGCAGAGAAAGTCGACGTCGAATTCCCCGAGAGCACCACCGCGACCACCGTGGGCGGCTTCGTCATCGAGCTGTTCGGCCGCGTGCCCGAGAACGGCGCGACCGTGGGCTGGCACGACCTGACCTTCGAAGTGTTGGAAGCCGACGACACCCACGTGGTCAAGATCGGCGTGCGGCGCGAGCGCACCGGCGAACACCACGCTGCGGCGTAGCCGTTCGATCCATTCCGAATCGGTTTCTGCAGGAGAGCCCTGGACTGGCCGCGCCTTCCACCGGGGCCGGCCGGCACAGCTCGCTATTGCAGCGGCAGCACGTGATCCGGCGCCTTGGGCTGCACATGCGTGTCTTGCGAGCCGACCACGCCGCCGGCCACGCCGCCGACCACCACTACGCCGATCGCCGTCCAGAACCACCAGCGCGACAGCAGGCTTTTGTCTTCTTTGATGATCGGTTCGGGGACGACCTTGAGATCGAAGTCGTAGGTGAACTCTTGGCCGGCCTTGATGTCGACCGAGCGGGTCTCGGGCAGGTAGCCGGTGGCGCGCGCCTCCAGGGTGTGGACGCCGGGCGGGACGTCGCCATCGAAGGGGGTGAAGCCGGCGACGCGGCCGTCGACCAAAAGCTGTAGCTTCAGCGCGGCGTTGCGGCTGGTGACCCGTACGATGCCGCCGGTGGCGACCAGATCGGCCTCGACCTCGATGACCTGGCCGCTCGACGGCAGCACCGTGTCGATGTACGGCGAGTAGCCGCGCTTCTGCACTTGCACGGTGTGGCGGGCGTTGGCGTCGACCTCGATCGGGCCAGGCAAGGGCACTTCGCCGACCAGCTTGTCGTCGATGAGGACCTTGGCGCCCTTGGTCATCGACGAAATGGCGATGCCGGCCTTGCCGTCGGCGTACTTCTGCTTCTTGGGCGCGGCCCAGGCGCTGCTGGCCAGCGGACCGGCGATGCCGGGGGCAGCCAAGCTGAAGAGGGCGACCAAGCTGACGAACTTGCCGGCGAGTTGGTGACGAGCGGTTGCGCGCATGCAGGCCTCCAGTCCCCACAGGATCTGCTGTTCCGCGGCGTTTCGCAAGACCCTGTTCGGGCCCGCGCCGCGCATTGAACCTTGACAGTAACGTGGCGGCGCCCATACACTATCGCCCCCTGCGCCCGCATTGGCGCAGCCCGTGGTCAAGCCGACCGCCGAATTCTTGTGCGATTTTAGCTATAACGGAGTACTCCATGTCTCGCATCTGCACCATCACTGGCAAGGGCCCCATGGTCGGCAACCGCGTCAGCCACTCGAACATCAAGACCAAGATGCGCCAGCTGCCCAACCTGCAGTACAAGCGCCTGTGGGTCCCCGAGCTGTCGCAGTACGTCCGCGTGCGCCTGTCGACCCGCGCTCTGCGCAGCATCGCCAAGCTGGGCTTCGTGCCCTTCTGCCAGAAGAACGGCATCGACATCGTCGCCGTGGGTCCCGAGACCACCTTCGAGTAGGCCATGTGGCCGGCGAACCCCTCGATTCTTCAGGGGGAACTCCGTTATCCTCACGCTTGATGAGCCGGCCGGGCCGCTGTGCTGCGCCGGTTCGGCTCGGCGGGCGGTGCAAGCGCGGATTCTGCTTGGCGTTCGGGAGTGGCTCGTGGCTGCCCACCCCGCCTAGGAGAATGCCATGACGGCCGCCGCCTCTCGCAAAGCTGCAAAAACGCAAGTAACTGCACCGCTCGACGCCGCCGATGACTACATTGCGTGGCTCGGCGCCAGTCCTACGCCCTTCCATGCGGTCGCCCAGACGGTGGCGCGGTTGACCGCCGCCGGGTTCGCCGAGCGTTCCCTGGCGCAGGGCCTCAGCGTGCAGCCCGGCGAGCGCATCTTCGTGGTGCATCCCGACGGCAAGTCGGTGATCGCGCTGGTGATCGGTGAGCGATCGCCGGTCCACACCGGCTACGCCATCGTGGGCGCCCACACCGACAGCCCGGATCTGCGCTTGCGGCTGAACCCGCTGGCGCAGTCGGCTGGGGTGGTGCAGTGGCAGACCCAGTTCCACGGCGGGCTGATCCGCCGGTCGTGGCTAGATCGGCCGCTGGCCCTGGCCGGGGCGGTGTACCAGACCCTGCGCGATCGCCACGGCAAGCCGCGCTTCCACGAGCTGAGCGGGCTGCCGGTGGTGACCCGGCGGCTGGTCCACGTGGCCGAACCGCTGGCGGTGATTCCGGATCTGGCGATCCACCTGGACCGCGAGAAGAACGACAAGGGCGCCATCAACCCGCAGACGCAGCTGAATGCGATCTTCGGCACCGGCGACGAGATCCCCAAGGCGCTGGCACAGTTGGCCGCTAAGTCCGGGGTGGACTTCGAGTCGATCGACGGCTTCGATCTGCACCTGGTGCCCTGGGCGGCGCCACAGCGGGTCGGCGTGGATGGCTCGCTGGTGCTGGGCGCGCGCCACGACGACTTGGCTATGGTTTATGCCGGGTTGCAGGGTCTGCTGGCCTCGGTCCAGCGCGATCCGGCGCCGGTGCGCACGCGGGTGGCGGCGTTCTTCGATGCCGAAGAGACCGGCTCGCTGACCAGCTCGGGCGCGGCCTCCAGCTTCCTGCGCGACGTGCTGGTGCGGGTGGCGGCGCGGCATCCGGGCACGGCGGCGGGCGACGACGCGGTGCAATCCCTGAGCCAGAGCTTCTGCATCAGCGCCGACATGGCCCACGCCTTGCACCCCAACTACCCGGACGTGCACGACAAACAGCACGCGCCGCGCATCAACGCCGGGGTGGTGGTCAAGGCCAATGCCAGCGACCGCTATGCCACCAGCGGCGAGACCGCGACGGCCTTCGTGGCGATGTGCGAGGCCGCGGGCGTGCCGGTGCAGGACTTTGTGGTGCGCCAGGACATGGCCTGCGGTACCACCATCGGGCCCATCACCGCCGGGCAGCTGGCGGCGCGGGTGGTCGACGTGGGCTGCCCGATGTGGGCGATGCACTCGGCCGCAGAAACTTTGGGCGCGCGCGATTTGCAGGGCATGATCGACGTGATGCAGGTGTTCTATAGCGGGCGCGCCTAGGCTCGCTCGAGCGAACAGCCCCAACCCCACCGCGGGCAACCCGCCCACAGGACGACGATGCTGGCCTTCTTGAACTGGGACCTGGACCCCGTTGCCCTGCAAATCGGGCCCTACCCGATCCTGGTCGCGTGGATCGCGATCGCGGTCGTATTCGGCGCGGTAGTGTACAACGGTGATGTTGGCAGCAGCGCGGGGAGGCGATTGGTCAATGCGCTCGGGACCGCCGGCATAGTCGCCGTGGTGCTGAGCTTCGTTGGGAAACAAAGCGGAATTCAGGAACTGAACCTGGCAATCCGCTACTACGGCGTGCTGTTCGCCCTGACCATCTACACCGGCTTCTACGTCTGGCGGCGGCAGGCGCTGAAGAACGGCGAAAGTGTGGATTTTGCCGAGCAGTTCCTGTGGTGGGGCGTGGTGGCCATCGTAGGCGGCGCGCGCCTGGGCCACGTGTTCTTTTACGAGTACAAGACCTACCTGGCCAATCCGGTCGAGATCGTCAAATTCTGGAAGGGCGGTCTAGCCTCGCACGGCGCCACGGTCGGCCTGATCCTCGCCCTGTGGCTGTTCGCGCGCAAGCACAAGAAGAGCTGGACGCGGGTGGGCGACTACCTGGCCCCGGCCATCGCCATCGCGGCCGGCGGAGTGCGCTTGGGCAACTTCTTCAACAGCGAGATCGTCGGGCGCGTCAGCGATGTGCCGTGGGCGGTGCAGTTCGTGCGCTACTGCCACATGGAGCGCCTGTGCCCGCCCGATGCGGCCTGCACGCTGCAGCAGTGCATGCCGCGTCACCCGAGCCAAATCTATGAATTCTTGATGGGCGTCACCACCTACGCGGTGCTCATGTACATCGAGAAGAAGAACATCCGCCGCTCGGGCTCGGGCCTGCTGGCCGGCGTATTCCTCTCGATGTACTTCGGCCTGCGCATTTTCGTCGAGAGCTTCAAGGAGTACCAGGACGAGCAGCTGCGCACAGACGGCTTCTTGCAGTCGATCGACGGCGTGCTGGGCCATCCGACCACCGGGCAGTACCTGAGCGTTCCCCTGGTGTTGTTCGGCCTGTTCCTGATCGCGCGGGCCCTGAAGCAGGACCGCGATGCCATCCCCGAGCCCACGCCCACGCTGGATCCGGAGCGGGCGGTGGCTGCGG
>JACRCU010000016.1 GCA_016218865.1 Deltaproteobacteria bacterium | reverse complement strand
GTTCGTCGAGCACGCCCAGTCCGCCATCGTGATGAACCGGCCGTCGCGTGACAAGTTCGAGCCCTCGCTGGCGCCCGGCGGGCTACTGGTGGTGAACAGCTCGCTTATCGACGAGCCGGTGCACCGCGCCGACCTCCGCACCGTGCTGGTGCCGGCCAACGAGCTCGCCGAGGCCGAAGGCAGCGCCAAGGCCGCCAACATGGTCATGCTCGGCGCGTACGTGGCCCACTGCGGCATCGTCTCGGTCGCGTCCATCGAGCACGCCATCGAGGTCAGCTACACCGGCAGCAAGAAAGTCTACGGCGAAGTCAACCTGCGCGCGTTCCGCCGCGGGCTCGCCAGCTAGACGCAACTCCGCTCATCGACAGTCTTCCGCCGGTTTCGGCGCGGGCGCGGTGCCCACTCGGCCGAGTCCACCGGACTCACCCGTCCCTGCGGGCACGCGAGTTCCCCTTGGCTCCGGTCCCGGCTCCGGTTCCGGTTCCGGCTCCGGTTCCGGCTCGGGCTCCGGCTCCGGTCCCGGCCCCGGTTCCGGCTGCGGTTCCGGCTCGGGTTCGGGTTCGGGTTCGGGCTCGGGTTCGGGTTCGGGCTCGGGCTCGGGTTCGGGCTCGGGCTCCGGCTCGGGTGCGCGTCGGCCGGTCTGGCCACGGCCACGGCTGGCGCAAAAAGCCAACGGCCGCCCCAGGTTTCCCCAAGGCGGCCGCCGGCCGTCACTTGCTGCCCAACTAGGCTAGTACACGCCCTTCTGGCTGGCGTTGCCGAAGTGGAAGGCGTCGATCGCTTCGCGCAGGTACGCGGGCACCGACATGTAATCCTTCAGCTTCATGCAGGCCAGGTTCTCTTCGCAGATGCAGGTCGAGTTGTCCTTGGCGGTGCACTTGGTCGGCGTGCCGGTGGCCACCTTGACCGCGGGGTCGTACTTGACCAGCGGAGTGCCCTGCGCATTCAGCTTGGGCTCGTACCAATCCGGGTTGCCGTCGCCATCGGTGTCGGGACCGGGGGTGGTCTCGTAGGCCTTCTCGACCAGGCTGTTGGCGTACTCGAGCACGCGGGCGGCGATGCCCTTCTGCACCGACTTGCCAAAGATGACTTCCTTGCCGAAGGTGCGGGCCACGTAGGTCTTGCCGCCGGGGTAGTGCAGCTCGATGCGACCCGCGCCCAGTTCGGGATTGGAGTCGACGCCGAGCTCCCAGATGCGCAGCTTGTCGATCCAGTCGTGCTTCTGGTTCTCGAACAGGTAGAGCATCGTCCACGCGATCAAGAACTTCTGCTGCTCGAAGCCGATCTGCGCCTGGATCGGCAGGGCCTCGGGCACCTTCTGCGCGGCGTAGGCGGTGTCCACCTTGCTGCCGAACGAGCGGCAGATGGTGGTGCCGTTGCCCGGGAAGCAGCTCTGCGGCGTCTGGCCCCACCACGAGGTGAAGCCGATCGGCAGCGAGGGGTACTGCTCGCCGTCGATGGCGGGCTTCTTGTTGTTCGAGGCGATGCGCGCGCCCTTGATGTCTTCGTCGTTGGTCAGGGCGTTGGCCATGAAGCGACGGTAGCCGTCGGGGAACAGGTCGGCAACCGACACCGAGCGGTAGCGCGAGTCGGTGAAGTCGCCCAGCGTCGAGCTGATGAAGTTGTCGACCGACTCGGCCATCAGCATCGGGATGAAGGACTTCTCGTAGTACGAGCCGGCGTTCAGGGTGAACTCCGAGTCGTACTCGCCCTTGTTGTCGGCCAGGGTGTTCTCGACCAGGCGGCCGCCCAGACCCACGTTGCCCATGTAGCCCGTGGCGCCGTTGGGGATGGTGACCAGGTCGGTGGTCTGCGAGTTCGACATCTTGGCCGAGGTGGGCTTCAGCACGCCCGACGCCGTGTCCAGGAAGTGCGGACCCGCCTCGGGACGCTGGGCGATCATGGTGAAGTGATCGAACACCAGGCCGGCGGCCAGGATCGCATTCTGGAAGAAGTTCTGCGACGCGTAGGTCCACATGTCGTCGGGGTTCAGCCCGGCTTCGTAGGCCACTTCGTTGTAGATGTTGCGGAACAGGCCCAAGCCCTTGGCGCCGTCGCGCATCTTCTCGTAGTAGCGGCTCAGCGAGCGGCCAAAGGCACCGCGCACCGTAAAGCTGTGGCGACCACGGCGGTAGTTGTCGAAGATGTGGTTCACTTCGGCCTGGGTCTTCATGAAGTTGAATACTTCGTAGTTGTCCGCGCCGTTGTCGTGGCGGTAGACGCTGGCGTTGCCCAGGTCGGCCCAGCGGTCGGTGGCAAAGCCGTACGGCATACGCACGCGGCCAGCGGGATCGATGGCCGGGCCGCCGCGGTAGAAGCCCGAGAACTCGACCTTGGAGCCACCCTTGGCGTTGGCGGCGGTGACGGGCGAGCGCAGGCTGCCCCACGGCACGTAGTCGACCACCTGCTGACGGCAGCGCGAGTAGGTCTCGCCCACCTTGGGCAACAGGCCGTCGAGCACGGGGTGGAATTCGCCGTCGCGCGAGTTGTCCCAGCGACCGGGCTTCCAGTGGACGGGGTCGGTCTCGGTGCAGTCCGAAACGAGCTGGAACTTGTTCTGCAGATCCGAGTAGTGGATCGGGTTGCTGTCGGTGCCGCTGCCGATCTCGGGCTCGAGGCCCAGGATGCCGCCAAAGTTGTCCATCTTGGCCAGCATGCCCACGCCGCGCTTGGTGCCGACCATGTAGGTATCGTCGGCGTGCACGGTGGCGACGTCGCCGTAGAACATGCGGACAGCGTGGAAGTCGTAGGCGCCCAGACCCAGCATGTCCTGGGTGGCTTCACCGGCGTAGTCCATCACGGAGGACTGCATCCACATCCAGATCAGGTTGTCGCGCTCTTGCTTGGTCACGGGGTCGAACCAGCGCGGGCCGATGCACTGCGAACCATCGCTGGTCAGCTTGCTGCACAGCTTGTTCTCGGTGCCGTTCTGCGACCGGAGCTGCCAGTACTGCGGGCGATAGCCCCAGGCATCCGACGACGAGATGAAGTTGTGGCGCAGCGCCATCGAGTGGCCCATCTCGTGGATGATCACGGCGTAGTGCACGCGGCTGGCCAGGTACTTGCGCATGCGCTCGGCGCGGGCCTGCTGCACGTCCGGGGTATCGTTCGGGTTAAACTTGCCGAACTTCTCTTGCATGATGTCGCCCAGACCGGCGACCGCCAGGGGCGCGTCCGCCATTTCCATGACGCAGGCGCCGCGCTCGGCCAGGGCCTGCTGCTTCATCTGGCGCAGGCCGCGCTGAACGGCGGGGTTGCCACCGCGCATCGGCGAGACCATGTCCATCAGGCCCTGCGACATGGGCAGGCCGGCGATGCCGTGCAACTGCTGCATCATCGGCGTCATCAGGGCCGCTTCGAAGGCGGTGCCGGCGGCGGCGGTGCGGCGGGCCAGGTAGGTCGGAGCCGCGGCCGAAGGCGCATCGTGCGAGGCGCGCACGTCGCCCAGCTGCTGGCGGATCTGCTTGATCTTCTGCACCGCGCCCGGGTTCTGCTCGGCGAAGTGGCGCATCTGCTCGGGGGTCATCGGCTTGCCGTTGCCCGAAGCCGCGACGCGCTCGCGGACCTGGTCCTCGTCCATCTGGCCGGCCAGGCCATTGGCCGAAGCGGCGGCGGCGGCCGACGACCAGTCCTTGATGTACTTGCCTTCGGTGATGTCGCTGGTCTTGAGCTCGCCCGCGATGTAGCGCGACATGTCGACGACGCCCTGGCTCCACAGATCGTTGATGTAGGTCCAGATGTTGATGCTGGCGGCGACTTCTTCGCCGGTCAGCGGGTCGTGGCCGTCGACCATGATGCCCCACGGCGACGGCGTGGCGGGCTCCATGATGTTGTTGACTTGGTTGTAGCGCAGGTCGCCGCGGCGGACACGCAGGGCGCCGTCGCACTTGGCCAAGGTCTCGCTGTCGGCGTTGGCGCGGGCGACCGCGCACTGCTCGGCGGTGATGGTGGCGGGCAGGCGCTTGTCGGCCGCCGCACAGGCCGCCGGGTCATTCGCCTCGACCGGGCTGTGGCACAGGACCACCATCTCAGGGGCCTTGGCGATGGCGATCACGCCGGCGGGCGAGCCGCGCTTGCCGCCGATGCTGTCGGCCAGAGCCACGCAGGCGGCCTCGTTGCGATTCAGCTCTTTGTAGGCGATGCCGTGGCGGCAGTCGTCCACTTCGCGGGCCAGGGCGATGGCGTCGTCGTTGTCGGTCTGCTGGCCATTGTAGACAGGGAACTTGGTGGCGCAGTCGGCGCCGCCCAGGCGGGCACACTCGGCGTACTTGGCGGTGCGGACGGCCAGACGCATGGCGACGTCCCACTCGTGGGTGGCGTCTTCGGTGGCTTGGAAGAAGCGGGGATCGTTCGGCTCAGCGGTGTACCAAACGATGGTCTTCTCGGTGCGCTGGGTGTAGGGCAGCGTGCAGCGCTGGCGGAACGTATCGCAGCGCGAGCCCGCGCCGACCGACGCGCACTCGTCTTCCGTGCCGTCGCCGTTTTCGTCGCGGTGCGGGTCCTTGCCGTAGGCGGTGCCGACGCACGAGCCGTCGCTGCAAGCGCTGGCCGGCACGAAGCACTTGACCGGCGTGGCGCCCGGCGCGGTGAAGGCGACCGGCGAGCTCAGCACCGGCTTGCCCTTGGCGTCGGCGGCGTAGTACGCGTGGCTCTGCTCCCACACGTTGTAGCGCTCGATCATGCGGTACCATTTCTCGTCGGTCATGCCGTAATTGCGGGCGTAGCCGGAACGGTCGACGGTGAAGGCGCCGGCCGACTGGAAGCGGTAGCCGTCCCACTGCTGGGGCTCGTAGTCGGTGTCGACGACGCGGCGGAAGCTGTGGCGCAGGGTGATTTCGATCGGGTTGCACGAGCCGGCCGGGGCGGTGCCGCCCGAGAAGTCGGCGTCCAGGAAGCAGGCCGGGAAGCTGTCGATGCCCCAGCCCAGGTGCGACAGGTCGACCACGCCCGGCTTGGCGAACGCCTTGCTCGTGATGTCGAAGTAGGTGCCATCCTTGGCGAAGAAGGGCGCGCTCTCGTCGTTCGGATCCTGCACGTTGTAGGCCAAGCCCTCGTACTGGATGCCGCCGTAGATGCCCATCATCGACAGAGTGTCGAAGTCGTAGCTGTCGGTGTTCAGGTTGCGCGACCAGTCCACGCGGAAGTACTCGCGCTGGTACCACGGCCGGTCCACCGAGTTTTCTTCGAGGACGTTCATCTCCTCGCCGGTGGTGGTGTTGTAGGCGTGGCGGATGTCGAAGTGCGACTGGATGCGGAAGGCGCAGACGATCACGCCGTCCTGGGTCGCCTTGCCCACGCCCTTGCCGTCCGAGCCTTCGATGCGCTCGTAAGACAGGCGGCCGATCAGCAGGTCCTCGGTGATTTGCCACTTGATGCGCGACAGCGGCTGCGCATACGTCGAGGTAAACAGGCCGTCTTGCGCGGCGCCGTAGCCCACGTCGACCACGGTGGCGCGCGCCCAGAACTCGGGATCGTCCTTGGTGGCCACCAAGTCAGCGCCCACAAAGAACGCCTTCTTGAGGTAGAGCGGTTGGACGCGGTTGATCGGGGCCCGCTCTTCGGCACAGCCGGCGAGGCCCGCGACTACGAGCGCAAGCAGGAGCGCACCCATCCAGCGAATGCTGAGGCGCGAAGCACCAGCCATCGGCAGTCGGGCTTGAGCTCGAAGAAACGAGGCAGATGCTCGGAAAGTCGAGAGGAGAAGCTGAAGTTTCATTGCTTTTTTACCTGGGGCTGGGCAGGAGGTCCCTGCGATGCTGCGTCGTCCGGCCGCTGCCGGGGCAAACGAAGCAGGATACCGAGCTTGGTGACGTTTGGGAAGCAAAAAGTTCGCGATGCCGCGACGGTGACCGGCGTCGATGGGGTCATGCGACACCAGGGAATCTGCTTGGCGGCAACCGCAGTTGCGCGGCAAGATTCAATTCTGGTGCGTTATTGCGCGGATTGACGCAGGGCACCTACGCAGTGCGTCGTGACGCAACGCGTCGAGAGCCGGCGATCGTCGGGCTCCAAAACGGCCGCGGCCGCCGCAGCTCGGGTTGCCCCAGCCGCGACGGCCGCTACCGAAGTTCAGCTCGGACTACTTGGTGGCGAAGGGCACGCCGCACAGGTAGTAGTTGCCGGTGACGACCGGGTCCTGCGACTTGGCCGAGACCTTGACCAGCAGCTTGGTCGCGCCGGTGGGCACGGCCAAGGTCTTCAGGGCCAGGCCCTTGGTGGCATCTTCCACCGCGGTGCCGCCCTGGATGGTGGCGTCGGCGTCGGTCTTGACCTCGGCGGTGAAGCCGACCAGACCCGAGCCATAGGTCAGCGCGGCGCAGTACACCGACAGGTTCTTGGCGCCGGTGGGCACCTTGACCGAGAAGTAATCGACATCCTTGGCGCCGTTGATCAGGTCGCCGGCGAAGTAGTAGGCGTCCAGGCCCTGGCTGGTCTTGGAGGCGGTCAGGACTTCGGCGCCCGCGGCAGTGTCATTGGCCGACTCGGCCTTCTCCAGCGGGTTCGAGCCGCCGACGCCGTGGGTGATGACGTAGAAATCGGCGGTGCTGGTCTTGCTGTTGGCGATGCGCTTGACCGTCATGATGTAGCCGGCGCCCAACGTGCAGGGCAGCTGGATGGCGCCCTTGTACAGGTCGGCCTGAGCCAGGACCACCGTGGGGGTCGACTCCGAGGCGATCGAAGCCACCAAGCCGTCCAACGTGGAGCCGTTGCCGTTGACGCCCGGGAAGCCGGCGTCGATGCGGCAGGTGGCGCGGCCGTCGCTCACGTTCGCATCCAGCGGCGGCGTGAACTGGTAGATGTCCACGTCGGTGGCGCTCGACAGGCTGCCGTAGAGCACGGTGTTCAGGTAGTACTGCTCGCCCATCTGGTAACCGACCTTGGTGGCGGTGGTGTCGTTGGGCTCGGCGATCTCGGGGTTGATGTTGGTCTGCTTGGCGGGGTCGAGGATGAAGGCCGCGACCACGTAGTCCACGTTGCCCTTCTCTTCCGGATCGATACAGGTGCCACCGCCGGTGGGGTGCAGGCCGATCCACGTCCAGCACTCTTCGACGCGCACGTAGTAGGTGCCGTCCGCGGGCAGGACCGTCAGGATCTCGCTGTCGTTGTTCTGGAACGAGGGCTGATCGTCGTTCAGGCCGATCTGCTTCTTGTCCGGTCCGTACAGCGTGATGAAGGTGTCGATGGTGTCGCTGTCGAAGGGCGAATTCTGCTGATTCGACTGGATCATCAGGTCGATGAGCTGGCCCTTCTTGCCGGTGAAGCTCCAATAGTCCACGTCGCCGGTGGGGTCGAGAGTGTCCTGGCCCACGAACGCGCCGGACTGGTCGTCCAGGGTCATCTCGACCGCGCCGTCGATCTTGCCATCGGGGTCTTCGGGCTTGGCGGTGTCCTTGGTCGTGTCGGCCTTGACATCGGTCTTGGCGTCGGTCTTGACGTCACCGGTGGTGCTGGTGTCGGCGCCGTCGGTGCCGGTGGAGTCCTTGACCGTGTTGGAGTCGGTCGCGGACGTGTCGTTCGGGGTGGCCGCGGTGTTCGTGCTGGTGTCCGAGCCACAAGCAGCCAAGCTGAGGGCAGCAGTCGCTACCACGGCCATGGGGAGTTTGGAAAACCAAGTGCGCATGTCTGCTCCGTGCATTTTTCCGTGCATATTCAGGACTAGACTGTTCAGGACGTGCAAATCGAGGGCGCTGGATCCAGGGCTTGTGGGCGGTGAGCCCGCGCTGATCAGCCAGTGGCCGCGGACACTTGCCGCAGCATCGCACACCGAACTACCGGACTTTCTTCGGCATGGCCCTGATGGGCGGTGCGCGAAGGTGCGATAGGGTACTGCACCGTCGCCAAGACTGCAAGTGTGTTTGATTTTGTCGCAGCGCTACTGGGGCTTGCACGACGGCATGCCGGTGCCGTTGGGCACACAGGTGTCGCCCACGCTGCAGGTCAGCGATACGGTCCATTCGCCGTAGCCCGGCGTGGAGCTGTAGCACTGCGAGGCCGAGTTGCCGGTGCAGCCCGCATAGATCAGGCGCTTGAGCACCGTCGCGCCGTCGCACTTGTACTCTTCGCCCTGCTTCATGGTGCCGCAGACGGTGTTGACGGGCTTGAAGGTCATGGACGAGACGTCGCAGCACACGCCCGTCGTGCAGCAACCGGGCGTCTGCTTCAGGAGGCACTTGGTGGTGACCTTGTCGCAGCCCTTGAATTGGCAGGCCTCTGGGCTCAGCGATGGGTCGCCCGCGCAGTCGTCGTCCGTGACGCAACAGTTGGGAGCCTTGGTGCCGGAGCACGCGCCCGCGGCGTCGCACTTGGCGCCGGTGATGCAGGAACTGCCGGCGCTGCACGAGGTTCCGGCCACCTTCTGGGTCCAGGCGCCGGGCGTTTTGGTGTCGCAGACTTTGCAGCCTCCGCTGCTGGGTTCCTTGCCGCCGCTGGCGACGCAAACGCCGTCGATGAAGCAGTAGCCGGCCGCCACGCTCCAGGCCGCGGTGGACTTGGTGGGGTCGCAGCTGCGGCAAGCGTTGGCTGGGTCTTTGTCGCCGGCCTTGTAGCAGGTGCCGTCGATGGAGCAGGTGCCGGCCTTGCCGCTCCAGCCGGTTGCGCTGGTGGCGGGAACGCAGACCTGGCACTCGCTGCTGGCGTTGGCCTGGCCGCTGGTGTAGCAGGCGCCGTCGATGAGGCATGTGCCCGACTTCACGGACCAATCCGTGGTCGACTTGCTGGGATCGCACACCGCGCAGGTCTCGGTGGGCGACTTGGCGACGCCCGATTTGACGCACTCGCCGCCGACCGCGCACATGCCGGCCTTGGCGGTCCAACCCGACTGATTTTTGGCGGGATCGCAGGTGGCGCAGCCGCCGCTGTCCGGCTCCTGGTCGCCGGCTTTGTGGCACAGACCATCGATCAGGCACTGGGTGGCGGCGGTCTTGTGCTGGCAGGTGCCGGCGTCGCAGTAGTCCTGGCTGCAGTCGATGCCGTCGTCGCAGTCCATCGGCTGCAGCGTGCAGGTGCCGCTGATGCACTTGGGGGTGTGGCAGGCGTCGCCGCCGCTGCACTCGGTGTCTTGCAGGCAGCAGGACTTCATGGGCTGCTGGAAGCAGTAGCCAGAGGCCTTGCAGGTGTCGGTGGTGCAGTCGTTGCCATCGTCGCAGGCCGCGTCGTTCTTGCAGCCGCAGACGGCCATGAAGTCCGAGCAGCACGAGCCGTCGCCCAGGCAACTCTCGTGGCAGTGGCAGTCGTTGTTTTCCAGGTAGACGCCGCAGTGGCTGGCGCACGAGGTGATCGGCACTACCGTCTCGGGGCCGATGGCGGTGTCCGGCTCGGCGTCGGGCGGC
>JACRCU010000242.1 GCA_016218865.1 Deltaproteobacteria bacterium | reverse complement strand
CGAGTCCGAGCCCGAGCCCGAGCCCGAGCCCGAGCCCGAGCCCGAGCCGGTTCCGGTTCCCGCTCCGGTTCCGGTTCCGGTTCCCGCCCCGGTTCCGGCTCCGGTTCCCGCTCCGGCAACGGTCGCCAAGCTTAACCGCCCGCCGCTGCTAGGCAATTTTGCGTTCTACAGCTTGCTGATCGCCTTCATCGCCCTGGGAATGTGGCCGGTGTGGTGCACCGATCTGCTGCCGGTGGTCGACAACCAGTCGCACATGCATCTGATCAAGCTGATGCACGACTGGAACAGCAACCCCTTGTTCCAGAAGTACTACGTCAAGGTCGACGCCATCGTGCCGTACCTGACGTACTACAAGGCCGTGCACTGGATGGCCTACTTCGGCTCGGTGGAGTGGGCCAACCGGGTGGTGCTGTCGATCTGTCTGGGGCTGCTGCCGATCTCGGCCCTGACGCTGATCCGCGCCGCCGGCCACAGCCGCTGGCTGGTGCTGGGCGTGCTGCCGTGGATGCTGAACGCCGACTTCGTCATGGGGTTCTTCAACTTCCTGATGTCGATCCCGGTGTTCCTGTTCCTGCTGGCGGCGCACCTGCGGCTGCTGCAGAACCCCAAGTGGTGGCGCGCGGCGGTGGTAGCCGGGCTGCTGATGTTCATGGCGATTACCCACTACCTGCTGTGGGCGGTGTCGCTGGCGCTGCTGCCGACCCTGGCACTGCTGTTCGGCGCGCGGCACGGCTGGCGGCGGGGGCTGTGGTGGCCGCTGCGCGAGCTGGTGCTGGGACTGCCGAGCATCGGCCTGCTGATGCCGTGGTTCTTGTCGTACTTCGTGTTTGCCGAGAGCGTGATCACCCCGGATCAGGCCGGCACGGTGGCCAAGGGGCCGCTGCTGGAGCGCCTGCAGCACGTGTACGCCGGCGATCACCTGGGTCCGGTCGACAACCTGCGGCAATTCTTGGACAGTATGTTCGATCGCATCAGCCCGCTGGCGGCCCCGGCCAACCTGCTGGCGCGGCCCGGGCAGCTGGTCGACACGCTGTGGCTGGCCGGCATGCTGCTCTGGGTGCTGGCGGCGGCGCGCGAGCCGTTGGCGCAAAAGCTGCAGCCGCAGGGCCGGTCCAAGGCCATCGTGGTGCCCGGAAGCTCGTATACGGGCTGGGTTTTCGTGCTGGTCACCGTCGCCTACTTTGTGCTGCCGCGCCATCTGATCAAGCCGATCTGGCTGTGGGGTGTGAATTTCCGCCTGGTCGAGGTCATCGGCGTGCTGGCAGTGTGCGCGCTGCCGCTGCATCCGCTGGCACCGCAGAAAGCCGTGCGGGGCAGGGTGCTTGCGGGGACCTTGGCGCTGCTGGCGGCAGCGGCGGCCATGCCGATCCTGACCGCCGGGCAGTTCGCGCTGGCGCGCACCGAGTACGGCAGCATTCGCGAGGCGATGGCGGCGATCCCGACCGGCAAGAAAGTCTTGGTGCTGCGGAAGAAATTCGACAGCCGCTTTGTGCGCGCCACGCTCTTCAACGGCATCACCGAGTGGTACACGGTGCTGCGCGGCGGCTATGTGCCGTACTCGTTCGCCGACACGTCGAGCAAGCCGTTCGTCGCCAACAAGAAGACGCAACTGCCGGCGCCGCCTTGGGATTACCACGACGCGTTTTCGTGGCAGCAGCACGGCAAGTACTACGACTACCTCGTGCTGTTCAACGAGCCCGGCGCGCCGCGCGCGGCCTACGAGAGCGAGTTGCCCCTGGACCTGGTGCGGGTGTATCAGCACGACATGTGGCGCGTGTACAAAAACCCCAACCCCCAGCCGTATCCGTAGCATGGGCACCACGACCCGCTGGCCCGCGCCTGCGCGCATCCCGCTTGCCTGGCAGGTGGCGAGCTTGCTGCTGCCGCTGTGCATGCTGGCAGGCCTGGGCTGGCGCCTGACCGTGGCCAAGCCGCCAGCGCCGCTGGACGCGCGAACCGTTGGCAACGACGAGCGTTTTGGCCTGACCCTGGTGCAGCGCAAGGCCATCTATGCCGACATCGCCGGGCACGACAAGGAGTGGCGCGACCTGGCGGCGCGCTTCGAAGACACCTGGTCGCAGCACGACGACTACCACATCCACGTCTCGCGACACATTCAGAACATTGCGGCCGCGCGCAAGCTGCCGCTGCAAGCCGTGTTTCTGATCTACGACGAGGGCTTGCGCCGCCACTGGACCGATGCCGACGGCCGCTGGCTGGAAGCGACCTGGGTCCCGCTGCGGCCGCGCACCCACTGAGTGCGGCGTGTGCGGCAACTCTAGCTTCCTGGAAGCTGATTTCCGAGGTTCGAACTGGTGAATCGCGACCGCCCCAAGCCGCCGCCCCACGTGGCCGACCTGCCCGCCTGGCTGGCGCTGCCCACGTTGGCGCTGCGGCTGGTGGGGCCGCGCTGGGCGTTGTGGTTGGCGACCGCGGTGTGGTTCCTGTGGCCGCTGGTCAAGAACCCCTATCAGATCGGCACGATGCACGATGCTGCCTACTTCCTGCACCACGCCCAGGCGGCGTACCGCTCGTGGAACGATTTTGGCCAGCTGCCGGTGTGGAATCCGTACTTCTGCGGCGGGATTCCGGGGTTGGGCAACCTGCAAGAGAGCTCGGTGTCGCCGTCGGTGCTGCCGCAGCTGCTGCTGGGCTTGATGCCCGGCACGACGCTGGCGCTGGTGCTGTGGTTCGCCGCCGGGCTGGAAGGGGCGTGGCTGTATGCCCGCAAGTGGGGCGCGACCCACACGTCGGCGCTGCTGGCGGCGGTGGCCTTTGCCTTGTCGGGCCGCTTCGTGGCGATGTTTGCCGACGGTCAGCCGGCTTTCGTCGGCTTCCAGCTGACGCCGTGGGTGCTGCTGGGCTTCGAGCTGGGCATGCGCCAGCGCTGGGCGGCGGTGGGCGGCGGCATGGCGATGGCGCTGATCTTCTTGGAGGGCGGCGCGGTGGCGACCCCGCTGCTGGGCGTGCTGATGCTGTGGTTGTTGCCGTTGCACATCGGCGCGCGGGTCCTCACCGACTGGCGGACGGCCCACAAACCGCTGATCTCGCTACTGATCATTGGCACGGTGGCGGTCCTGCTGTCGGCCATGCGGATCCTGCCGGTGGTCGAGTCGCTGCTGCGCTGGCCGCGCGAATGGCACTCAGAAGGCGCGATCCCCTTCCCGATGCTGTGGGACATGCTGATGGTCAAGTCGAGCGAGGGCGGCTACGCCGGGCCCGGCACGGCGTATGTGGGCATCCCGCTTCTGGTACTGGGCGGCTGGGCGGTGGTGCGCCGGCCGACCAAGGGCGTGCCACTGCTGCTGTTTGCCGTAGTCGCCTTGGCGCTGGGCATGGGCGAGCAGCGGCCATGGGCGCCGTGGACCCTGACGACCAAGCTGCCGGTGCTGAAGAACCTGCGCTGTTCGTTCCGGATGACCTTCTTCGTCGCTCTGTTCATTGGCACCGCTGCCTCGGTGGCGCTGGGGGTGCTGCAGCGCGATCTGCGGACGATTCTTGGCAAATTGCTGCGCGCTGGCGAGGCGTTTGGCTGGCGTCGCGGCCTGGCCTGGGGCTTGGCGGGCGGTCTGGCGCTGCTGGCCACGTTGGCGCTGGCGGAAGGGCCGGCGCGCTTCAACCGTTCGCGGATGCTCGCCACGGGCTGGGAAGACGCGCCGCGGCCGGCACAGCTGCCATTTGCGCAGTCGCTGGGCAATCGCTGGGAAGCGCAGATGTGGCCGGCGTCGGGCCTGGGGAGCATCGGCTGTTTCGAAGAGCAGCCGTACCCCACCTCGCCGCTGCTGCGCGGCGATCTGGCGGCCGAGGAGTACCTGGTCGAGGCCGACGCCGGTCAGGTGGTGCGCCGCAGCTGGTCGCCGCACCACATTGCGCTGCAGGTGGACTTGAGTAAGCCAGCGACTTTGCACGTTAATCAGAACTTCCATCGCGGCTGGCGGGCGTCGCGCGGTCGCGTGTTCAGCGATCAGGGCCTCTTGGCGATCGCGCTCCCGGCTGGGCGCTACCCGCTGGATGTGGAGCACCGCGATCCGTTGGTGTGGTTGGGTGTCGCGGTTTCGCTGGCGACCCTGCTGCTGCTGCTGGGCCTGGGCGGCCGCCGCGCGAGCTCGGTGTGGCAGCAAAGGCGCCGAGAGCTTGACGAAAATTTGCCGTGAGCGTAGGTTACCGCGCCCGACGGCAGACCGGGGGGCGCCGGAAGTCCCGGCGACGACGCCCAGAAGACTGCGATTCGAGGGTCGAGAGGAATCATGCTCAAGTCCGTGATGAACTCCCGCGTGGTCACGCAAGCTCGCGTGTTTGCTACGCTTCTTGCTACGCTGCTATTCGGTCTGGCTGTGCCGGCCCACGCCAGCGAAGCGGATCTGATTTTGCCCGACCTCACGCAGGTCACCTTTGTCGGCGGCATGAACGGCCGTTCGCTGCTGATGATCGGTCTGTTGGTCTGCGTCGCCGGCCTGGCCTTTGGCATGAAGAACTTCATGTCGCTCAAGGGCATGCCGGTCCACAAGTCGATGTCCGAGATCTCGGAGCTGATCTACGAGACCTGCAAGACCTACCTGGTCACGCAGGGCAAGTTCATCTTGTTCCTGGAGATCTTCATCGGCGCCATCATGGTGGTGTACTTCGGCGTGCTCCAGCACATGGAGCCGTTCAAGGTGGTGGT
>JACRCU010000237.1 GCA_016218865.1 Deltaproteobacteria bacterium | reverse complement strand
CAAGATTCCGACCGCCGGCCAGGCGCACTGCGACCTGCAGGCCCTGGAAACGGCCTTTGCGGTCAACTCGTTCCTACTCCTGCTGGGCCAGGCCACCCAGGTCGCGCCGCTGCTCGCTCGCGATGCCCACCAGGGCGCGCTGCTGCTGTACTTCTCGCGGCCGGTGCTCCGCAGCCACTACCTGCTGGCGCGGCTGGCGGCGGCGACCGGCATCGGCTCGCTGCTGGTGGCCCTGGGAACTTCGCTGGTGGCGCTGGCCGCGGGCGTGCTGGTGCGCAACCCCAGCGCCGCACCGTTGGCGATGGGCGGCCTGGTGCTGGGCAGCCTGACGCTGTCGTGGATTTTGCAGGCGGCCTACGGCCGTCAGGGGCTGGCGCGGGCACTGGACCTGCACCACGCGCTGCAAGCACCTTGGTTCTTGACGACTTGGCTGCTGCAGCCCAGCGCGCCGCCCAAGCCCATGCTGCAGGTGATGCTGCTGGGCCTGGTGATCTGGCTGGCGCTGGCGGCCCTGGGGTGGTGGCTGCTGCAGCGCTTCTTGCGCAACCCGCCGCTCGGCAAGGGGAGGGCGTGATGCCACAGCCGCCCACCCCGCTGGCGCCCGATGCGGTGACCCTGGAATTCAAGCGGGTCACCCGCCAATTCGGCGCGCGCCTGGCTCTGCTCGACGTCAACCTGCAGCTGCAGCCCGGCGTGGTGGGTCTGCTCGGCCCCAACGGCGCGGGCAAGACGACCTTTTTGAACCTGGCGGCCGGGTTGACGAGTCCCACCAGCGGCGCCATTGCCTGGCTGGGCGGCCTGCCGCGGCGCCACCCGCAGCTGGACAACCGCATCGCCCTGTGTGCCGACGGCGACCAATTGCCCAGGCGCGAGACGGCCTTGCAGTGGGTCGCCGGCCTGCTCCGCCTCGCCGGCTGCACGGCGCTGATTGCCGAGCAGCGCGCCAAGCAAGTGCTCGACCGCGTCGGACTTTCGGCCCAGCAGGACCAGCTGCTCTCCAAGCTGTCGCGCGGCCAGCGTCAGCGGGTCAAGCTGGCCCAGGCCTTTGCGCTGCCGGCGGCACTGGTGCTGCTCGACGAGCCGCTCAACGCCCTGGATCCGGTGTGGCGACGCCAGGTTGCGGCCCTCATTCAAGAAGCGGCCGAGGCGGGCGCCTGCGTCATCGTCTCTTCGCACATCCTGGAGGAAGTCGAGCAGCTCGCCCACTTCCTGGTGCTGCTGTTCAAGGGCCGCTTGGTGGCGGCGGGCCGGCAACAGGACATCCGCGACATGCTGCACAACCAGGCGACCGTGCTCGAGATCACCTGCGCCGACCCGCGCAGCCTGGCGCGCGAGCTGCTGGCGCGGGCGCCGGTGACGCTGGTGCGCATCGCCAACGACACCTTGACCATCCAAGCCGCCGACGCCGACAGTCTGTGCCGGGCGCTGCCGCCCGCGGTGGTGGCCAGCGGCTTGGTGCCGGCACAGGTGACGACCCACGGCGACGACTTGGTCAGTCTCTTTCAGGCCTTGGCCGCGGAGGTCCGATGAACGGTTCCCCGAGCAGCGGCCCGCCCTGGAGCTACCGCGACGCGGTCTGGCCGGCGCCGCTGTCGAACCTGGCCGCCAGCTTCGCCCACTTCGGCCTGCATCTCCGCCACTTGCTGAACCCGCGCCGCTCGTGGCCCTACTACCTGCTGGCGCTGCTGCCGGTGCTCGGCTCGGCCGGCCTGGCGCGGCTCGCCATCGACGACGCCTCGCGCATCGGCACATTCTTCCAAGAATTCGCCATGCGCGCCTTGGCGTTGTGTGCCCTGGGCCTTGGCGTGGGCGTGTTCCGCGAAGACGCCGACTCGGGCGCACTGCCGATGTTGCTGCTGCGCCCGCGGGCGGTGGTGGCCCTGCCGCTGGGTCGCTGGCTGGCCGTCACCTTGTTCTGCACGCTGCTGGGCGGCGCGATGGTGCTCGGCATCGACGCGACCCTGTTCGGCACGCCGTTTTCCGTCAGCTCGGGCTACTTCGTGCGCCAGGTCGCGGCGGTGGTGTTCGGCGCGATGGCCTACGCCGGCGTGTTCATGGCCATCGGCGCCTGGTTCAAGTCGGGCACCGGCTTTGGTCTGGGGTTCCTGCTCATCGTGGACCTGATCATGGCCACGCAAGTCGAGAGCTTGGCTCGTCTTTCGCCCGCACACTACCTGGCCGCGCTAGTGCAGACGTTGCCGGGCAAAGAGCTGGCCGCGGCGCAGACCGCCGACCAGATCCCCGGTGCGCTCCTGGGCTTGCTCGGCCTCGCCGCCCTGGGCTGTGTGGCGTCGGTGCTGCGCCTGCGCATGGACCCGCCCGGGGCTTGACCGATCGCCGCGCGCCCGGCAAGGTGTCGGATGGAGGCGCTTGGGTCCTGGTGGGCTCCCCGGTCTTCAAAACCGGTGTTGGGCGCGACGAGTGTCCAGGGGGAGTTCGATTCTCCTGCGCTTCCGCCAGACGGGGCTGTTCGTGAATCGAACTCCCCCAAAACCACGTAGGAGTGCGGAGTTCGATTCTCCTGCGCCTCTACCCCGTGCGTCCCCACCCAGCGATTCGGAGCCGGCCGTGTCCGCAGAATCCTTCACCAAGCGCCAAATCCGCGTCGTCGCGGCCGAAATTGTCGACGAAGCCGGCCACTACCTGATCACCCAGCGCCTCCCCCATGCCGCCATGCCGCTGCTGTGGGAATTCCCGGGCGGCAAGGTCGAGCCGGGCGAAACCGACGAACAAGCCCTGATCCGCGAAATCCGCGAAGAGCTCGAAGTCGACATCGAGGTGCTGGGCAAGACCCTGGCCACCGTGCGCGACTACGACACCTACATCATCGACTTCCACAGCTTCTCGGCCCGCGTAATCGGCGGAACGCTGCGGCGCGTAGGTGTGTGGGATTTCCGCTGGGTGAAGCCGGCCGACCTGAACGACTACCGGTTCCCGCCCGCCGACCAAGAGACCATCGATCGGCTGCTGGGGCTCGACGGCTGACGTCCGGGTGCCCTACGGCAGGCGCACGCACACGCCGTTCGGATTGGTCGACAGGGCTTGCGTCGACGACTTGGCGCAGGTGGGCAGGTCGGGGTTCCAGGTCTTGCAGTCGGCGTCGCTCTTGCAGTTGTGGCCGCACATCTTGAACAGGGCCGGCTTGCTGGTGTCGCGCATGGTGTTGCCCACCGCGGCGGTGCGCTCCATGGTGCAGTAGTAGGCGTCGGTCCCGCTGGGGTTGGCGTCCTCGGTCGAGCAGCCGGTGTGGGCGTTGGTGCCCTGGAAGCCGCAGTTCTTGCTGCAGATGCCGATCGCCTTGTCGTAGGCGGCCAGCGGCAACCCGAACAGGCAGATGCCGTACAAGCACTCGTCGTCTTTGGTGCAGGACTGGCCGTGCAGCTTGCCGCCGGGGAATTCAGGCTTGGGCGGGCAATTGAACCACTTGGCCTCGCCGGTCATGCCGGGCTTGCAGGCGGAGCTGCCGCCGGTGTCGCCGCCGCCGCCCGTGTCGGTCTTGCCGGTGTCGCCCCCTCCCGTGTCGGAGGTGCCGCTGCCGTCGCTGAGGCCGCCCGAGTCCTCGCCCATGTTGCCGATGTCGGTGTCGGGCACGCAGACCGGCTTGCCGGTGTTGGGGTCGAACTTCTTGACGGTGCCGGTGCCGCAGGTGGCCGTGGCATCGGCGCCCGCCTCGGTGCTGTCGGCACACCCGCTGGCGCCCAGAAGGGCCAGAGCGCCGCACAGGGCGGTCAAGCGAAGAACAACACGATGTTTTTCAAGTTGGGCGATCGACATCTTGGCACTCCAACGGCAATGGGGGGCTACCGCACAGCGGCTTTGCCCCAACAGTCTGGCGGGTTGGCGCGGCCCCGTCAAACCAGCACAGCGAGTAGGCACGCCCCGTCCCGGCCGCCAATTGACCTCTGGGCCAAAGCCTGCTACACCGTCGCGCCGCCGGGCTGGGAACCCCGGTTCCCGCCTAGCCTATCGATCACGCGATCGCCACGTAACGGCCGGAATTTCAAGGCAAATACCGCAGATCGCGCCACCCCGGCGCTCGTCTCCGCGCCTCGCCTGCCCAGGAAGCCCATATGCTCCACCTGATCGCAACGCTGCCCGCGACCGTCACGCAAGGCCATGACAGCCTGCCTGTTTTCCGCTTCTCCGAGGCGGTGGCACGGGCTGGCCTCATCGATCTCGACGTGACGATCATTAGCCAGGCGGCCTTCTTCTTTTTGCTGCTGCTGGTGCTGCCGGGCCTCGTTTTCAAGCCATTCCTGGCGCGCTTCGACCAGCGCGAAGCCCGCACCGAAGGCGCCCGCAACGAAGCCAAACAACTGCGCAAGCAGGCCGACGACGAAGTGGCCCGCTACGAGGTCGCCGCCGCCGAGCGCCGCAAGGCCGCGATGCACGAGCGCGCCGAGACCCGCGACCACGCCCGCAAAGAGGCAGACCTGCTGGTAAGCAAGGCACGCGGCGAGTCGATCGGCCGCCTGGACAAGGTGTTTGCCGATCAGCGCGCCGCCGCCCAAACCGCGCGCACGTCCCTGGCGGGCGAAGCGCAACAGATTGCCGTGTCGATTGCCGACAAACTGGCGCAGAGCTAGGTAACTCCCGATGGGGGCTAGGTAACTCCCGATGGGGGCTAAGAAACTCACGATGGGGGCCAGGCAACTCCCGATGGGGGTTAGGAGTAGAGCGATGCGTTTGGGCAACTTGTCGACCTTCATTGCTGCTGCGATCGGCCTGAACCTGATGGCGCTCCAGGCCTTTGCCGACGAGGCCTGCAACGCCGAGCAGGGCTGCTTCGAGTTCCAGATCCACGGCTACTACATCATCAACTTCGTGGTGTTCGTGGGGCTGCTGGTCTACTTCGGCAAGAAGACCATCGCCCAGTCGCTCGAGAAGCGCTACCAAGACGTGGCCCGCGAGATCGAGCAGGCCCAGGCCGCCAAGGCCGCGGCACAGGCCAAGCTGGCCGAATACCAAGAGCGCATGGGCCAGCTCGAAGACGAAAACCAGCGCATGCTGGCCGAAGTGCGCGCCGGTACCCAGGTCGAGGTCGAGCAGATCCTGGCCGATGCCCGCGCCCAGGTGGCGCGCGTCGCCGCCGAGGAAGAGCAGCGCATCCTGCAAGAGAGCAAGCGCGTGCGCGACGCCCTGCACCGCGAGACAGCGGCTCTGGCGCTGCGCCTGGCCGAAGAACTGGTGCAAAAGCGCATCGACGGCGCGGCCCAACAGAAGCTGATCGACAAGGCCATGAACGACTTGGCGCAGCTCCCCGGGGCGGCCAGCTAGGCGAGCCAGCCCGGCTGCCCGGCACCGCAGCGGCGGCCCAGGCAGCTCAGCGAGCCACCTCAGCGAGGAAAAGATGAAGCAAGGTTCGGTAAAAGTTGCCCGCCGCTACGCCAAAGCGCTGGTCTCGCTATGCGACGAGCGCGGCGATGGCGAAGTGGTGCGCGGCCACATGCAGGCGATGGCGGCCGCGCTGGCCGAAGTCGCCGAGGCGCGCGCCATCCTGACCAATCCCAGCGTGGCCCTGGAGCAGCGCCGGGCGGTCCTGGGCGCGGTGGTCACCGCCTGCGGCGTGTCGGGCACCGCCAAGGACATGGTCAACCTGCTGCTCGACAAGGGCCGCATCGGTTCGCTGGCCGATATCAGCAAGGAATTCACGGCGCTGCAAGATGCCCGCAGCGGCCGCACCCAGGCCCTGGTCACCTCGGCGGTGGCGCTGGGCGACGGTGCCAAGCAGCGTCTGCAAGAGCTGCTGGGTCGCCTGCTGGGCAAGCAGGTTGCGCTCGACGCCCAGGTCGATCCCAGCTTGCTCGGTGGCTTGGTGGTGCGAGTGGGCAACACCGTGTACGACGCCTCGGTGGCGAACCACCTGGCGCGCCTGCGCCAAAGCCTGCTGGCCGACTAGCCCGCACGCCACAACCGATTCAGACCCCGCCTAGGATTTCAGCCTAGAACCGACGTAGAAGACCGAATCAGCAGACCGACTCAGACGATCGAAATCAGAAGGGAGAAGCTCGACATGGACATCCGCGTAGAAGAGGTCAGTCGCGTCATTCGCGACCAGGTTGCCCAGTACGGTGCCAAGATCGACGTGCAAGAGACCGGCCGCGTGCTCGCTGTCGGCGACGGTATCGCCCGCGTCCACGGCCTGGAAGGCGCGCTGGCCGGCGAGCTGCT
>JACRCU010000236.1 GCA_016218865.1 Deltaproteobacteria bacterium | reverse complement strand
GGCAAGACCCACCTGCTGGTGGCCATGGCGCGCGCGCTGACCCTGGAGTACGGCGTGGCGGTGCACTTCACCGACTTCGCGCAGCTGCTGTGGTCGCTCAAGGCCGGCTTCCAAGAGGGGCAGGGCGAGGCGCAGCTCATCGCGCCGCTGGTCGACGTGGAGGTGCTGCTCATCGACGAGCTGGGCAAAGGCCGCGCCAGCGAATGGGAAGTCGGCGTGCTGGACGCCCTGGTCGCCGGTCGCTACAACCGCGGCGGCGTCACCTTTGTCGCGACCAATTACGCCTTTGGCGACCCGGCCCTGCCCGAGGGCGGCAACGCAGCCCACAAGCTCGCGCGCGGACTCGACAAATCGCCCGACAGCCTGGAGGTCGAGGGTCTGTCGTCGCGGGTAGGGCCGCGGATTTTCTCTAGACTTTCGGCCATGTGCGACCTGGTGCGCGTGGAAGGCGCCGATGCCCGCCCCGGCTCGTGGCAGTCGCCCGCCGCTCGCCCGCCGCGAGGCAAGGCGTGATTTGTCCGCGGTGCGAGGCCATCCAGCCCGATGCATTGGAGTGTGCGCACTGCGGGGTGGTTATCGCCAAGGCCAAAGTCCCCGTCGCGGCGGAGAAACTGCCGGTCGCAACCCTGCCACAACCGCAGCGTCCTCAACCGACCGCGGCGGCCCCGGCCAAGACTCCGCCGCTCGCGCCAACCGCGTCTGTCAGTACGATCCGCCTGAATTCGCGCCAGCGGGAGCAATTGTTCATTCAAATCGAGCGCATGGCCCGCGCCGCCGTGCCGCTGCCCGAAGCCCTGGAGCACGCCGCGGCGGTGTTGGGGGGAGCCGCCGAGGCGCCGCAGTTGGACCTGGCGCAGCGTTTGGCCGCCGGCGCCGACCTGCTGGGCGAAATGCAGAGGCTCCCCGGCTACTTCGATGCCATCGACTTGGCCATGATTTCCGCCGCCCAGCACACCGGCAAGCTGCCCGAGGTGGCGCACCGGCTGGCCGAGCGGCACGCCCACAGTGCCGGGCTGCGGTCGCAACTGCTGGGAAGTCTTGCCTATCCGGCCTTCCTGGTGATCTCGTCGCTGCTGCTGTCGCCGGTGCAGGAGCTGATGACCCAGGGAATCGGCGCATATCTGCTGGAAGTGGCGACATCGCTTGGTATTTTGGCGGCCGTGTGTGTTGGTGCCTGGTTGGGGCTGCGCCAGGTGCAGCGCGCGCCGGGTCGCTGGGATGGCCTCGGGCGCCTGGAGCCCGTGCCCGGCCTGGGCTATCTGCTGCGCGCTCGCCGGTTTTCACTCGTGTTCGACGTGCTGGCGATGGCCCTGCAGGCCGGTCTGCCCTTGGGTCGCGCCCTGGAGCTGGCCGGTGCCGCGCCGGGCGAGCGTGCCATGACGGCGGCGATGCAGAAAAGTCTGCAAAGTTTGCGCACATCGCCCCTGTCCGCGAGCGTCGCGCATTGGCCCGGTGCTCCGGCCAAGACCAAAGAGCGGCTGGCGGCGGCCGAGCGCAGCGGTCACCTGCCCGAAGTCTTTGCCGAATTGGCCGGCGAGGCCCGCGAGCGCCTGACGGTGGGGCTGCGCCGTGCGCTGGTTCTGCTGCGCGGGCTCATCACGGCGGTGGCAATTGTGGTGGTGGCGTGGTCGCTGATCAGCCAAGTGAGCAAGCTGGCACAGGATCCGTTCGCCGCCATTCCTGGCGAAGAGGGCGAGCAGCTGCGCCGCGAGTTGGAGCAGGCGCTGCCGGGGTTGCTCGAGAAGCAAATCAAGTAGCCGGCGCTAGTTCCCCGCAATCGCCCCCGTCACGTTCACATCGACCCGCAAAGTCACCGCGGCGTCTAGATGTCGTTGACCGCCTCAGCAAACCCTTCGCCGCTACCCCAGAACCAGCTGACCTCGCCTTCCCGGCCCATGACGAGCCCAAAGCTCTGATTTCTCGGGTCGAAGATAACCCGCATACACGCGTCTTGTTGGCCGGTATGGTCCGTCACCAACCACATCGGCCCCATCGGCACGAGGCCGTCCGAGTCCTCCCACGCGTCAATCAACCGCGGCTCGACCAAATGTGCCGCGACCCAAGCGCGCAGATGCGGCGCCATCCCGGGCAGGTCGCGGGCCACTCCAGCGGAGATGCGGGCTTTGATGTCGTCCATGGCGAAACAGTCCTCCCCGCGCCGCCTACGCCGCCCGACCCAGCCGCCCCGGAATCTCGCCGAGCAGCTCGGGGTGCCTGTCCAGCAGGCGCAGCAGGACAGCCACCGCGCGCGTCACGGCGACTTCGCCCTTTTCGTACTTGTGGAAGGCCATCGGCCCGCCGCCCAGCAGCTTGCCCGCCTGCCGCTGCGACAGCCCCAAGCGCCGGCGAATTCGAGCAATTTCCGCTGCCGACAGCGTGCCCTCGACGTCGGCGCGCAGTCCCAAGAACACGGCTTCCGTCGCGGCGATGTCGGCCTCGTCGTAGACTGGCTCGTGCGCCGGGTCGCTTGCGCAATACCAACCGGGCTGCTCGGCTGAGACCGCGTGCCCCTTGTAAGTCCATGTACGCGTGCGAGTTTCGTGCCGGAGCAGCAGGCCGCACTCGTCGCAGCGCGGGGGCTGATCCACAATGGCGTCGCTAGGCGGTTGCTGTTGCATGGCGGTCCTCATTTCGCTTTGAACGACAGGAGCTTGAACTCCTGGATGCCCTCGTCGGTGAACTTGACGTACAAGATGCCCACCACGCTGGGGACGTGGTAGACGTCCTGCCATTGGCCGGGCCGAAGCTCCGACGGCATGCTCTTGTAGAACATGCTGGGCCGCATCGACGCCAGCGTGGCCTTGATGCCGTCCGCCGAGAAACCCAGCACTTGGGCGCTCTCGACCGCCGTACGGGTGGCACGCAGGCGCGCGGCCATCGCGGCTTGAAATGCGGCTAGTTCGTGCGTCGGCCGGCGCAGCATGAACCCAGTGTGCAACCTTCGTGGTTACAGGTCAAGCCGACGCAGCGCGGTGCTCGGAAGATCGTCCAGGGTCTGCGGCTAGTTCCCCGCAATCGCCCCCGTCACGTTCACATCGACCCGCAGCGTCACGGTCGCATCGATGGTCGTGTCCTGCGCCGGCGAGTGACCGTCGACCTCGCTGGTCAGGCTCATGGCCGCCGCCGTCACGTACGGCTTCAATTCCGCGCTGTCGAGCGTCAGGTCCACGCTGCCCTGGCCGGCGGTGAACGGCCCGCCGTGGGCGACCAAGAGCTTGGGTAGGTCCTTGGATTCAGCGTAGAATTTCACAGACTTGAAGAAGGTCAGATCCTGCCCGGCCGGCTTGCTGACCTTCAGCCGCAACAGCTTCAGCTTTACCGAGTCGATCTGGTTGGGCTTGACGCCCTGGTTCTGCATCTCTGCGGAACTGCTTAGGTTCATATCGGTCCAGCCGGCGAAACCCAGCGGCTGCAGCAGCTGGCTCAGCGGCGAACCCTTGATGGCCACCGAAGCCGTGCGCGTGATGTCGAAGTCGTCGAGCGAGGTCGAAGCGCTGGTGCAGGCCGCCAGCAGCGACAGGGCGAGAGCAAAGGCAAATGAAGTCTTCATTGTGAAACCCATTGTTGTTCAAGCGACGTCGGGCTGTTTCAGGCCGCGCGCTACCATCAAGCCCACGGCCACCAGCAGGCCGCCGACCCAGAACGGCACCCGCAGGCCCAGTTCCAGGAACACGCCCGCCGCCGCCGGACCGAGCACGCGCCCCAG
>JACRCU010000235.1 GCA_016218865.1 Deltaproteobacteria bacterium | reverse complement strand
GCGCCGCCGCCGATGGCCTTGGTCGGCCCCAGGTCCCCTTCGCGCAGGGCGATCGCCTCGGCGTGCCATTGCACCAGGGTGCCCAGGTAGCTGCCGCGGTCAGCGTGGACGGCGTTGGCCGCCTGCAGCACCGCCGCCAGCGGCGCCTTGCCCTGCGCGTACTGGCTCAGGGTAGCCTGCAGCGCGCCCTGGTCGTCCTCGATGATTTGGCTGTACAGATACAGGGTTTCGGCCGCCGTTTGCAGCTGTGCCAGCCGCTCGCGGGCGCGCCAGACCGCCGTCTGCTGCACCGACTCCACCGCGCGCTGGGCCGCCGCCCGCTGGTGCACCGCTTCGGCGACCACCCGGTTCTGCCGGGCGCCGCTGTGGATCGGCAGGGTCGAGCTGAACGAGATCAGCCACATCGGCTCCATCAGGCCGCGCGGCATCAGGCCGGCGGTGACCGCGAAGTCCGGTTCGCGCTCGATCTCGGCCAGGGCCCGCCGGCGCTCGGCCTGATCGACGCCGGCGTGGGCAAGGGCCAACTCGGGAAGATCCTTGGTCAGCGCCGACACGTCGCCGGCCATGGGCACCTCGCGCGGCAGGGCGGCCAGGGTCGCCGGACCCGCCACCGCCTGCTGCCACGGCCGCTGCGCCCAGCGGTTGAGCTCGATGCGCCGCAGCTCGGCCTGCGACTTCAGGGTCAGCCGTTGCTGCACCACGCGCTTCTGCTCGATGCGCGTGCGCAACACGTCGGCGACGCTGCCCTGGCCGTTCGCAAGGCGCGCCTCGGCCGCCCGCTCGGCGTCTTTCCAGGTCCTTTCCTGCAGATCCAGCAGGGCCAGCTGGTCACTGGCCAGCCCCAGCGCCAGCCAGGCGCGCTCGATGTCGGCCCGCAGGGTGCGCTTGACGCGCTCGGCCTGGGCGCGCAGGCCCGGCAACCCCGCTTGCGCCAACTGCATCCGCGCCGCCCGCTTGCCCGGGAACGGCAGGCTCTGCGTCCCCATGATCGAGAAGTAGGTGGTCATCGACGAGCCGTAGGGCAGCGACGTCAGGCCGTCGTTCTGGTAGCCAATCGACAGCGTGGGGTCGGCCAGGGCGCTCGCCTGACCGGGGCGCTCGGCCTCGGCGTGCCACAGCTCGTTCAGCGCGGCCAGCTCGGGGCTGTGCTCCAGCGCGTCGCGCACCAGATCGCTCAGCTCGCCGGCGCGCGCCGGAGTCGCCCACAGCAGCGTCAGGGCCAGGAGCCAGCTGGGAGTGGCGGCTCGCCTCATGGCTGCCCCGCGCGGCTGGCGGCGCCCAAATCCTCGCCGCAACTCAGCATTTCGTCGCCGTAGTAGGGGTTGCGGAGCGGCCCGGCCTTCTGCAGCCAGCGGCCCTTGTACATGTCGCAGCTCATCACATGGATACCATTGAAGTCGTTGGGGTTCTTCTTGGCGTGCGCGATCAGCGACTCGGACACCGCCACGAACCGCTGCCGCTGTGCCGCGAGATCCTTGGGGAAGTCCTGCAGGGCCTTGGTCATGGCGGGCACATCGGCGCCGGCCTGGGCGAGCGCCGTGGCTGCCGCAGCGGCCCCTTCGGCCTGACCCGCCACCAGGGCTTCGTACAAGTCGGCATAGGCCATCATGGTCTGCGCGGCCGGGCCCTTCTTGGCGGCCGGCGCGGGGGCGGCCTTGGCGACCGCCGTCTGGCCGGGTTGGCGGCGCATCAGGAACATGCCGTCGGCCGGGCACTGGCCGGGCTTGTCCGAGATCACGGTGGGGTGCCACGGGCACACGTACTCGGCGTGCGCTGACTGGTGCGCGACTTGGCCGGCCTTGAAGCCAAAGCTCCAGGCGAGCCACGCACTTGCCGCAATCGCGGCGGCAAAGGCCAGGGTCACGGTCAGCCACAGCAGCGGCGAGGTCCTGCGCTGGGCAACGGCTTGATTCGGATTGGTTTGCTGCTCGTCCACGGCTACCTCCGGCGGCGGTGGGTGCGGGCGCTCCGCTTCGCGGCGGGGCACTCGCAGGGGCGCAGGGGTCAGGGCGCGCCAAGTTCGTTCAGGAATGTGCGGGGAAACAGCGCCTTTCGCCGCTCCGCAGCCAAGCCGGCACAGCACAAGAAACGGCTGCGCGGCCCAAGGGCGGGTACGGCGGGGCTAGATCAGTAGCGAGGCGTAGTGCAGGTACAGAGGTTCACCCGCTTGGCCGGGCGGGCCGCGGCTCCAGGACCAGCTGCGGCGCTGGGCCGGGGGCGGCAGGGCGGCGCTCAGCAAGCTCGGCTGGCTCACTTCGGCCATCTGCATCAGCGGTTGCGGCACATGTGGCGTCGTCGGCGCTTCGGCGTTGGTGCGCACCAGCTCGTGGCTGCCGGCGCAGCACGACTCGTGGGCGGCCAGCATCGGCTTGCCCGCGGCCGTCTTGGCCAGTTCTTCCTGGTGCTGTTTGCAGCAGGCGTGCAGCTCTTCGCTGGGCTCGGCGACCAGGCCCAGGGCGGCGCTTGTGGGGCAATGTCCGCAGAAACACAGCAGGCTTGCGCCGAGCGCCTGCAGCAACCACAGCCACGCCGCGCCAAGGCCCAGGGCCTTGAGAACGGGATGTTGGCTGGAACGGGCGCTCGACATGTTTTGCAGTGTAAGGGGCAGGTGGTCGTGCCGCAAGCACTTTCGGTCACACGACCGTCGCCGCGCCGGTCGTTTGGATCTGCGTAAAGGCAAGTCAGCAGGGGCCTGAATGGAGCGGTGCGACGGACCCGATAGGGGACGCGCACTTGCGACCCACCCAGCAGTGGTACAGGGCCCGGGCAAAATCGACTTGATTTCCCCCGGCTCTTACCCAGCTACCGCCATCGTTTGCGCCGCCGGCCGGCCCTCGCGCTTGGCCTGTTGGGCGGTCGCGACCACCCGGCCCAGTCGGGCCATGCCCTCGCGGATGGCGTCGGGGCCGCAGTTCGAGAAATTGAGGCGCATGAAGTCGTGGCGCTTCTCGCCGGCAAAGAAGCCCGCGCCGGGCACGAAGGCCACGCGCTCGGCGATCGCCAGCGGGAACAGGTCTTCGGCGCGGAGCAGGTCGGGGAGCTGGAGCCAGATGAACATGCCGCCTTCCGGGTTGGTCCACTTGGTGCCCTCGGGCATCGAGGCTTCCAGGGCTTGCAGCATGGTGGTGCACCGCTCGCCGTAGACGGCGCGGAGCTGCGAGAGGTGGCCTTCGTAGTCGAAGGTCTGCAGCAGGGTCGCCACGGCGCGCTGCGCCAGGGTCGCAGTCTGCAGGTCGCAGGCCTGCTTGGCCACGGTCATGGCGCGGATGACGTCTTTGGCGCCGGTCGCGAAGCCCAGGCGCATGCCGGGCGCCAGGGTCTTGCTGAACGAGCCCAGGCGAACCACCACGCCTTCGGTATCCAGCGCGGCCAGGCTCTTGATGTGCTCGCCGCGGAAGCGCAATTCGCCGTACGGGTCGTCTTCGATGACGGCGATGCCGTGGCGCGCGGCGACTTCCAGCAGCTGGATGCGCCGCGGCATCGAGAGCGTGGTGCCCTTGGGATTCTGGAAGCAGGGCACCAGGTAGATGACGCGGACGTTCTCGCGGGTGCAGATCGCTTCGAGCAGGTCGGTGCGCATGCCCTCTTGGTCGCTGGGGATGGTGACGATGCGCGCCTCGTAGCCGTGGAACGCCTGCAGCGCCGCCAGGTAGCTGGGGTCCTCGACCAGCACCGCGGTGCCCGGATCGATGAGCACGCGCGAGGCCAGGTCGATGCCCTGCTGCGAACCCGCGGTGACGAGGCAGGTTTCCACGTCGACGTTCATGCCGTGGCTGCGGAGGCGGTCGACGATCCACTGCCGCAAGGGCAACAGGCCCTCGGTGGCCGAGTACTGCAGGGCCGAGCGCGCGTGGGTGCGGAAGACCTCGGCGTGGGCGGCGGCGATGGCCTCGACCGGGAAAAGCTCGGGGGCCGGCAAGCCGCCCGCGAACGAGAGCACCTCGGGGCGCTCGGCGATCTTCAGGATCTCGCGAACGACGGAGGGTTGCGCATTCAGCGCCCGCTGCGACAGGGTAAGGCTCACTGGGTCCTCCACAGGCTCACTTGGTGGCAGGGTGGGCCGTCGCGGGGGCGACGCGCACCAGCGTCTCCTCCTTGATCGACCGCAGCACGATGGTAGTGTAGGTGCGCGTCACGCCAGGCAAAAGCCGGAGCTTGCCCACCAACAGGTCATCCAAGGTCGCGGGCGTGGCCGACTTGACCTTGAGCAGGTACGAGTCCTCGCCCGCGACGCGGTGGCACTCGAGCACGTCGTCCATGCCCAGCACGGCGTCGGTGAACTCGTCGAAATAGCGGGGGTGTTCGATCGACACGCCCACAAAGGCGGTGATCTCTTTGCCGAGCATGGTGGCGTCGACCTTGGCGACGTAGCCGCGGATGACGCCGCTGTGCTCCAACTTGCGGATGCGCTCGGCCACGGTCGGCTGTGCGAGCCCGACTTCGCGCGCCAGCTCTTGCTGTGTGATGCGGCTGTCCTGCTGCAGGCGTTCCAGGATGAGTTGGTCGGCGACGTCCATGGGACCATGATAATATCGGCCCAGAGCCCCGTCTACCTATATTTCATCGGTCCAGGCCGGTCGAGGGCGGATTCTGTCACGGGTTCGCAGTGGCCGGCGCCGGTGCCGTAACTGGGCGTGCTGCCAGGACTTTGTAGAGACCCGCGGCCAGGGAAAGCGCGGTCAGGACCGCCGCGGCGCCGGCGAGCCGTACCAGCAAGTCGTATTGCATCCCGATGGCGACTAGGCCCAGGGCCAGCAGCGCCGCGTGGCTCCAGAAGCCCAGGCGCGCCCAGCGATCCGGCCACAGGCGGTTCATCGGCAGCACCGGCTGCAGGCCCACCAGGTGCGAAAACCGGTGGAACCAGACCAGGAACGGCACGATTCGCGTCAGCATGCCGTGGATGGTGCCCGCCGCCCAGCCCACCGCCGCCAGCCAGCCTGCGGCGAGCAGGGCGCGATCGTCGTCGACCACCAGGGCCAGCGCGCCGCACAGGGCCGTGGCCAGGGCCGCCGCCTGGCTGCCGTACCAGAACTGCAGGCTCGCGTCCTTGCGCGGGCGCTTGCGTTGCTGCAGTGCGCGCAGGACTCCGAGGGGGGCCACCAGCCAGATGGCGACCACGGCCGGGCCGGCGAGCGCGGCGATCCAGTGTTGCGGCGGCAGCGGGCCCAGGTCGACGCCGCCTAGGGTCAGCAGGGCCGCCACGGTCGCGCCCCCCAGCGACGCGGCCACCACGCCCAAGAACTGGCTCTGCCGGCGCGGTGGCGGGGCGTGGGCCAGGTAGAACATCGGTAGGACCTGCCAGCTCACCGCAGCGATCAGGACGCCGACCCAGCCCACCCCGCCGAGCAGGGCGTGCAGCGTGAGCAGGGGGACGCGGTGCGGCGTGTAGATGCCCGTGGCGTATTGCCAGGCGAGCACCAAACCGGCGGTAATCAGGGCGATTAGCGCCGCCATGGCCAGGCGCATGCCGGCGACCGTGGGCGACTTGGTCGGCGCCCGCCAGAGGGCCAGGACGGTGGGCACCACGAAGCCGAGAAGCGCCGCGCCCAGGCTCCACTCGGCGGCGTGGAAGAGCCACTGCGCCTGGGGGTGGAGCAGGCCGGATACCAGCGCCGCCAGACCGGTGCAGAGCAGGGCGTGGACCGCCTTGGCTAGACCGATGCGCGGCACGGGGACGCCGGCGACGACCGGGATCATCTGGTACAGCGCCCCGATCATCGCCATCGCCGCCACGCCCAGGGTCAGCAGGTGGGTCAGCGCGACCGTCGCCGGCAGCCAGCGGCTAGAGAGAGCTGCGCCGCCGTGGACGAGGAGGACCCCGCCGACCGCCGCGAGCGCGACCGGGACGGTGGCAAAAAAGCGTGCGGGAATGGCCAGTGGCGGGGCCTGGTCCAGGCGAAGCCCGTCTTGGCCGGGGAGCAGGGTCACGGCGACCTCCCAATCCACAGCAGGGCCGAGCCGTCCGACTCCTGCCAGGTGCAGTGGTCGACGCCGCGGGCCGCCAGATGCGGCAGCACCAGCAGCGGCAGGCGCGGGACGCGGAACACTTGGCTTTGGCCGGGGCCGAGCTGTTGGGCAGTGGTGAGCACCCGCTCCAGCGGCAGGGGCGCCTCCAGGTCGCGCAAGTCCTCGATGGGCCTGCAGTTCACCGCGGGGATTTCCACGTGGAAGACGCCGCCGCCCTCGTCGCGATCGCGGACTGCGTGGCCGCGGCCCGCCAAGAGGGCAAGGAGCGGCTTGGGGCGGAACGGGGCGATGACCTTCAGGACGCCGCCCGGCGGCAGGCGGCCCAGGTGCTCCAGAATGCTGTGCAGGGGGTCGGTGCCGCTCGCCAGGATGGGGCGCACGTCCAGCACATGCAGGGGCTGCAGTGCAGGCGCGTCCTGCGGTTGCGGTGGGGCGCTCGCCAGGGGCACCGCCTCAAGACCCGCCCACCAAAGCCCCAGGGCCCGCCCCAGGGCCGCCGGCAAAGACTGGGCGCGATCGGTAATTTGCCACTGCAGAATGGTGCCTTGCAGCAGCGCCACCCACAGCGCGGCCGCCGCATCCAGGTCGACGCCCGCCGCCGGCCGCTCGTCGCGCAGGCGGAGCTCCAGCAGGGTCCGCATGACCGCCTGCTGCCGCGACTGCATGGCCAGCACGGCGGCGTGGACGGCGGGCGCGCTGCCTTCGGCCACGTCGGCGAAGAGGAGGCGCGGCAATCCGGGGTGGGCACTGACGTACTCGCCCAGACCTTGCACGAATTCCTCCATGGTCTGCGCGGCGGGCCGCCCCAGGCGCAGCTGGCGCTCGAGCAGGTCGCCCAGGTCGGCGCGGGCCTGATCCAGGACGGCGAGGAGGATCGCCTCGCGGCTGGCAAAGTGGCGGAACAGCGCCGGCTGGCTGACCCCGACGCGCTCGGCGATCTGGCGGGTACTCAGGGCCGCGACCGGCTGCTGGGCCAGCAAGTCCAGAGCAACACTGGCAATCTGGCGGCGGCGCTGGTCGGTGGGCAGGTGCTCGTTCATCGCTTGCTCTGGATGTTATCGGGTGATAACATTGTGCACGGTAGCACGGTCGCTGCCCAAAGGAAAGTCATGGAAGCCACGAGTTTGCCGCCGACCACGGGCCTGTTGGCCTTCTTTACCCACGACCACCGCGAGTGCGATGCGCTTTGGGCCGCGGTCGAGGGCCTGGACGGGCGCGACCTGCCGGCGGCGCGGGCTGCCCTGGCCCAGTTCGACGCGGCAATGCGCCGGCACCTGGCCTGGGAAGAGGACACGCTGTTCCCGGCGTTCGAGTCCGCGACCGGGATGCGCCAGGGCCCGACCACCGTGATGCGGATGGAGCACGCGCAGGTGCGCGGCGTGCTGGACCACATGGCGCGCGCCGGAGACTGGCAGGAAGTGCTCGACCACGGCGACACCCTGTTGATGCTCATCGGCCAGCACAACGCCAAGGAAGAAGGGATGTTGTACCCGATGTGCCAGGCGCATCTGGCCGGGCAGTGGGGCGAACTCCGGGCGCAGCTGCGGTAGATGCGGGTGGTGGGTGGTGTCAGGTATTGACACTTGACATCTTTTGCGCAAGTTACGTTTCCGACTAGGATTTTGGTCACGGTTCCGGAGTTGTGCGGGTGTCAGGTATTGCCACTTGACATCTTTTGCGCAAGCTCCGGCTCTGGCTCTGGATCTGGCTCTGGCTCTGGCTCTGGCTCTGGCTCTGGCTCTGGCTCTGGCTCTGGCTCTGGCTCTGGCTCTGGCTCTGGCTCTGG
>JACRCU010000238.1 GCA_016218865.1 Deltaproteobacteria bacterium | reverse complement strand
GGCGAGGGCGGCGTGTGCGTGCCGCGCGGCCCCAAGGAGCCCAAGGTGTGCATGCCCGTGCAATGCGCCGCCGCCTACTCCGTGGAAATCCCCGACGGCGCCACCTGCACCCAACCCTGCAACGCCGGAATCGTCAACAACTTTGGCGTAGGCAAGCCGTGCGCCACCATGAGCGACTGCGCCGGCAACCTTGCCGCCAAGACCTGCCCGCAGGCGATCCGCCCCGACGCGCCGGCCTGGTGCTCGATGCTCTGCACCGACGACTCGGAGTGCGGCGACCACGCCCTGTGCTGGCGGCGCAAGACCGTGGAGTACGGGGTCGAATTCGTGATCGGCTCGTGCGCGCCGGCGGCGTGCTGCAGCAAGCCCAAATAGCTGATTCAGCTTCCCAGACGGAGCTGATGAAACGCCTTGAGCTCGCTGCGCAATTTCGCCAGGGTCTGGGCCCGCTCGTCGCGGTAGAGCAGGTTGTAGCTCTCGAACGGGATCATCCGGCCGTCGGGCTGGACCATGTGCACACAACTTTTCTTGAGCGCCCGCAGGTCCAGGTTGTGGGCGTCCATGAACTGCACGATCAGCACGCGGAACACGTCCTGGTAGCCCAAGTGGCTCGGCGCGGCCACCTGCGGCAGGCAACACAGCAGGTCCGATAGACAATTGGCCTGACTTTCGGGCGAATGGCCGGTCGACAGGAGGCTGAACACCTTGTCGCGCAGCTGCGGATCGCGCTCGAAGGCGATGGTGTTGCCGCCGCCCTCGACCAGGGTCTGGTAGTCCAGGTAGCGGGTCAGCGGCACCAGCTCGGGCCCCTGGCGCAGCGCGTAGGCCATTGCCAGCGTGTCGGGATTGCACGGCACCGGCACGATGTCGCGCAGGGTCAGGACCGGGAACTGCTCGGCGACGCGCCGCCGCACTTCGCTCACCGTCAGGCGGTGTTGCCGGCTGTCGAAATTGTCGCAGCGGCCTGCCTCCTGCACCGGCTGCAGGGTCACCCCGCGCACGCACGGCTGCTGGCGGGCAAAGTCGAGCACCGCGCCGATCTCGCCGTCGTTCACGCCGCGCTTGACGGTCATCACCAGCGTGGTCGAGATGCCGGCGGCGTTGAGGTTTTCGATGGCCTTGTCGTGGACGGAGCGCAGGTCGGCGCCGCGCAGGTCCAGCAGGGGCTCGCGCTGCAGCGAGTCGAATTGCAGATAGATCTCGAAACCTTTCTTGTACTCGGCCAGCCGCGCGACGAAGTCCTTGTCCTGGGCGATGCGCAGCCCGTTGCTGTTGACCATCAGGTGGCGGATCGGCCGGGCGCGGGCTGCGTCCAAGATGGCAAAGAAGTCGGGGTGCAAGGTCGGCTCGCCGCCCGAGATCTGCACCACGTCGGCCTCGCCCTCGTTGCGCACCGCGGCGTCGAGCATGGCGATCACCGTCGCCAGCGGCCGGTGGGTGGTGCGCTCGGGGCCCGAGGCGGCGTAGCAGGTCGGGCAGCGCAGGTTGCAGTGGTCGGTGACCTCGAGCACGGTCAGGCACGAGTGCTGCATGTGATCCGGGCACAGGCCGCAGTCGTAGGGGCAGCCGTACTCCATCGGCGTGCTGAATTTCTCGGGCATTTCTGGGCGCTTGACGAAGACTTCCCGCCCCAGGCGGTACCATTCGGGATCGTCGGCCAGCAGCACCCGCTCCATGCCGTGCACCGGGCACCACTTGTCCAGCAGCACGCGCTCGGCTTCGATGACCACCTTGGCCTCGATCTGCCGCAGGCACGTGCTGCACACGGCGCCGGTGGTGTCGTAGAACTGGTACGGGCGGTTCTTGCGGCTCACGTGCGCCTCGCGCGACCGGGGTGCGGCCATCTATGGACTTGTTTATCCGTTTATGCCAGACTGGGCCAGCGCGGCGGGAGTATATCACCTGACGTGGCCGCGCAAGACTGGGAGCCTGCAATGCCAATTCCTTTGGGCCCCACTTCGCAGCGCTGGCAAGGTCCGGTGTTCCTGGCCTCGGGCCACCGCAGCATGTTCCTGGCCGCCGGGTTGTTTGCGCCGCTGGCGCTGACCGCGTGGCTCTTGGCGTGGCGCGGGCACCTGCCGCTGTCGCCCTGGTGGCACGGTCACGAGCTGATCTTCGGCTTTGCGGTCGCCGCCATCGGCGGGTTCCTCCAGGCCGCCGTGCCCAAGTGGACCCAGGGTCCGCTGTTTCGCGGCACCCGCGCCGGGGTCCTGGCGGCGGCGTGGCTGCTGGGTCGGCTGGGCATGGCGCTGACACCGGTGGGCATCCCCGCGTGGCCGCTGGACTTGCTGTTCCTGCCGGTGCTGGCCGGCTGGGTCGGCCTGGACATCCTGCGCGCCAAGAACGCCCGCAACTACCAGGTGGTGGCGATGCTTTTGGCGTTGTGGGGCCTGAACCTCCACTACCACCTGGCGCCCGGCGCGGCGCACCAGACCCAAGCGCTGCACGCCGCCGTGTACCTGATCGCGGCGCTGATCGCGCTCATCGGCGGGCGGATCGTGCCCAGCTTCACCCAGAACGCGCTGCGCCAGGCTGGCCACGCCGAGCACGCCTGCACCACGCCGCCCTGGCTGGATCGCGCCGCCGTGCCGCTGGTGGCGCTGGTGGTGGTGTTGGAGCTGGTCGCGCCGTTTTCGACGGCCAACTGGGTCGTCGCCCTGGCGGCCGCGGGAGTGACCGGACTGCGGATGCGGCACTGGCGCACCTGGCAGACCCGCCGGCTGCCGCTGGTGTGGGTGCTGCACGCGGGTTATGCATTTATTCCGCTGGGTTTCTTGCTCAAAGGCATCAGTGCCCTGGGCGGGCCGATCGGCGCCTTTGCCGCGCTGCACGCCCTGACCGCCGGCGCCATCGGGGTGATGATCCTGGCGGTGGCGTCGCGGGCGGCCCTG
>JACRCU010000234.1 GCA_016218865.1 Deltaproteobacteria bacterium | reverse complement strand
GGGCAGTCGCGCGGGTCGCACAGGGCCGGGCGTCCCCCGACTTCACCGAAGAGGTTGGCGCTGCACGCTGCGCGACAGTCCGCCTCGGCGGGGAAGTCCAAAGCGGTCGCGGGTGCAGCCGGCGGCGGTGCTGGGCGCCTATTTCTTGGTGTTGACATAGGATTTGCTGGTGTGACAGGTCTTGTCGCAGGTGCCGCCGTTTGGACTCGACGTGTAGTTTACTTTCAGGATCCAGCCTTTGGTGCCGTAGGGCACGCCGTCGCGGATTTGGAACTGCTGCTTGGAGGCATGCACCTCGTGGCAGGCCCGGCAGGTACGGCCGCGGGTTGGGTTGTTCACGTGCAAGAAGTGCAGATTGCGGCTGCCATCGCGGAACCGGGTTGCGGTGGTGGTCTCGGCGGCGGTGACCATCTTGTCGTCGTGGCAGGTAAAGCACAGCGAGTAGTTGGCCGGGTCAAACGGGGCGTAGAACTGCGCGGGATACGGCGCGACCAACAACCGGAAGTACGCGCTGCCGTGTGGTTGGTGGCAGCTGGAACAATCCTTGGCGGCGACCGGCGCGTGGTGGACTGGGTTGTCTTGCAGCAACTTCTTGTAGTTGGTGAGCGGCTTGCCCGACGCGTCGGCGACGTTGTCCTTGTCGTGGCAGCTGATGCACTGGTCGAACGGCAGACGCAGGAGCAAGTGCTCCACGTTGGACGCGTGCGGCGAGTGACAGTTCGAGCAGCCTGCGCCGGTCCGCAGGGCTTGGTGTTTGACCTCCCCCTCCATGGCCTGCTTGACCTTGGCGTGGCAGTCCAGGCACAGCCCGGGTGCGGCGGCGCGCAGCAGCTTTGGCTGGGCCGAGTTGTGCGGGTTGTGGCAGTTGGTACAGGCGGCGTCGGCGACCTTGTGCTTGAATTTGCTCTTGCCCATCACGTCTTGCATGTCTTCGTGGCAGGCAAAGCACACGCCGTTCACGGGCTTGGTGGCCGGCCCCGGATTGCGCGGATCCTTGTTGGCGTGGCACAAGCTGCAGTCGCCGGACTCGTAGGGCCCGTGGCTCGATACCACCTTGTCTTTGCTGGGTGCCAGTCCCCCGCCGGCAGGCGCAGCCGCGGCCGCCTTGTCGGGCTTGGCCGGGGCGGCAGCTCCCTTGTCGGGCCTGGCCGGCGCGGCGGCGGGTTCCGCACCCTGCGCACCCACCGGAATCGCCACTGCCAGGACTACGGCCAACGCTTGGATTCGCATGTTGCCCCCGTTGCTTTCGACGCTTGGACCGCCGCAACCGCGCCGGCCCGGTGTCCTACAGCATCAGCCCGCTCTTGCGGGAATTGTGTGGGTTGTGGCACTTGCTGCAGATGGAGTGCGCTCCCGGGTGCGGCATGCGGCGGCCGGCCGCGCCCGCGGACACTTGACTGGGCACCTCTTCGTGGCAGGTGATGCAGCCCTCGGCCGAGCCGGCTTTGACCGGCCCCGGGTCCGCCGGGTTGGCGCGTTCGTGACAGGCCTCGCAGGTGTCATTCTCGTAGGGTGCATGTCGGGACGCCGCAAGGTCGTCTGGGATCGGCGCCAGCGGTCCCGTACCCGTGGCGCGGACTGTGCGCGGCCGCGGGTTCTGGACCACATCGGCATGGGTGCACGCGGCCAGGACGGCGACCGCCGTGCCAGCCGTGGCCAACAACTTCCAGAGATTCCAACGACTATCGCGCATCCTTCCGACCATCTGCCCCCCTTCCCTACATCCTGCCCTGACTTGACTCCTGTCGCACCGCGCGAGGCCGCGCCGAGGCCCCGCAGGTCCGCTCCTAATGGCAGCGCGCCGCGGGGTCGGTGGACCCGCAGGACTGCTTGCGCACATAGGGGAATTCCCGGACCACCAGCCACGCGGGTAGCATGGCTCCGCGGCGCACGCCGGCATTGCCGTTGGACCCATGCACGTCGTGACAGTAGGTGCAGCCCACGCGTTCGCCCGCACGCACGCTGCTGTGCACGATGTGCAAGTTCGAGGCGCCCAGCACGAATTCAGACGAGCGCACCGCCGCTTGGGCCAATTCGCCGGCGATGTTGCTGGCGCCCTGCCACGAACCGTCGTGACACGACAAGCAGAACACGGGCGAGCTGCGGTAGGCATTGAGGGGGTCGGCCGTTCCCGAAAACGGCGTCTCTTCGGACAAAATCAGGCGCGGTCGGCCCATGCGGTCGCGCGGATCGGTCAGGAACGAGCGGTCCCAGGTGGCGCGGGCCTTGACGACGTGGGGATCGTGGCAAGTGCTGCACTCCACGCGCTGCACCGACCGGCGCTCGCCGTGCTGGATGGCGCCGTGGCCGCCGGTAATCAGGGTGGTCGAGCGCACTTGCTCGCGGTGGCAATGGATGCACAGCACCGGCTCGGTGGCGCGCAACATGGCGGTGCCCAAGACGGCGCCGTGCGAGACGTGGCACGTGCTGCAACCCATCTTCTGGCCATTGCTTTGCGAGCCCACGTGCGCCGCCGCATCGTAGCCGCGCGGATCGTGGCACGACCGGCACAGGCGATCGCCCTCTTGCGGCAGGCGCAAGAAGTTGCCGTTGCGGTTGTTGTGCGGATCGTGGCACGACGTGCACTGGATGCGGCCCTGGGGATCGATGGGCGCCGCGGCGCCCGGCGTGGCCTGCCGCAGCACCAGCGCCGCCGGCAGCAACTGCCACTGCAGGCGGGCGGTCGACGCCATGTAGCTCGTCGAGACCGGGTGGCTGGTCGCCAGGTCGCCCGCGGTCCGGTCCAAGCTGGGCTGCAGCTGCAAGGGCTTGGTGCCGTTGTTGACCGCGGGCAGCCGGCGAATCAGCGGTGCAACCAGGCCGTCGTGGCAAGACAGGCACAGCTTGCTGCTGCCGTCCGGCTGACCCCGCGGCACACCGCCCTCCGAGCCTTGGTACGGGCGGTAGACGCGGTGGCTCGGCTCCACATTCCACAGCGGCCCTTCGCGGCCGGCTTGGTGGGTCGTGTGGCAGAACACGCACGATTCGCCGTCGGCGCGCACACCGGGCAAGGACTTGCTCAGGTCGTGGGGCGAGCCAGTCACCGAACCATGCTGGCTGCCTGGGTCGGCCGCCGCACCCGCCGGAATCGCAGCCAGTGCCAGGACCAGCGCGGCCCGCGGGCCAACTCGGGTCCGCCATGGGCTCGGCGCCGCGCCATTGCCGCACGCTTGGGGCATCCGCGTGATGGCGCTGAATCCGTCGACTGCGGCCCGATGGCCTGGGCATTGCCCCGGGCCAGGACCGGGGTCCCCTCCTGATTCTGGCCAGTTGCAGATCGGGCCAGGAAGGCCATCGCCGCGCGATTCGGGTGGGGTGCACATCACAGCGGCCTCCCTACACTAAGGAACAGGCGATGACTTTGGGTCGCCGTGTCGGCCCGCCAGTTGGCCTGCACACGATAGTCCACGCGAATACGCACTTGCCGCCACTGCCACCACGTGTAGGCGTCGCCATCCAAGGTCTGCGAGATGCCTTCCAGGCCCGCGCGCGCCAAGTAGCGGAATCGGCCGCCCATGGCCGCCTGATTGGTGATCGGCATGGTGCCGTCAAGATAGGTCTCGTAATTGTACCAGGTTTCGCTGCCCATCCACTGGATCAGCGCGCGGTTGCCCAGGGTGGCCCGCAGCTGGCCCAAGCTCTGGGTCAGGCCGAGCTGGGCCGAGAGCTCGTACACGCGGAAGTCCATGGCCCGCCAGCGGCGACCTTCGATGGTGGCATCCAAGACCCGCCAGCGACCCGTGGCGCCCAGCAGCAGGTTCTCGAAGCGATCGGTGCGGGTGCCCTGGCCGGCCACTTGCCGATCCGTCCAGCGTTCGGCGACTTCGGCATAGGTCACGACGCTCTGGCCCACGGGCAAGGTGTGGCGGCCGACCCAGCGGTTGTCGTACCAGCTGAGGCCAGGACCGATCGGCTCCTCGTACTGGTAGTCGACGCGAACGGCGGTGCCGTCGGGCATCGTGCTGGCCACGGCGCGGCGCAACGTGAGCCGCTGACCGGTTTCGAACACCACGTAATCCTGCGTCTCGACGTACTGTTTCAGGGTGGCCGCGTCGTAGACCTTGACGGACGACCGCAGCACCTTCTCGTGCTGCAGGATCGCCGGCTCCTGCGCGCTGAGGATGTGCGGCTCGCCGGTCACTTGCCGCAAACCGCCCAGGTTGTCGCCCTTTTCGCTGTAATAGGTCTGCTGCCACAGCTGGTTGGTCGTGCCGAACGAGCCCAGCTTCTTGACGTAGCTGACGTCGCTGGCCAGCGTGCCGAACAGGCGCTGGCTGTCGTTCAAGCTGCGCGCGCCGCCCTGTGCCGACGCCCCGAGCGTCAGGCTGCGGTAGAAACGGTAGCGCACGTCGGTCCAGCCGGTGTGCTGCAATACCGTGGATGTCCCCGTGTCCTGCTGCAGGAGCCGGTAGCCCAGCCGCATCGTCAGCGGATCCGACCACCACAGCGTGCCCATCGCGTCGCCCAGCCACTGCGCCATCGACGAGCCGCTGGTGCGATCCAGGTAGCGGAGACTGCTGTCGAACTGATACCGGCGCGGCGTGCAGGGGTCGCTGCGCCACACGTAGCTGGCCATGGCGTCGTGGCTGCGGTAGGTGAGCCACGACCGCGCCGCGTTGCTGTAGTCGAGCAAACGGTACTCCAGCGCTACGTCGGAGGCCGGCTGCTTGCGCCGCGCGCTGGCCGTGGCCTGGATCAGGTCGTCGGCACCGTAGCCGGGGTCGCCCTGGCCGTACTCCATCGACGTCTTGGCGATGCCCAGATTGACCGGAGCAATTGTGTTCTGCCACAACCAGTTGGCAGTATGAGAGGTACGCAACAGATCATAGTTGGGTACAAAATCCCGCCGAATGATATCGGTAGTGCGGTCCGCCGTGAGCATCAGCGGCGCTGAACTGTCCTTCTTGATCGTCGCCGTCGCCTTGTACTCGGCGCGGAACGTGTTCGCCATGTCCTTGTTGGTCACCGCGTACCCGCTGCGCGACTGCTGCAGGGCCAGCAGGCTGACGCCGCCGTTGAAGGTCATGAAACGTGGGTGCAACACGGAACCTTTGGCCACCGCGCCCAGGCGCTCGCCCAGGATCAGCACGAACTGGTCGATCTTGGCGTGGGTGGCGGCGTCGAGGCCCAGGTCGCGGAACTGCACGCCCGCGATGGCGTCGTAGACGGCGTGGCTGTGGTCCAGCCGCAGCCAGCGGATTTCGGCCGCCTGGGCCGCGGTAGGGGCCAGCGCGGCGCCCATTGCCAGAGCCGCCAAGCCGTTGCCGATGGTCCGGAGCGAAGCGTTCATCGCGCCCCCTTCCGGTTGCCCGCAGCGCCCACTTTGCGGCCGCCGCCCGCCGCCGCAGGCCGCAGCAAGAAGCGCTGGCCAGAACCGTGGGGATCGTGGCACTTGGTGCAGCGCGCCCCGTTCATCTTGGCGTGCGCCGGGCGCGAGCGGACCTCCTTTTCGTCATGGCAGCCGAAGCACAGCGCCTCAATCGGTCCGGCGACCAGCTTGGGCTGGCCCGAGCCGTGCTGCGTGTGGCAGGCGTAGCACTCGCCCCCCTCGGCGGGCGAGTGGAGGTCGGTCTTCTTCGCAAATTCAAGGATATGACAGCCACCGCACAGCTGAGTGCTGGGCGGCTTCAAGAAGGCCGGGCCGCTGGAGCCGTGCGCCTCGTGGCAGTTGGTGCAGGTGCGGCGCTTGCCCAGCAGGCGGTGGCGCGCTTCCGAAGCGGGATCGCCCGTTTCGTGGCAACCCGTGCACAAGGCCTCCGTGGCCGCGCGCAGCAACTTCGGCTCGGTTCCGGTGTGCGGCTGGTGGCATACGGAGCAATCGCCGTCGCCCACGGGCGCGTGCGCGTTCTTGGGCACGATCTTCTCGCGCGAGTGGCACGTCAGGCACAGGTCCGAACTCGACTTCATCGGTCGCAGCAGCCGGTCGTGGCACTCGTTGCAGCGGCCATCGCGGAACGGCACGTGGGCAAAGGGATCGGCCTTGGGCTCTTCGCGGGTCGCCGACTGGACGGCCACTTTGTGGGCGATGCAGCGGCCGGCCGCGGTGCCTGCCGGCTCGTCGTCGGTCTCGGGCACGCCGTCAAAGAAGAACGACAAGGTGGCGCGCCGCTGTGCCGGGTTGGAGCACGACAGCAAGGCCACCACGGCCGTGGCCAAAAGTGCCGCAGAGCGCAACGCCCGCGTGACTCGCATTCGGATGGGAGATGGGTCCCGCACCATGGCTAGCCTTTGCGCTCCTTGGCCGACGGACCCTTGGACGGCGGCGGTGCGGCTTTGTCGGCCGGGGGCGGCGCCGGCTTCTCGGCGGGCGGCGGTGCCGGCTTGTCCGCGGCCGGGGGAGCCTTGTCGACCGGCGGCGCAGTTGGCGCGGCCTTGGCCGGTGCGGGTGCCGGCGGCGCCTGGTAGGGACCTTGCCAGTCGCCAAAGCCAAAAATACTCACGCGATTGGGGCCATACTGGCTCACGACCGACACCAGGTACTCCAGCTTCAGCCGCGGATCGGCGATCCGGCCAAAGTGGTCCAGCGACGTCCGGCTGATGTCGATGCCGGCCGGGAGCACCAACTCGCCCGGCACGTTGCCCGGACCACCAAAGAACATGAGCAGCCGCCCTTCGGGATCGAATACCTGTACGTTCTCAAAGGCCGCGTCGACCACGAACAACCGGCCCGCCGGGTCGACCGCGACGCCGCGGGGGCGCGTGAACGTGCCCGGCGTGTCGCCAAGGCCGCCGTAGACGCGCACGCTCGTCCCGTCTTGGCGCAGGCGCTGCACACGGAAGTTGCCGGTCTCGGCCACGTACAGATCGCCGTCGGGCCCAACCGCCACGGCCGTGGGAATGTACAGCTTGCCGGGTTCTGTGCCCTCGGCGCCGATGCGCTTCATCACCAACGAGGTACGCCGGTCGAACACCACCACCTGATGGCGGTCGCGGTCACACACGTAGATCGAGTCGCGGTGCACGGCCACGCCCACCGGCTTGACCTGACCCTCGGTTCCGTAGGCCTGCAGGAAGTTCTCGTTCTGGTCGTAGGCGAGCACCTGGCCGCGACCGGCGTCGGCGACGTACAAGGTGCCGTCGTCGGCGACCGTCATCTGGACCGGTTGTTTGACCTTGCCCTCGCCGCTGTCGCCGCGCATGGGGCGAAACTGGCTGGTTTTCAAATCGAACACGACCAAGGCATGGGCGCCGATATCGCCGACCAGCACCCGATCCTGGACGATGACGGCGCAGGTGGGCTTGCGCAGGGCCGCCACGCTAGGGTCCTTGCCGACCAGGAAGTCCTCGACCGTCGAGTTCTGTTCGACGTCGACGGCCGTCGAGAAGCTGGCGAGGAACTGCATCCGCGGCTTGTTGGGCAGGGGCGGATACAAGCGCAGGGCCGGTTTGCGCAGCGCGGGCCCCGAGCAGCCGAGCGCGCCAGCCGCCACCACCGCGGTCATCGCCAACGCCAACAGCTGCGCCACCGGCCACCGCCCAAGGCGCCCAGAGAATTGCCCGGAGTTCCGATCCGAATTGGACGGAATTGGCATGCGTCGCCATGCGCCCTTGCCTGCTATTCGATAGGAATCTGGCGTTGTTGGCTGTTGCATGGGGTCCTCTGTTGGATTGGCGTGACAAGTGAACCAAGAGAAGGGGCGGGCGGACGGGCGAGGTTCATTTTGCGCGCCGCCCGGGCCCATGTCCAGTCGCGACGGCAGATGACACATTGCGTCATTTGCGATATTCGCTTGTACTTCCAACAAGATACACACCGGTGACATACATCAAGGCTAGTCAATTCTAATCGCAGTGTCACAGAAGCGTGGTCGCCGGCCGGCTGGCGCCACATGATGCGCACAACACATTAAACATACTACGAAATATAGCGAGATGCGCCGGCGGACGCGCGCGCCACTCGCCCGAGCCGCCAGTGCCGGTCGCCCAACCACTGGGGTCCGGCACATAGCTTGGCCGCAGCGGTGGTCCCCCGACCCGAGCGGCGCAACTGTAGAGAAAAGCAGGATAGCAACGCGGACACTCCGTCCCAGCCGGATCGGGCGACGGGCGCTGGAGTGGCCACTGTCGCGACTTTAACGATTCAAAAACGACTTCGCCCACCATCGCCAGCCTCAGAGTGGGCGATGGTGGAGCGAAGTCTCGTTCGCCAGGGGTCTGGGGTGGGCGCCGACGAGGCTTGCTGGGGTGAACAACAAGTTCGTGCGACCGGTCGAGGAGTTACCCGCTGCCCGTTGCCCGTGACCCAGGGCGAGAGCGAACCAGAGCGACTACTTGTTGTGGCAAGACAGGCACATCGCCGACCCGGCGTTGCTCATCCGCAGGAAGAAGCCGTTGGTGTTGTCGTGGACCGAGTGGCAAGTGGCGCACTGCATCTTGGCGGAGTACAGCGGGAGCTTCTTGGCCGAGTCGACGTAGGCCGCGCTGACCGGAGTGACCAGACCGCCGTCCGTCGTCGCCAGGGCGGCGTCGTAGGTGAACGAGATCGGGTGGTCATTCGACAGGTCCTTGCCCAGGAGCGGCGTGCCGGTCATGGTGTGCGAACCGGTCTGGCTGCCGAACGAGTCGTTGGCCACGGTGCCGTCGTGGCAGGACAGGCAGAGCTTCGAGCTGCCGTCGGGCTGGCCGACGGTGGCGTCCAAGGTCGCGCTGGAGTAGACCGTGAAGGTCGACGCCGTGATGGCGTGGTTCCACAGCGGCTCGGCCACGGTGCTGGCGTTGTGCGGCGTATGGCAGAAGATGCAGAGCTGGTTGCTGCCCCAGTTCTTGCCCGACAAGTCGTGCTTGGTGCCGGCGATGCCTGCTTCGACGCGCTCGCTGGGGAGGACCAACAACGTGACGAGGCAACCAAGAACGAGGGCAGCAAGGCCTAGAGCAGGAAAGCGTTTCATAATAACACCTCAAAGTTACCGCGATCGTAGCGGCGGTGGCGGTCTGTCGGCGCGTACACAGCGCTGACCGCGCCTGACCACTAGACCTTGCACGACCGGTGCCAAGATGGAGAGTCTTTGTCACTCGTATGTATGGTATTGTATCGAAGCGTGTTTTGGCCGCATTCGCGATCGCGGTCGCCGTGCGCGGTTGCGGGCTCCCCCGCGCAGTGTGTCATATGCCACTTTCGGCAACTGCCCATTTCTGGCGATGAAGGCCGCTCGCCTCCCGCAACCCATTGAACTTGTATGATATCCGCCCAAAGTGCCGTCGGCGCCCGCGATCGCCGGGGTGCGCCATTTCACACACCCTAAGAGTGTGGGATGACGCGCTGCGGCAAGGCCTCGGCGCTCACGGTCGGCGCGGCCTCGGGGCCGGCAAAGGGCAACTCGACGCGGACCGTCGTACCCTGGCCCAGCGTGGACTGCAGCTCCAACGTACCGCCCAGACGCTCCATCAAGCTGCGCGACATCGCCAG
>JACRCU010000232.1 GCA_016218865.1 Deltaproteobacteria bacterium | reverse complement strand
TGGCTGGCCCAGCGCACCGCCGATCAGGTCCTGGCCGACGAGCTGGCCTGGTGGCAGCAGTGGCACGCGGCCGATCAGCTGCCGTCCCAGCTCACCGCGGCACAGCTGCTGCACGCCCAGCGCGCGCTGACGCTGCTGAAAATGGCCCAGGCGCGGCAAGCCAACGTGGGCGCCGTGGGCCAAGGCCAGTCGCCGCACGGACAAATCGTCGCAAGCCTGCCGCCGGGCCTCTGGAACATCACCTGGCCGCGCGACCAGAGCTATGCGGCGGTGGCGCTGGCGCGCAGTGGTCATCCGGCCGAGGCCCGCAACGCCGCGGACTTCGTGCTGGACGGCGCGCCGGGCAAGTTCGTGACCGAGGTGGGTGCCCCGTACCGGGTCTCGGCGACGCGCTACTGGGGCGGCGGGCTGGAAGAGAGCGACAGCAACCAGGACGGCCCCAACATCGAGCTGGACGGTTTTGGTCTGGTGCTGTGGCAGATTGGGCACTACGTGGCCGCGTCGCAGGATTTCGCCTGGCTGGCGGCGCGCTGGCCGCTGATTCGCGACGAGATCGCTGCGCCCCTGATGCAGGCGGTGGACGGCACTGGCCTGGTCAAGGCCGACTCGTCGATCTGGGAAGTGCACTGGAACGGCAAGCAAAAGCACTTCACCTACACGTCGCTGCAGGCCGTGCGCGGGCTATGTACGGCCGCCAAGCTCGCGACGCTGGCCGGCGAGGGCAAGCTGGCGGCGCAGTACCGGCAGTCGGCGCAGGGCATCCGCAGCCAGCTGGTCAAGCAACTCGTCGACAAGACTGGTGTCCTGGTCGGCAATGCCGAGGAGCCTGCGGGCAAGAACCTGGATCTGGCGGCTGTGGAAGCGCTGACCGACGGCCAGTTGCCGCCGTGGGGCGAGGTGGGACAGAAGTCGTGGCAGGCGTGGCAGAAGTTGGCCGCGGGCGGCGGTCCCGGCTTCTTCCGCAACGACGACGGCGGCGAGTACGACAGCCAAGAGTGGCTTTTCATCGACTTGCGCGTCCTCCGCTGGCTCGACCGGGCCATCGCCGCGGGTGCGCCGTTGGCGGACGCCAGGCAGGCGCTGAGTGAGCGGATCGAGGTCATTGCCGCGGCTGGCGGCGGGCAGTTGCCCGAGCTGATTGGCGTCGCCGGCACCCAGGCCGGCCAGTTTGCCGGCGCCATCCCGATGATGGGCTTTGGCGCAGGGGCCAGTCTGCTGACCTGGCTGGGCGAGGCCGCCGGCGACGATCTGGCGAGTTGCCTGCTAGGCGCGGGAGGCAGCGCCGAAACGGACGATGCGACCGCTGCCGAGCCACAGCCGGAGCCGCAACCCGAGCCGGAGCCCGAACCGCAACCCGAACTGGTACCCGAACCGCAACCCGAACCGGTGCCCGAACCGCAACCCGAACCGGTACCGGACGCCAGCAGCGACTTGGTGGTCGACACGGGCGGCGAGACGCTGTCCGCGGCCGACTCGGCGGATGTGGTCGCACCAGTGACAACCCCAGGTGCCAGCCAAGGCGATTCCTCGTGCCAAGCGGGTACGGTCGGCGGCTCGCCACGCGTGGCCGCGTTCATGGCCATGGTCGGCGCACTGTGGCTGGCAAGGAGACGCAATGCATAAGGTTCTGCTGGTCCTGGCCCTGCTGGTCATCGGCTGCGGCAAAAGCAAGGCGCCACCTGCCGAGGTGCCGACCGCTACCGCAGCTGGCCTGCCCCAGGCGGCGACCGCCAGTGACGACGGGCAAGCTGCAGTGGCGGCGGCCGTGCACGAGCAGAAGGCCGCGGCGGCCAAGCTGGCGGCTTCGTCGCAGATTACGCCAGGTTTTGTGCCCATTCCGGCCGGCACCTTCACCATGGGCCGCCCCGACAACCTGGCCCAGGGATTCAACGAAGCAACCCAGCATCAGGTGGTGCTCACCCGCCCCTTCGAGATGCAGGCGACGGAAGTGACCCTGGCGCAATACCGCGACTTGATGTCCACCTCGTCCGACCAGCGCCTGAGCTGCGACGAGTGCCCGGTGGCGCACGTGTCGTGGTTCCAGGCGGCGAGCTACTGCAACGAGCTGTCGCGCCGCAAGCGCGTCCCACAGTGCTACGTGGTGGCAGGCCTGACGGTTACCTGGCCCGACCCCGCCTGCACCGGCTTTCGCCTGCCCACCGAGGCCGAGTGGGAGTTTGCCGCCCGCGGCGGCGTGGCAGCGGCGCGGCCCGACGACTTGGCGGCAAGCGGCTGGTACGACGAGAACGCCGGCCTGCGTGCTCACCCGGTCAAGCAGAAGCGCGCCAACGCCTACGGCCTGTACGACATGATCGGCAACGTGGCCGAGTGGGTGTGGGATTGGCACGCCGACTATCCCCGCAATACCGCAGTGGATCCGCGCGGACCCACCAGCGGCGACAACCGCATCTTCCGCGGCGGCAGCTTCCACTACGGCGCGGCCGACGCCGACGTTTGGAGCCGCAGCGCCTTTGGCCCACCCAATCAGGTGCCGTTCATCGGCTTCCGCTGCGTGCGCCAGCTGCCGGCGGCGGGCGCAAAGTAGCGCCAAGTCCCTCCTTCTGCTCCGGATTGGCAACACGACGCACTGCGTTGGGTTCGGTCGCCGATGGGCGCACTGCCTTGCCGGCGCGCCGGGCGAATCGATTGCGCAGACGACGGGCTGCGAGTCGTTTTGGGCTGGTCAATTTCGGCGCCTGCCCGTACACTTACGCCGCCGCGACGCCCGATGGCTGACACCGCTGCACGCGGCCAGGCCCGGGTTGCGCCGCTGCGGTCGCGCCGGGCGAGCGGCATACCATCGATTTTCAACACTTTTCGCTGCAGTCTGGGAGGGAAAATGGCCAACGTCACGCGCAAAATCGGCCTGTCGCTGGGTGCCGATATCTGCTGGCCCGGCGCCTACGAAGAGATCCTGAAGCGCTTGGATCTCTCGATTCCGGTCGACGGCGACACGGTGCGCTTCGAGGTCGATCGCGTGACCATCGAGCCCTTCAACCTGAAGCAGCCGGTCAAGTACGACCTGGTGATCGACCGACTGACCCACTGGTACCAGACGACCCGCGAGTGGATCAAGAAGGCCGTGATCATGGACGGCCTGTATGTACTGAACAATCCTTGGGCTTTGCAGTCCATGGAGAAGCACACCTCGTACGCCGCCATGATGAAGCTGGGCCTGCCCGTGCCGGACACCTGGATGGTTCCGCCCAAGGACTACGCCAGCGATCTCGCGGACATCAAGCCCACGCTCCAGCGCTACGCCCGCCTGTTCGACCTGAAGAAGGTCGGCCAGGACCTGGGTTACCCCGTATTCATGAAGCCCTACGACGGCGGCGCCTGGGTGGGCGTGACCAAGATCGACGACGACAAGCAGCTCCTGGCCGCCTACGAGAACAGCGGCACCCGGCTGATGCACGTGCAGAAGGCGGTCGCGCCGTTCGACCTGTTCGTGCGCGCCATCGGCATCGGCCCGCAGGTCTGGTGCGTGAAGTACAACCCCGACGCGCCCTTGCACGCCCGCTACGAGGTGGCTTTCAACTACGTCGACGCCAAGGAGTGGCAGACGCTCACGGACATGTGCCTGACCATCAACAGCTTCTTTGGCTGGGAGTTCAACTCCTGCGAGTCGCTGCGCAAGGACGGCACCTTCTATCCGATCGACTTTGCCAACGCGTGCCCCGACTTCCAGGTCACTTCGCTGCACTTCCACTGGCCGGTGCTGGTCAAGAACATGCTGAAGTGGACCCTCTTCTGCGCGGCCACCAAGCGGCCGTTCAAGATGAACCTGGACTGGACGCCGTACTACGAGGTGGTCAAGAAGGACCTGCCCTTCGAGGATCGCCTGAAGGAATACGCCAAGATCGCCCACCAGCGCTTC
>JACRCU010000027.1 GCA_016218865.1 Deltaproteobacteria bacterium | reverse complement strand
GCCTTGTCGCCCAGCCAGCCCTTGATGGTGCGGCTGTAGAGCTCCTCGGTGATGAACGGCAGCACGGGCGCGAACAGGCGCAGCAGCGTCCAGGTGCCCCACAGCAGGGTCTGGCGGCCGGCCTCGACCTCGCCGGCGCTGAAGCGGGTGCCTTCCTTGAAGCGATCCTTGACGATTTCCAGGTAGTTGTCGCACCAATCGCCCCAGAAGAACGTCTCGCTGGCGCGGAGCGCGCGGCTGTACTCGTAGTGCTCGAAGCCGGTAGTCGCCTCGGCCACGCACTGCTGCAGGCGCCCGCGCACCCACAGATCGGCCGCAGTCGGCGTCTCGGCCACTTGCCCCGGCTGCCAGTCGCTCAGGTACATCAGGGCAAAGCGCGTGGAATTCCACAGCTTGGTCAGCAGGCGCCGGCCGCCCTTCACGTCCTCTTCCAGGTAGCGCAGGTCGTTGCCCAGCGACGCGCCCGCGGCCCAGTAGCGCAGCGAGTCGGCGCCGTACTTGGCGATGACCTCGGCCGGATCCACAAAGTTGCCGGCGCGCTTGCTCATTTTCTTGCCGTGGCGATCCAGGCCCCAGCCCGAGATCATCACGTCTTTCCACGGCAGCGAGTCGGTGTGCAGGTGCCCCTTGGCCACGGTGTAGAACAGCCAAGTGCGGATGATCTCGTGGGCTTGCACGCGCACGCCCGCCGGGTAGATCTCCGGCCGCGGCTGATCCTGGATCGGCATCTGCTCTGGGTCTTTATCGTTCCACATCGCCCAGTTGGCGTTGACGAGCGGCGTCAGCGACGACGTCATCCAGGTGTCCATCACGTCGGGCTCGGGCCGGCTGTCCTGGCTGCCGCAGGTGGGGCAGGCCTTGGTGCAGGCGGTCATGGTCGGGTCCACCGGCAGCTGGTCCTGGTCGGCAAAGATCGGCGTGTCGCAGGCGTTGCAGAACCACACCGGGAAGGGCACACCGTAGAAGCGCTGCCGCGAAATGTTCCAGTCCCAGCGCAGGTTTTCGACCCATTGCTCGTAGCGCTCGCGCATGAACTCGGGGTACCAGTTCAGCTCGCGGCCGCGCGCCAGCAGCGGCTCCTTCAGGTCCAGCAGGCGGATGAACCACTGCGGCGCCACCTGGATTTCTACCGGCGTGCTGCAGCGCTCGTGCAGGCTGGCGCGCGACACGTTGTCGGCGATGCCCTCCAAGTAGCTGTGCTCACGCAGCAATTCCACCGCCGCCAGCCGCGCTTCGCTGTACAGCTGCGAGCCCTTGGCCGGCACGTGCACGCGCTTGTGGTGCAGGGTCGGCAGGTTGGGCGTGTCGATCCGCCCGTGCGGGTCCAGGATCAGCACGGTCTCCAGCTGGTGCTTGCGCCACTTGGCGATGTCTTCCGGATCGCCAAAGGTGCAGACCATCATCAGGCCGGTGCCGAATTCGGGGTCCACGGTCTCGTCGAAGACCAGCGGAATCGTGCGGTATTCCGCCGGCTCCAGCACCTCGCCCGCCTCGCTCGCGCGCAGGTTGGTCAGCGGCACGCGGAAGCGCAGGTTCTTCAGGTGGGCAAAGCGCTTGTCGCTGGGGTGGCAGGCCAGGGCCACGCAGGCCGGCACCAGCTCGGGGCGGGTGGTCTCGATCTTGCCACTTTGCGGCGAATCCGCCGTGGCGGTGCTTGGATCCACGTCGAAGCGGACCGCGTGCATCGGCCGGTTCTGCTCGTCGCCGGACTCCACGTCGGCCTGGGCCAGCGAGGTGGCGCACGCCGGGCACCACAGGATCGGGTCGGCGCGGCGCTCCATGCGGCCCTTGGCGACCAGATCCAAGAACGATTGCTGGGAATTGCGCACCGCGCGCGGCTGGATGGTCGAGTAGGTCATGCGCCAGTCGACCGACAGGCCCAGGCCGCGCCACAGCTGCTCGTAGACCGCCGCGCCCTCGCGGGTCTCTTTGAGGCACAAGTCCACAAAATCCTTGCGGGTAATCTTGCCCTTCTGGATCTTGTACTTCTGCTCCACGTAGCGCTCGGTCGGCAGACCGTTGTCGTCGAAGCCCATGGGATAGAAGATCTCGTAGCCGCGCATGCGCTTGAAGCGCACCACGAATTCGGCCTGCGAGTAGCTCATGGCGTGGCCGGTATGCAGGTGCGCGGCGCTGACGTACGGCGGCGGCGTGTCGATCGCATAGGTGCGCCCGGCCTTGGCGGCGGCGCTGTCCGGCCGGTAGCGGTACAAGCCCAGGTCCTCCCACGCCTTGACCCAGCGCGGCTCCACTTCCTGGTGTTCGTAGTTTTTCGGCAGGGATTCGGCGGGGTTGTTCGACTTGCTCACATCGGTCATCGGTGGCTCCGGCGGGCATTTTGCGGCCAAGCTAGGCGGGCGCGGCTGTGGTTGGGCAGCGCGGCAGGGCCAGCCCACGCCGCGGGGGCAGCAGGCTAGCACGCACACCGGATCCCGCCAAGCTGGGGCCTACTTGCTGGATTGCACAGCGTAGATCTCCGCCGCCAGTCCGCGCACGTAGCTGACGTAGTCGGTGCGATCGCGCGGGCCGGCCTGCAGCACCACCAGCCTGGCGCCTGTGAGCCGCGCCACCTGGTCCGACGCGTTGCGCGGGTAGTACTCCTCTTGCAGCAGCGCCGCCACGTGCGCGGCCTTGAGCTGGCCGACCACCCGGGCCAAGTGTGCAGGATCCGGCGGGATCCCCGGCCGCGGCTCGATGGTCGCGACTTGCTGCAGACCCAGCCAATCCAGCAGGTACACCAGCGAGTCGTGGTAGACGGCCACCTGCCGCTGCGCCGGAGTCAAGGCTGCGAATTTCTGGCGCTCCTGGCCGGCCAGCGCCCGCAGCTGCTGGGCCAAGGTCGCGCCGCGCTGGCGAAACGCGGCGGCGTGTTCTGGATCCAGCTGGCCCAGGGCCGTCCCCAGCCCTTCGGCCACGGCCGCGCCCGCCCGGGGATCCCAAGAGAAATGCGGATTTCCGCCCGGGTGGATGTCGCCCTGGGCCCGGTCGACGCTCGCCGGCACCCGCAGCTTCTGCACCCAGCGCGAGGCGTCGAAACTGCCCGCCGCGCCTGGCAGAAGCTTGGCATTGCGCGCCTGCCGCACCAGCGCCGGCAGCCAGCCCACCTCCAGGTCCAGGCCGTTGAACAGCAGCAAGTCGGCGCGATTCAAGGCGATGACCAGGCTCGGCTTGGCGTCGGCGTAGTGCGGATCCTGGTTCGGCGCGAGCAGGGCCTCTACGTCGGCATCGGCGCCAGCCACCTCGCGCGCCAGCTGGGCCAGGGTTGGCACGGTGGCCACCACCCGCAGCCGCGCCGCATGGGCGGGCAGGGCCGGCAGCAGCGTCGCCAGACAGGCGGCCAGCAACACAAAACGAAGGAACTTCATGGTGGAATCCTGGAGCGCTTGTGCCGCTCGTCAGTAGCCGTGGGAGCCGTGCGCGCCGACCACCGATTCGACCATCAGCAACGCGCCGTACACCGGTTCATTCAGCCAACCCGGCATGTCCCGCGACACCTGCAGGCGAATCCGCGCGAAGTGGCTGGGATAGAAGGTAGCCTGCGCCGCATGGCGCGTGCGCAGGCTCGTCCAGTCGGGGTCCAGCGGATCGCCCGCGACGCCGGTCGCCCACTCGCTGCGCCAACCGACCTCCCACCGCAGCGCCACCTTGGCCACCACGTGGGCGTAACCCGCCTGATCGACAAGACTCTGCCCGCCCACGTCGCGCTGGCGCCGGGCGTGCTCGACCTGCAGCGACACGGAGCGGCGCTCGGGATCGGCGATCGGCCGCCAGCGCAAGTACAGGTCGCCGCCCGCGATTTGCGTGCCCAGGCCGAGAACGTGCGGATTCGGCCCCAGCTGCGCCGACGCGCCCAGGAACAGCGACCAGTCGTCGCTCAGCGGGGCAAAAGTCCGCAGCGAGCCTGTGTACTGCAGGTCGTCGGCGGCCTGCACCGGCCGCGGCGTGTCGCCCAGCATCGACCGGTTGCAGCACGGGTTTTCTGCTTGCTGGGCCGCCAGTTTTGCCTCGGCGAACCAAGGCAGCGGCAGCAGCCAGCCCACTTGGGCGCCCACCGCGCGGTTGCCGTCGGGGCCAAAGAACTTGCCCAGCAGGAGCGGCTGATCGGCAAAGCTCCACACGTGCGGGTGGGTGGGGTTGGCCCGCCCAAAATCGCTCAGGAATTTTCCGGCCTTGACGTGCAGGTTGCCGGGCAGCGCCAGCGTGTCGGCAAACACCTCTTCCAGCTCCACCCCTTCCTGGCCGATGGCGATGCTGGTCTGGAAGTGGAAGTACGGGTCCACGTTCGACTCGGCGAACAACTCCAGATAGTGCAGGTTGAAGCCCGAGCCGGTGGCGTCGTGCCCGCCCATCTGCGGCGGATCGGGGCGCGAGAAGGCCGCGGCCGAGCCGCCAAAAAGTAGGGAAATCGCCGGATTGGCGCTGGGCGATGGCCCGCTGGAAGGGGGCGCCACCGCGGGTTGGTCGGCGGCCGCGGCGGCGCTGAGGGCGGCTTGGTCCTCGGCCGAAAGGCCGGCCGGAGTCGGCTCGCCGGCCAAGTCCGCCGCGGGTGCCGCATCGGCTGACCGCGCCGCCACTGCCGTTGCCAGCAGGGCCACAATCCAAAAGTTTCTCATTGCCCATCCACGCCGGCGCGTGCCGCGCTGCCAGCCAGACGCAAACCTAGTACAGATGCAACTCATTTGCAAGTAGCTTGGCAGTCGTCGCAAACTCCGCGCAATTGCACGTCGACTTCCATCCTGGCCACGGCCTTGGGCGCCTGCTGCGCCGCCGTCCACTGCAGGCCCGGCAGGCACTGGGTCTCGCCGCACTGCACACAGGTAAAGTGCGGGTGATCGCCCTGGTGCGCCGCATCCAGCCGCTGGTAGCGCCACACGTGGTCGCCCATGTCCACCCGCCGCGCCAGGCCGACGCGCACGATGTCGGTCAGGTTGCGGTACAGCGTCGTCGCATCCCATGGCCCGGCCTGCAGCAGCGCCACCAGCTCGGCGTGCGATAGGCTATGTTCAGATGTCTCAAGGACTTCTAAGACGGCCAGGCGCGCCGGCGTCGCCCGCAAGCCGGCGCCACGCAGCCGATCCCGGAGCGCCGCGGCCCGCGCGCTGGTCACGCCGGCAACCCCAGCGTCGCGCGCAGCCCGGCCAGGGTTTTCTCCAGGCCTTCGCGCAGTTGCACCTTGGGCTCCCAGCCCAGCTCTTCGCGGGCGCGGCGGATGTCGGGTTGGCGCTGCTTGGGGTCGTCGGCCGGCAGCGGGCGGTAGATGATGCGCTGCGGACCCAGCAGTTCCTGCACGCGCTCCGCCAGCTCCATGATGGTGAACTCGTTGGGATTACCCAGGTTGTAGGGCATGCCGTCGCCGCGCTCCAGCACGCGCACGATGCCCTCGACCAGGTCGTCTACGTAACAGAACGAGCGGGTCTGGCCGCCGTCGCCGAACACCGTCAGCGGCTCGCCGCGCAGGGCCTGCGCCAAGAACGCGGTCACCACCCGGCCGTCGTCGGGCTTGAGGCGAGGCCCATAGGTGTTGAAAATGCGAATGATTCGCGTGTCCGTGGCGAAGCTGCGCCGGTAGGCCATGGTGGCCGCCTCGGCAAACCGCTTGGCCTCGTCGTACACCGAGCGCGGGCCGATCGAGCTGACGTTGCCCAGGTAGCTCTCGCGCTGCGGGTGCTCCAGTGGATCGCCGTAGATTTCCGACGTCGAGGCCAACAGGAAGCGGGCCCCTTTGATTTTAGCCAGTTCCAGCGCATTGAGCGTGCCCGCCGACCCCACCCTCAAGGTCGCGATGGGCATGGCAAGGTAGTCGAATGGCGAGGCCGGCGAGGCGAAGTGCAGCACGGCGGCCACCTCGCCCGCGACCGTCAAGCCGTCGCTGACGTCGGCAATCTGCAACTGGAAGTCCGGGTGCTGCCTCAGATGTGCCAGGTTGTCCATGCGGCCCGTGCACAGGTTGTCGACCGCCACGACCGCCCAGCCGTCGGCCAAGAAGCGCTCACACAGCGACGTGCCGACGAAGCCTGCACCCCCAGTGATGACCACGCGTTGCTTGACCATGCTCGCTTTCCCGCCCAGCGTAGGGCCGCCAAAGGATAGCGACTCGCTGGCGCTTGTCTACCTTGGCGCCGCCGCCGTGGCCGCATTGGAAATGCCGGGCGGCGTGTGCTATGCCGAGCGTGCCGGGAGCGCAGCCGGCAGGAGTGGTCGATGCCGCGATCAGAGAAAAACGCAAAGAAATCCGAGAAAGCGCCGGTCGAACTGCGCAAAGTCGCCCGGCCGGCCGGCCTGGAAGCAGGGCAGTGCACCACGCAAATCGCCCTGGACAAGCTCAAGTTCGACACCACCGACGACGTCGAACGCATGCCGAGCGTGATCGAGCAAGAGCGGGCGATGGCCAGCCTGGAGCTGGGCCTGTCGGTGAACCGCCCCAACTACCACGTCTACGTGGCTGGGCCGTCGGGCACCGGCAAGCGCAGCCTGCTGCGGGCGATGCTCGACAGGCTGGCGCCGGCGCGCAAGACCCCGCAAGATTGGCTGTATCTTCATAATTTTGCCGACAAAGACGCGCCGATCGCCGTGGGCCTCAAGGCCGGCGAGGGCCGCGAGCTCAAGAAGGCCTTGGACAAGCTGCTTGAAAAACTACAGAAAGAAATTCCCAGCTCGTTCCATTCCCCCGAGCACCAGCTGAAGTTGCAGCACGCGGTCTCGCGCTCGCAGATGGCCTCGACCGATGCCTTCGTGGCCCTGTCGCGCCAGGCCGAGGCGCTGGGCTTCGTGGTCCGCGCCACCAAGGACGGCGAGCTGGAGACGCTGCCGGTCGTAGGTGGCAAGACCCTGAAAGACAAAGACATCATGGCGCTGCCGGAAGACGAGCGCAAAGCCATCGACAAGCGCCGCGAGGACCTGGAGCCGCTGTTCACCGCCTTCGTCCAGGCCAACCGCAAGATCGAGCAGCTGACCCAAGACCGCATCGAGAAGGTGCAGCGCGAAATGGCCGAACGGGTGACATCCAACCTTTTCGCAGACTTGCGCGATCGATTCAAGTCGGGCGGCCGCAAGCTCGGCAGCTTCTTCGACGCCCTGCGCGACGACGTCCACGCCAACTTGACGCGGTTCCTGCCCGATCACGACGCCGAGGAAGACAAGGCCAGCCCCCGCGAAGAGAGCGACCCGTTCGTCGGCTTCCGCGCCAACCTGGTGGTCGACCACGGGCCCGAGAAAGGCAGCGGTTCCAAGGCTGTAGCGCCCAAGGGGGCACCGGTGGTGTTCGAGACCCACCCCACCTACTACCGGTTGTTCGGCCGCATCGAACGCCGCGTCGAGCAAGGCATCTACTTCACCGACCACACCATGATCCGCGCCGGCTCGCTGGCCCAAGCCAACGGCGGCTTCCTGGTCTGCCACGCGGTCGACCTGGTGCAGGGCGTGGGCGTGTGGGAGAACCTGAAGGTCACGCTGCGCAACGGCGAGTTGTCGATCGAGGACCTGGGAGAAATGGCTGGGCTTTTGCCCACTTCGGGCCTGAAGCCCGAGCCGATCCCGCTGCAGGTCAAGATCGTGCTCATCGGCTCGAACTCGCTGTACCACGCGCTGTACCGGGGCGACGACGACTTCCGCAAGATCTTCCGCGTCAAGGCCGACTTCGACCACGAGATCCGCCAGTCGCCGGATTCTATTCAGAAATACGTCAGCTTCATCGCCACCGCGGCCAAGAACAACAACTGCCGGCCAGTCGACCGCGAAGGCGTGGCGGCGATCCTGGAGCACGGCGCGCGGCTGGTCGACTCGCAGCGCAAATTGACCTTGCGCTTCAACCGCATCTCGATGCTCCTCATCGAGGCCGACTGGTTCGCCGCCAAGTCGCGCAGCAAGCACATCACCCGCAAACACGTCGAGAAGGCCATCGCCCAGCGCAGCCAGAGCTCGGCGCTGATCGCCGACAAGATGCACGAGGACCTGCTGGACGATCAGTGGCTGATGGAGGCCAATGGCGCGGAAGTCGGTGTGATCAATGGTCTGGCCGTGTTGAGCGTCGGCGAGCACGAGTTCGGTCGGCCGTTCCGCATCACCGCCCGCTGCTTCGCCGGCACCGCCGGCATCGTCAACATCGAGCGCGAAGTGGCGATGTCGGGCGAGATTCACGACAAAGGTGTGCAAATCCTTTCGGGGTTCTTGGGCGACCGCTTTGCCCAAAAGCATCCCCTGTACTTGACTGCCACCGTGACCTTCGAGCAGAGCTACGGCGAGGTCGACGGCGATTCGGCTTCCAGTACCTGGCTTTACGTGATTCTGTCGGCCATCTCGGGCGTGCCGATTGCCCAGGGCATCGGCGTCACCGGCTCGGTCAACCAGCTGGGGCAGATCCAGCCGATCGGCGGCGTCAACGAGAAGATCGAGGGCTTCTACCGCTTCTGCAAGGCCAAGGGCCTGACCGGCGAGCAGGGCGTGATGATCCCCTGGCAGAACGTGCAGCACCTGGTCCTGGACAAAGAAGTTCGCGATGCCATCGCCAAGGGGCAGTTCCACGTGTGGCCAGTGCGGACCGTGGACGAGGGGATCCAGATCCTCACCGGTGTCGACGCCGGCGTCCCCGGCGCCGATGGCCTGTACCCCCACGGCACGCTGATGCGCAAAGTGGCCGACCGTCTGGACGCACTGCGCCGCTATGCCGCCACCAGCAAGCCGGCTTCGGGCAAGCGCGGCCTGGTCAGCGGCAGCGGTGTGCGGGCCCGCCGCCGACACGACGACGACGACTTGGACGAGGGCCACGGAGACGAGGGCGGCGACGACGAGATGCGCGGCCCCCTCGGCGGCCAAACGGGCGACTGGGGCGACGATTGATGACCGAACGCGCGGCCCTGGCGGCCATGCTGCAACACTGGATGACGGCGCTCAATTCGCGGGGCGACCCCGATGCGGTGGCCGCGGCCGTCGCCGAAGAGGTGCTGGTCGAGCGCTACGGCTTCCACTACCAGCGCGGCGAGCTGGTCGAGGAACTGCGCGGTCGCGAGCAGGTGGCGCGGTGGATGGCGCGGACCGCTGCGGTGGTGCAGTTCGAGCTGGACTCGGCGGAGCCGCGGGCGACGGGCGCCGGCACTTGGCAAGTCCGCTACATCGTGCGCGCGCCGGACGACTTCGTGGGCGGCGGGGTCTGGGATCTGCAGCTCGACGGCCGCGGGCAGCTGAGCTATCTCCGCCATCAGCCGGACGATCTGGCGCCCGAGCACTGGGGGCCGCCGCCCGAGCACGGCGACCACGACCACTCAGCCGACTAGCTGGTCCGGGTCCACGGTCCCCTTGCGCACCGCCGGCACCCCGGCGATCAGGCTGTAGGGCGGGAACTCTGCAAATTCCTTGACGACCGCTCCGGCCGCAACCACACTGTGGTGGCCGATGCGCGCCCCCATCAGGATCACGGCGTTGGTGCCGACGAAGACATGATCGCCGATGGCGGTGGCCGCGCGATCCACCTGGGTGTGGCGGCGCTCGGTCACGGTGCGGCGCATCGAGCTGTGGGTCAGGATCTGCGCCCCCGAGCTGATCTCGCAGCCCTTGCCGATGGTGAGGCCGCCCGAGCCGTCGATCAGGGTGAATGCCCCGATCCAGCAGCCGGGGCCGATCTCTGGGCGGCCCACTACCCAACACAGCGGATTGTATGGGTTGGCCGGCAGAGGCCAGGTCGGCGGGTAGCCGGGGGGCAGGGGCATCGCGGAGACGTCGTCGCTCATGCCCGCCACCTTGCCAAGCCGCAGCCGGCGGCGCAAGGGCCCGCGAAGTCGACTTTTCATTATTCGACGGCACCGGCGAACGTGGTAGCGTGCCCACCACCTGCGCAGTCGCAGTGCGGAAGACCCCACGTGAAAGTCACTTTTGTCCGTCACGCCGCCAGCGAATGGGCCGGCACACCGCGCCTGCTCGGCCGCACCGACATCGGGCTCTCCGAGCTGGGTCGCCAGCAAGTTCCGCTGGTCGCCGAGCGCTTGGGCTCGCACAGGTTCGATGCGCTGTGGTCCAGCCCGCTGCAGCGCTGCCGCGACACGGCGGCCGGCATCGGCGAACGCATCGGCCACATGCCGGTGCTCGACGACCGGCTCCTGGAGCTCGACATCGGCCAGCTCGAGGGCCGGTCCTTCGCCGAATTGCCCAAGGGGCCTGGCACGTTTCGCGACCGCTGGCAGCGCCGGCCCGGCACCACGCGCTTCCCGGGAGGCGAGACCATCGCCGAGGTCGTGGTCCGGACCTGGACGGTGCTCGAAGACCTGTACGAGGTGCATCCGGCGGGCCATGTGTTGGTGGTCGCGCACATGTTCGCCATCAGCGCCGCCCTGACGCGGATCTTCAAGCTCAAGCCCGGGCAATTCCGCACGTTCGCCGTCGACCCGGCCTCGCTGACCACCGTCCAGATGGACCGCGGCGGCTTCCGCCTCCTCCAGCTGAACGACACCAGTCACCTTGGCGAGTTGCGCGCCCCCGGCAGCCACAATCTGTAGCGAGGGCGCGCGGCAGAAAGCACCGCCTGTCCGACTTGTTGCGTTGCATCGCGCTTGCAGGTGGATTCGGACTTCTTTAAACTTTGCCGGCCTTGCCGCGTTCTGTGGCAAGTTCACTCGAGCCGGAACCTGACCGCGCACCGTCGACTTGTTCAGCACAAGCTGGTGTCGGGCAGGTTTCGGACTGCTGGGTAGGGCACGATCCAGCGCCGATTCGCCCAAATGCCTGGACCCAAAGCGGGCCAAGTGCCGGCGCCCCAACGGCATCCTCAACCAGCCCGGAGGCCTCGAACAGCGTGGCAAACCCGTTCGTGAACTTGTGCCGCAGTCACGCCAGTCCTCCGCGGGTGCCGGGGCGCACGGCTGCGGTGGCCGGTGCCAGGCAGCGGCTGCGGAGGGGTGTCCTTGGAGCACGTGGGCCGCAGCGCGAGGCCGCGCCAGCTGGGCCATTGCATAGTATCGCAGAACTTGTTAGGTTTGGTCTGGTGCGGACCTGACCGCAGTTCATGGCGATGGACTAGTGCGGAGCGAGCATGCTCACCCGGATCGAGTATCCCCTCAATCGGCCCGCGCCGATTCTCAGCGTCGTGGTGGTGGCATGGCGCCGAGACGAGGACCTGCCCCTGTGTCTGGAAGCGATCTGCAACCAGACCCTGAACCGCGGCGACTACGAGATCATCGTTGTCGATAACGGTGGCAATCCCAGTGCGCGCCGCCGTTGTGCGCACCTGGTCGACCTGTGGTACGAATCGCCGACCAACTGCGGATGCTCGGGAGGGCGCAATGTGGGCGCCCGGTTGGCCCGCGGCACCTTCATCGCCTTTGTCGACGACGACGGCGAGATCGAGCGGCCGTTCCTGGCGACGGCCTTGGCGGCGATTCAGTCCTCGGACGAGATCGCGGGCGTCCGCGGCAAAGTGGTCTACCGCAAGCACCGTTTCATGACGATGCTCGCGGGTGTGTACGACCTGGGGCCCGACCGGCTGCCGCGCATCACCTTGGACTGCGAGGGCGCCAGCATCGTGCGGAGTGCGATGTTCTGTGCGGTCGATGGCTTCGACGAGCGGCTTGCCGGCGGCGAGGGCCTGGATTGGACAGTGCGGGTGATGTTGGCGTTCCCGGGCATGCGCGTCGCCTACGAGCCCGGCATGGTCATGCGCCACGACTACGTCGACAGCCCGGTGCGCTACGTCTCCAAGGTGCACATGAACCGGCGCAGCCGCGAGCGGCAATCGGGACAACTGGACAAATTCCCCACCCTGCGCCTGCCCCCCGAGCTGGGCATCATGACGGATCTCCCGGACCGGCGGCCGCTCTTGGATCGATTCGTCTGCAAATTTGGCCGCTACGTCGTGCGAGCCACCGAGTGGATTCCCGAGCGCGACGACTACCGACGCAAGTAAGGGCGCCCGGGGCCCGATCGGCCCTGGGCGGCGGCGACAGGAGAACTGTTCATGTGCGGACTTGTTGGCGTGCTGCTGCCAAATGGGGCGCAAGAGCGTGCGAACGACATACGGCGCGCCTGCGACGCCATGGTCCACCGGGGACCCGACGATCAGGGCCAGTTTTTCCAGGGTCCGGTGGGTCTGGGCTTCCGGCGCCTGTCCATCCTGGATCTCACCCCAGGCGGCCACCAGCCGATGACCTCCGCCGACGGCGAGTGGACGGTGGTCTTCAACGGCGAGATTTATAACTTCATCGAGTTGCGCCGCGAACTGCGCGCCGCCGGCCGCGAGCTGCACAGCGAAAGCGACACCGAAGTCCTGGTCGAGGGACTGTCGCTGTGGGGCTTGCGCACCTTCGACCGCTGCAACGGCATGTGGGCGGTGCTGGCCTGGCACGTACCGACGCAGACGCTCTACGTGGTTCGCGATCCATGGGGCATCAAACCGCTGGTCACGGCACGCTTGGACAATGGCTGGGCGTTTGCCAGTGAGATCGGCGGCCTGAAGGCTCTGGGCTGCCAGATCGGCGAGCTCAACCTGCAGGTCGCCTCGCACTTCTTGACCACCGGCGAGCTCGACATCGGCGACCACACCGCCTTTACCGCGGTGCGCCGTCTTTTGCCGGGGCGCGTCTACGCCTACCGGGCCGG
>JACRCU010000233.1 GCA_016218865.1 Deltaproteobacteria bacterium | reverse complement strand
GGGCGATGTCGTCGTAGGCGACCGGGACCTTGCTCGCCAGCATCGCCTGGTGCAGCGGCTTCAGGGCGGCGGCTAGCTTGGCCAACTCGGGATGATCCTTGGCGGGATCCGTCCCCGCGCGCCACGCCGCCACCAGCTGGGCCACCACCGCCGGCTGCGCCAGGACCTTGCCGCTGGCATCGCGCAGCGACCGCCGCACCACCAAGCCATAGCGCTGGCCGGGCAGCAGCGGACGGCCCCAAATCGGCTGAATCATCAGCAAATTCGGCACCAGATGCTGGCCGCGGGTGGTCGGCGACAGCGCCGCCCGCACCGGGATCGGCCGCCCGTAGTCGGGCGACTGCGGGTCCAGGCCGGTCAAGAAGTACGCGCCGAACTGCTTGCCCGTGTCCTGCGGCGCCAGCAACTTGGCTTTGTCCAGCGGCGCGTCGAACTGCACGTAGACGGTCGGCTGGATCGAGAAGCCTCCCTTTTGCGCCGCCGGCACATAGCCCAGGTAGTCCTTCAGCAATTGCGCCGTGTCGCCTTCGCGCGCCGCCGGGAAGCCCGACAGATCCACGCTGCCGTCGGCCGCTAGCCGCGTGTCGCTGGGGAAGGGCAGGGCGTGCCAGTCGCTCGCCGCCAAGTCGTAGCGCGCGCTCGCCCCGGTCTGCTCGCCGACGTACATCGGCGTGGTCAGGTCGAACGGCGCGGTGGTATCCGCCGCGGTCGCGTCGGCCTTGTCGACTGCGGACGAATTGGCCTCGCAACCGACCGCCAGTACAGCGATCAGCCACAGCCACACTAGTTTTTTCTGCATCTCAGTAGCCGCCGACCCGGCGCAACTGCGGCTTGCCGGCTTCGGGCTTGTTCGTCACGCCGCGGACGATCGCTACCGACGCGCTCGCCCCGATGCGGGTGGCACCCGCCTGCAGCATCTTGTCCACGTCGTCCGAAGTGCGGACGCCGCCGGATGCCTTGACCTCCACTTCGGCCCCGACCACCGCCTTCATCAGCGCGACGTCGTCGGCGGTGGCGCCGCCAGGGCCAAAGCCAGTGGAAGTCTTGACAAAAGCTGCGCCAGCGGTCTTGCTCAGGGCGCACGCGATCACCTTCTCGTCGCGAGTCAGCTCGCCGGTCTCCAAGATGACCTTGACGCGATGGCTGCCGGCCGCCTGCACCACCGCCTGGATGTCGGCAAGCAACAGCGCATAGTCCTTGGACTTCAGCGCGCCGATGTTGATGACCATGTCGATCTCTTCGGCGCCGTCGCGGACGGCCTCGCGGGTCTCGAAGGCTTTGGCCGCCGGGGTCATGGCGCCCAGCGGGAAGCCCACTACCGCCACCACCGGCACGCCCGAGCCCTTGAGCTCGCGCGCGCAGTAGGCCACGTTGACCGCATTGACGCACACCGACGCGAACTTGTACTTGGCGGCCTCGCTGCACAGCTTTTTCAGCTCGTCGCGGTCGGCGTTGGCCTTGAGCAGGGTGTGGTCGATGTAGCGGGCCAAATCGGCGCGCAGCACGCTGCCGTCGAAGCCGGGGGCCGCCGACACGCGCTGGGCGCCCAGGTCGACGATCTTGGCCACGTCGTCCGGGCGGCGCGAGATCGACCAGCCGCAGCCGGTGCACTCGCCCTTGCCGGCCTTGCAGGGCGAACCGGGGCCGTGGTGGTGGCCGTGATCGCCGTGGCCGGCCGAGCGCGCCACCGGGCCGCTGCTCGACGCGACGCCCAGCGAGGTCTGCCCCTGGCGAGCCAGCTCCGATCGCACGCGATCCGTAATAGTCTGGACGAGTTGTTCGAATTGGCGATCGGTGCTCAACGCGGCCTCGCGGGGGCTCGGGCCCCAACCCCCGAGGATAGCGCAGAGTGCGCCACACTGCCAGCGTCCGGCGCCAGCGGCATGCAGCAGCGAACGCGCCGTTTTCCAGATTGGCTCAGTCGAAGTCGGGCAGGTGGTTCAGCAGGCCTTCCAGCGCCTCGCCCACCTGCTGGCCCAGATCGACAGCGGCCATGCCAAAGAACATCGAGGGGATCGGCATGCCCACCGGATCGCCGTTCAGGTCCTGCCAGGCGCCCAGGGCGTCGTCGTCGGCAAACAGACCGCCCGCCGTGCTGGCCGCCGAGGGCGCGATCGTGCCGTCCCAACTCGGCAGGAACAGGCCGATCGACTCGGGGTTGCGGGCGTGCACGCCGTGGACATCGCAGGCCAGCGTGAGGCGCGTGGTGCCGTCGCCCAGACACACTCCGCGCACTTCGCCGGGCCGGCCCAGGGCGCGCGCCACCGCCAGTGCCGCCAGCGGACCCAACAGGTGCAGTTCGTGGTGCGAGTCCAAGGCAAACCGCAGGTTGGTCGGGCGAGTCGCCAACAGGCCGGCCAGCGCCACCACCTTGCCTTGTTCGACGCTGATCAGGTCGCGCTCGGTCAAAAGCTGCCAGTCGGCGCGCACTTGCGGCTCGGGCTCGGCCAGATGTTCCACGGCTTGCACCAGCAGACTGTCGGCGCCAGCCAGCCAGCCGCGCGACGCCAGGCTGGAAGCCAGATAGCTCAGCAGCCGCCGCGCCGAGTCCGGTACACCCACGGCCGCCCGCCGCCAGTAGCCAGCCAGCTCCAACCCAGGCGGGTCCTTGCCGAACTGCAGCAGGTCCTCGTTCCTGAGCCAAGCCATGGTGGCCATACTCCTGCTATGTCGCGAATGTTCGCCGCGATATCCCGTCGGCCCAGCCTGTGTTCAGGGCGTGCCTCGAACCATCAGGCGGTGGGACAACGCGGCATCCCGGGCACCCCAGCTACCCGGCCGCGCGGGGGCCGCAGGCGCGGCTCCCCGGGACCGGGTGCGCTTGGGCGCGGGGACTAGTTGGCCTTGTTGAGCGACTTGGCCAGGCGCGAAATCTTCCGCGAGGCGCGCTTCTTGGGGATGACGCCCTTGGCCGCGCTGGCCGCAAGCTGCGACATCACCGCCGGCAACGCCGCGGTGCCCTGACCCTGCTCGGCGGCGACCAGGAACTTCTTGACCGCGGTGCGGTTGGCTGCCTTGCCCGCGCGGTTGCGGTTGCGGGCTTTCTCGTTCTGCTTTGCGCGCTTGAGCGCCGACACATGGTTCGCCACGATGGACCTCGTGCGGCCGGTCAGGGCCAGCCGCTACGCTAGGATTGCAGCTCATCTGTGCGATTGGACGGCGTTTTGCTGCCGATCGCCAGAAACTGCGGGGTGGGTTCTCGTTGGGCGCCAGAGCCCACAGAGGGGCAATAGCTTAGCGGGCCGCCCGGTTGCGGTCAAGGTGGATCGTGCGCGGGGGCAGCGGCTGCCGCGCATTTGCTGGCGCGGATCGGCCGTGCCACACTGGCGCGCGGCGGGCGAAAGCGGCTGCCGCCACGGCGGCCAGTGAGGCAGGCGATGCGGATTCTGTATGGCGTGGTCGGCGAGGGCATGGGGCACGCAACCCGATCGCGGGTGGTGCTCGAGCACTTGTTGGCCTCTGGGCACGAGCTGCAGATCGTGGTGTCGGGCCGCGCCCATGCGATGTTGTCCAAGCATTTCAGCGGTGTTCATCGTATCCACGGACTGCACCTGATCTACGAGGACAACGAAGTCCAAAAGCGCGCCACCGCCCTGTCGAATTTGAAGCAGGCTCTGCTGCCCGCGTCGCTGCACGAGGGCCTGCCCGGCAACATCCGCCAGTGGTTCGACATCGCCCGCACGTGGCAACCCGATGTGGTGATTTCGGATTTTGAGTCCTGGTCCTTCCTGTTTGCCAAGACCCACGGCTTGCCGGTGATCAGCATCGACAACATGCAGATCCTCAGCCGCTGCCACCACGACGACGACGTGTTCCGGGTCGACCCGGCGGCGTTCCTGCTGGCCAAGGGCATCGTCCGTGCCAAGCTGCCGGGGTGTCAACATTACATCATCACTAGCTTTTTCTACCCGCCGGTCAAGCGCGATCGCACCACCCTGGTGCCGCCGATCTTGCGGCCCGAGGTCCTGGCGGCCCGGCCCAGCGCCGGGGAGCACGTGCTGGTCTACCAGACGGGCGAGGGCGCCGACAGCCTGGCCGCCGAGCTGAAAACGTTTACGAGTCAGCAGTTTCTCGTCTACGGGATGCGCCGGGGCATTTCCGAGATCCAGGCCGACGGCAACCTGCTGCACCAGCCGTTTTCCGAGACGACCTTTGTCGACCACCTGGCGTCGGCCAAGGCGGTGATTGCCGGCGGCGGCTTCTCGCGGATGGGCGAGGCGGTGTACCTGCACAAGCCGATGCTGTCGGTGCCACTGGTCGGCCAGTTCGAGCAGACCCTGAACGCCGTCTACCTGCAAAAGCTGGGCTACGGCCTGCATCGCAGCCACATCGAGCACGCCGATGTGGAGGAATTGCTTGCCCGCGCTGGTGAATTCGCGGCGAACCTGTCCAGCTACCAGCAAGACGGCAACAAGCAATTGTTCGCGGTGCTGGATGATCTGCTGGC
>JACRCU010000231.1 GCA_016218865.1 Deltaproteobacteria bacterium | reverse complement strand
TTCCCGTCATCGCAGTTCTTCCCCGCACACGGGTCCGTGACCGGCGGCTTGCCGCCATCGGCCTTGTTGGTCGGGTCGGCCTCGCCGGAGTCGACCCTGCCGTTCTTGTTCTTGTCTTCTGCCCCATCGAGCACGCCGTCGCCGTCGCTGTCCGGGTTGCTCGGGTCGGTCGTGGTGGCCGGGTCGGCGTCGCCGGCCTTGCCGGCTTCGATGCCGTCGGCCAGGCCGTCCTTGTCGCTGTCGGTACTCTTGGGGTTAGTCTTGTAGGTGGTGACCTCGGCGCCGTCGCTCAACCCGTCGCCGTCCGCGTCGGCCAGCAGCGGGTCGGTCGCGTACTTGTTGACCTCGTCGCCGTCACTCAGGCCGTCGCCGTCGGTGTCCGCCTTCTTGGGGTCGGTGCCCAGCACGGCCTCTTCGGTGTCGCTCAGGCCGTCGCCGTCGCTGTCGCTTTGACCGGGGTCGGTGTCGACCGTCGCAGTGTCGTCGGGCTCGGTGCCGTCCTCGGTGGCCGAAGCGCTGTCGCTTCCCGCGTTGGGTGAGCCGGCGTCTACAGCGCTCGCATCGGTGGTCGGGCTCGTGTCCTCTGCGCCGCCGTCTCCTTGTTCGGCCGCGTCGCCGGCTGGCGTGGTGTCGCTCTGGTCCGCCGCGGTGCCGTCTGCGGTCGCCAGGGCGTCGCCGGCTGCGGTGTCGTTGCCCGCTGCAGTGCCGAGGGTCGGCTGCGCCGTCGGGTCGCTGGAACAAGCGGGGCTGGTGACGACGAGGGCGGCAAGGGCGCCGCAACTGAGCAGATTCTTTCGTACCTTCGCCATGTGACTCCTGGTGTGCGACGCGCGCCCTGATAGTGTGCGTCCCCTGGGCCTGCGTGGCGGCAGCCTATGCCCAGGCCCAGGGCTGGTCAACGAGGGTAGCGCGGCGGCGGTGCGCGGCGGTGCCCTGCGGCAAGGTCCCGTGTCGCAGTGCGACGCAGTCTGTCGGGTAGAAACGCAATGCCGTCGATCCGGCGTGCCCAGCCCGTTGGCGGTACTTACCCTGCGTCTAGGCTGGCCAAACGACACCGGATTCCCCGATGCCGGCAGCGACCGGGGTGGTCAGTAGGTGTCGATGAATCCGCGCTCTGCTTTGGTGTCGTTCGTGCTCGCCAGTTGGCGCTGCCGGGCCGAGACCCTGCTGCTGGCCGACGGCAAGCAGGTGTCGGTGAGGTACGGACAGCGTCGGAAACGTGGCCGTTTCGGTTACGCCCTGGGCCTGGGGATGCAGCAAGTTCGCCTGGCCCTGGGCTGGCGCACAACGGTTGCCCTGGGCGACGCCGCGCCGGGTCCACGACGCTGCTCAACCCCTGGCCACGGCAGCGATCTTGCCTAGTGTGTAGCCGACACCTTTACCGCAGTCGAGGTCGCCGCCGAATGCACTACCACCGGCCACGACGTTGCGCCGCCCGGAAGCAAGAGGCGCCCGGCATGCAGGTCGAACGGCAACGCCCACAGTTCAAGGCCCGGCTGCAGCCGAAACACGGGTAGCGGCGAGTCGAAGTCTGCCGTACGCGGGTAGATGAGCGCCATCGTGCCGTGCCCGCCCAGGTATGCGTGACCGTACGCGAACAGCTGGTAGAAGTCTGCCTGCGACAGGTCGTAGTTGCTGCTCCTGCGTGCTGCGTGGATGCGCTTCCACTTGGTGTCCATGACCCACTGCGCGGTGCCGCGCGCGAAAAGGAGGTCGGGCACCATGCGGAACATGGGCCTTTGCTCGTGCTCACACAGGTACTTGCTCTCGGCCTGGACCACGAGCCGAGTACCAGGTACCAGCTGGCGCCGGAGCTGCGCCGCGACGTGCCGCTCGAACACTTTCTCCATGGGGAACAACATGCTGATGCCGCGCGTCATGCCTTGGAGCGCCAGGGGCATTTCTTGCCCAAGCACCAATCGGCACCAGGGCAAGACCGCCCGGTAGTTGGCCATCATCCTGTCGGTTCGCCAGGCCCGGAAGTCGCCCGCCAAGTTTGCCGACGGCGGAACTTCGCTCATGGGTATGGCCAACTCGTGCGCAAGCCGCCAGTTATCGGGCTCCGCAGCAGCCCGACACACACGGTCCAAGGCGCTCCGCAGCAGGCGGTTCTCTGGCCGGTCAGGCAAGAACACGTCGTGCCGCAGGTGCAAGAAGTGGTCCCGCCCAGGTGGCTGGCGCATCTGGCGCACAACGTCCCATTGCCCGCGCAGGTAGCGCTGCTCCTCCTCGAGCCGCACGTAGTCGAAGCGCACACCGCGCTTCAGCAAGGCATCCAGTTCGCCGAGGAAGCGCCGGATGATCCACTCGGTCAACGGCAACCGGTGCAGCTGGATGCTCGCCTCGTCGGCAGACCGCTGTTCCAAGTCCAGGCAGTCCGACAGCATGCGACGCAACAGGGCGCGCGACTTGGTCGCATCTGCTCCGTCATCTGCGTGCTTGGGCAGGATTTCGAGGCGGGTGCCGCAGGGCGTCTCGACCACTCCCACGAAATTGGCGAGCCGAATGGTTCGCCGGTCTTCGACTTGCAGGAACCCGTTCCCAGAGCCTGCACGCACGCACAGTTCGCACAGATAGTCGAAAGCGGTGTGGGTAATCGTCGCCTGGTCGAGGCTCGCGCGGACCTGGTCGAGCGTGAGCCGAGCGAACTCGCGGACGGTGACCTGTGGCCCGGTCATTCTGCCTCGGTCGACGACACTGCGAGCGTTGCCTCGGCGCCGCGGTAACCGATGATGCCCAAGAAGCTCTCCCTACGTTCGAAGGCAGCGGGGTTCACCTCCCACCGCCGGTCGACGACCTGGTTCACGTCGTCGCCGAAGAGTTCGGCGGCGTTCGACTGTGCACGGCGCACGAACTGCAGGTCCGCCGGCTTGCGATGGTCGTTGAGCACCCACGCGATCTTCTGCCAGTCCTCGAAGAAGTACTCCTGGAGCAGCGGCAGGAGCTCGGTGGCGAAGATCTCTCCAAGCTTGCGCAGGCTTGGATCAGCCCGGAGCGGAAGAAGGTAGCTGTGGCCCAGGCAGTGGTCGCGGTCGAACAGGACCTCGATGCGCTGGTTCATGGTGCGCAGCAGCTGGCCGATATTGATGCCATCGACACTGGTCTCGTCCAGCAAGTCGGGGCGCGGCGGCATCTCTTCGAAGCGGAACCGTCGTCGGAGTGCGTTGTCCAGCGCGGCCAGCGAACGATCGGCCGTGTTCATGGTGCCGATGATGTAGACGTTGTCGGGCACCGTGAAGGAATTCTTGGAGTACGGCAGCTTGACCTGGAGGGACTCGTCCTGCCCAGCGCGCTTCGAGGTCTCGATGAGCGTGATGAGCTCGCCAAAGATGCGCGAGATGCTGCCACGGTTGATCTCGTCGATGATCAGCACGTAGGGCTCTGGCGCCTTGGGCACGCTCCCGGCGTCGAAGATGTTCGCCTTCGCGGCCTTGAGCGCCAGGAGCAGGTCGCTCCACGAGAACCGCGTGAGTTCATAAACGGTTTTCAAGGTCAGGCGCGTATTGCCGTTCAACGGCAGGATCGACAGGTCCAGGTCCGTCACCAGCCACCTTACCGGCAGCACATGCTGGTAACGGGGCGCTGCAACTGCCGGCGGTGGCTCGAGGTCGAATCTGTAGTCGCCGGTGACGACGCCGATGGCCTGG
>JACRCU010000226.1 GCA_016218865.1 Deltaproteobacteria bacterium | reverse complement strand
GCGCCAGAGCGGGACGGTTGGAGCCACTACTCGGCAGGTGCGGTCGTATCCACCGTGGCGGCGAGCACTTGCCGACCGCGGTACTTGCCGCAGGCCGCGCAGACGTGGTGGGGGCGGACCGGCGCGCCGCACGACGGGCAGGTGCCCAGGCTCGGCGCCGAGATGATGTCCCACTGGGCGCGGCGGCTCGCGGTGCGGGCGTTCGACATGCGTTTCTTCGGAACTGCCATTTCTTCCTCCAGGTTGCGATGGGCCCAGGTGACGGTGGGCACAGCAAGAATCGGGCACAGCGGCGACCAGCGACGCCGGTTTGGGCGCTAGTTGACCTTGAAGTCGCGGAGCGCTGCCCAGGTTGGCGAGGCGAGACTGGCGGGCTGGCACCCGCACGTCTCGCGATTCAAGTTGGTGCCGCACTGCGGGCACAGGCCCTTGCAGTCCGGATCGCACAGCGGCACGGCCGGCAGCGCCAGCAGCGCCACCTCGACCAGCAGGTCGTCGAGCTCGATGCGCACGCCGTCGTGCTCACTTACGTCGGGATCCGCATCGAATTCGTCCACTTCCTCGCCGGCATCCAGCTGACCGGGGCCGACGAAGTGGTGGCCGAAGGCCTCGTCGATGTGCAGCACGGCCGGTTCGGCGCAGCGGCTGCAGTCGAAGCCGAAGCTGCCGCGGATGTGTCCTTTGACTTCGACCACTTCGGCGGCTTTGACTGCTTCGAGCGCCACCTCCATGGTGGGCCCGACCGCGCGATAGACATCGCCCGCGCGCTCCGCGCACCAAGCCGTGCTGAGCTTGCCGTTCAGCAGGGTCGGCGTGGAGCCAAGGTCAGCGATGGGCAGCGAGATGGGCACGGCTCGTCCAAGTCCCCAGGCGGGGCGGCGCATGCTAGGGTTGGGCGTCGGCGCTGTCAACGCAATTCCGCCGCGCAGCGGTGCCCAGCCTCCGGAGCCGCGCGCCACCCGCCGCTGGCCCGCGCGCCCACCCGGGGCGGCGTCGATTTCGCGGCGAGTTTCTTGCAATGCGCACGCGCAACCCGGACACTATTGGGTGCCGATTTTGCCCGACCTCTGCGGTAAATTTCGGCGCAGGAGACTTGTGATGCCGCTGAAATCCCCTTTGAACATGCTGTGGTTGCGTCTAGTTCTCGCCGGGTCGCTGGCGCTTTCGGCCGCTTGTGGTCAGGTCCAGATCGAGGAGGCCACCGGGGGCGACGACCTGGGCGCCGACGGCCAGGACGGCGCGGGCGATGGCATTGGCACTGGCGACGGCGCGCAAGCCAACCAAGCGCCAAAGGTTTCGATCAAAAGTCCCGCCGAAGACGCGGTTCTGTCGCCCGGGCAGTTGGTGCACTTCGCCGCCAGCATCAGCGACGACGTCGACCCGCCGACCAAGCTGGCCGTGACCTGGAAAACCCAGGATGGTCAAGTCCTTCACGATGGCATGGGCGACGCCAGCGGCATCGTAGAATTCGACAGCGACAAGCTGCCTGACGGGCCGGTCAAGATCATCTGCGAGGCCAAGGACAGCCAGGGCCTGGTGGGCTCGGCCAGCGTGGTGGTGCTCGTCAACCGCGCGCCCGGCGCCGCAACCATCCAGCTGCTGCCCAGCGCCCCGACCACCACCGACGATCTGGTCGTGCAGATTCTGACACCCGCGTCGGACCCCGACCGCGCTGGCGACGAATTGACCTACGTCTATGCGTGGTTCAAGAACGATCAGCCGACCTCGTACAACGACAAGATCCTGCCCAACGCCGCCACCGCCAAGGGCGAGAAGTGGACCGTGAAGGTGCGCGCCAAGGACGTCAAGACCGAAGGCGCCGAAGCCGTTGCGAGCGTGACCATCTTGAACGCCGCGCCCGTGCCGCCCGTGCTGGCGGTGACGCCGACCACCGTGGACCTGCTGTCCGAGGTCGAGTGCGCCGTGGCCGCCTCGGCGACCGATGCCGATGGCGACACCATCACGTACACGTGGTCGTGGCTGATCGGCACCTACACCAACCCCGGTATCGAGACCCAGACCGTCAAGGTGCCCGATCTCAAGTCGGCCGCAGCCAAGGGCGCGGCGGTCAAGGCCGGCGACTCCCTGGCGTGTGCGGCCATCGCCAAGGACAGCGAGGGCGTGGCGGCAGCGATCGTGCAGAGCCCGGCGGTGCTGGTGGGCGCGTTCGACGTGTGCGGCAGCGCCTACAACCCGTGCGATCCCAACGCGGTGTGTCAGAACTCCGCCACCCTGGAGCCTGTGTGCACGTGCCCGGACGGCTTCCTGGGCGACGGCAAGGTCTGCCTGGACACCGACGAGTGCGCCTCGGGCGACAAGTGCTCGCCCGACGCCAATTGCACCAACAAGCCGGGCAGCTACAGCTGCGCCTGCAAGCCGGGCTTCGACGGCGACGGCGTGCAGTGCACCGATTTGGATGAATGCGCCCTGAAGACCGCCGCTTGCGACCTGTCGGCCGACTGCAGCAACACGGCGGGCAGCTATGTGTGCAGCTGCCAGCCCGGCTACGCCCAAAAGGCGACCACGGCCAGCAACGTGGCGTGCGTGACCAAGCTGTGCACCACCGAAGTGGCCGCCTGCCAGGCCGACGCGACCTGCGCTGCGCAGCTGGCCTGCGCCTCGACCTGCACCGACGACACCTGCACCGAGGGCTGCATCGGCAAGTCGGGCGAGTATACGCCGCTCATCCAGGGCTTGGCCGACTGCGGCCAGAAGAACGACTGCGGCAAGTCGGTGGGCTTCGCTTGCGTCGACATCGACGAATGCAAAGAAGGTACCTCGGGTTGCTCGGACAACGCCGTCTGCACCAACAGCGTTGGCGGCGTCGCCTGCGCCTGCAAGGACGGCTACCAGGGCGACGGCAAGACCTGCGACGACATCGACGAGTGCCTGACCGACAACGGCGGCTGCTCGCCCGACGCAACCTGCCAGAACTACGAGGGCGGCCGCTTCTGCATCTGCAAGCCTGGCTACGCGGGCACCGGCACCACCTGCACCGACATCGACGAGTGCACCAGCGGCGCCAGCAAGTGCGACGCCCACGCCGACTGCAGCAACACGCCCGGCGCCTACTCCTGCGCCTGCAAGGCCGGCTTCGCGGGCGACGGCTACGCCTGCACCGACATCGACGAGTGCGCCACGGGTGCGCTCAAGTGCCATTCCCAGGCCAACTGCTTGAACTCGCAGGGCTCGGCCAAGTGCGAGTGCAAGACCGGCTACGTGGGCGACGGCAAGACCGTCTGCAACGACGTGGACGAATGTGCCGCCGGCACCGCCAAGTGCGTGGCCAGCGCTTCGGGCGGCCTGTGCATCAATCAGCCCGGCAGCTACCTGTGCCAGTGCCAATCCGGCTATTCGGGCGACGGCGTCACCTACTGCACCAAGGCGACCGACCTGTGCAAGACCAACAACGGCGGCTGCTCGGCCAATGCCACCTGCACCTACGTTCCGCCCAGCGGCAGCGGCAGCACCGGCACGGTCACCTGCGCCTGCAAGACCGGCTACTCGGGCGACGGCAAGACTTGCGCCGACATCAACGAGTGCGCCACCGGCAACGGCGGCTGCAGCGCCGACGCGGTCTGCACCAACAGCGCCGGTTCGTTCAACTGCGCCTGCAAGCCCGGCTTCCTGGGCGACGGCAAGACTTGCACCGACATCAACGAGTGCGCCAACGCCAACGGCGGCTGCTCGCCCTATGCGGTGTGCACCAACAAGCCCGGCACGAACACCTGCGCCTGCAAGCCCGGCTTCACCGGCGACGGCAAGACCTGCGCCGACGTCAACGAGTGCCTGACCAACAACGGCGGCTGCGACAAGGCCGCCACCTGTACCAACAGCGTGGGCAGCTACTCTTGCGCCTGCAAAGTCGGCTACAGCGGCGACGGCAAGGTCTGCACGGACATCAACGAATGTGCCACGAACAACGGTGGTTGCGACCCGGCGGCGGTTTGCGCCAACACCGCCGGCAGCTTTACCTGCACCTGCAAGCCCGGCTACACCGGCAACGGACTTACCTGCACGGACAACAACGAGTGCACCAACGGCACTGCCAAGTGCGCGGTCAACACGGCCACTTGCACCAACACGCCGGGCAGCTTCACCTGCGCCTGCAACGCCGGCTATCAGGGCAACGGACTGACCTGCACCGACATCGACGAGTGCCCGCCGGTCAACTGGCAGTGGAGCTTCCTGAAGAACGGCATCACCTCGTGGGTGCTGGATCCGCCATCTGTGACCGGCAGCGATGTGGGCTGGAAGCTGCTGGGCAACGACCTGTACTACGGCAACGCCGCGGGCACCAGCTTCGACACGCCGGGTGCCAAGAACCTGGGCAACGCGACGGGGCCGATGATCACCTTTACGAACCACCCGCAACACCGGTTGACCTTCGACCTGTGGATGCAGACCGAAGGTGGCGGCTACGACAACTTGATCGTCTACATCGTGGTGGCCGGCCAGCCGATCGCCGTGTGGAACAAGTCGCAGAAGTCGATCACCATGGGCGCGTGGCAGACCATCAGCGTGGTGATGCCGGGTTATGCCGGCAAGCAGGGCCAGCTGCGCTTCTACTTCGACACGATCGACCACATTGGCAACACCACAGCCGGTGTGCGCGTCAACAACATCAAGCTCCAGGGCGCCGGCACGCCGTGCGACGTCAACGCCACCTGCGCCAACACGGTCGGCTCGTTCCAGTGCACCTGCGGCACCGGCTTTACCGGCGACGGCAAAAAGTGCGTGGCGCTCGGCAGCGCGGCCACCGCGCCAGCGGAGAGCTGCAAAGCGATGCAGAGCTACGGCAGTCCGGTGGGCAACTTCTGGTTGGCCACGCCCAACGGCGCGGCCCAGTTCTACTGCGAAAACGGCTGGGCGCGCTTGAGCGTCGACAACTTCGAAGGCGTACCGGGCGGCTGGACGCCGGCCCAGCTGTCGGCCTGCGGTGGCTACGGCAACATGCTCGGCGGTGCCAATGTGGCCGGCGCGGGCGCAGTCTACACGCAGATCTTCGGCAGCCTGCCTGCCCACAGCCAGACCCGCATCAGCGCCAACTACTTTGCCATCGATACCTGGGACGGCGAGAAGGCCTGGCTGAAGGTCGACGGCGTCGTGGCTTGGTCGCAGCCGTTCAACGCCATCACGACCAGCAATCAGTGTGGCATCGCCGGCTACGGCGAACAGGCGACCTACCTGCAGCCCGTGGTTCCGCACACGGCGGCCAAGCTGAGCGTGCAGTTCGGCTCGGACTTGAACGAGGTGGCCAGCAACGAAGCCTTTGGCGTGGACAACATTACGGTCTGGGTGCAGTAAGGGTCTGTCCACGGGGAACTTGGACAATTCCCTGCCCCTGGGTGGGTCGCAGGCTCGCGTCCTGGGGCCGTCTCGCCGCGCCGCTGTGGACCGAAGTGATCGAGTAACTGACGTTCAGTCTCTACAATCGGTCGCTACATCGGCTCCGTGGGCGTCGCGGGATACAGCGCATCGCCGCGCGCGCCCCGCTCGATCGCCGCCATCAGCGCCAGCACCAGGTCCTCGCGGTACGGCCGCCCCACCACCTGCACGCCCACCGGCAGTCCGGTCGCGCCCTGCTCGCTGGCAGCCGCCCGCCGCTCCAGGCGATCGGTCGTCTTGGCGCGGACTTCCTCGTCGTCGCGCACGCGCGTGACCGGCACCACCCCCGCCGGAAAGTTCAGCATCACGTAGCGGAAGGCATAGGACAGCGACAGCGTCAGGTCACCCGACGTGCCGAGCGGCATCGCCGGCATGCTGTGCGGCGGACAGATGACCGCGTCCAAGCCCAGGTCATTCCAGGCATCGAACTCGCGCCGCCGCAGCTGGGTGCGCCGATCCGTCAGCGCCCAGTACTCGGCGACCGGCTTCTGGCCCAGCACGGCGAACAGCTTGGCCAGACGCTGCTCGCCCCGCGCGCCCAGCAGCTTGCCCACCACTGCCTTGACCGGCCCGGGCATGCGCGCGATGCGCACTGTGTCCTTGAGCTGGCGCACCACTGCGTCGCTGCCTAGACTCCGCTCCAGGGTCACCCCGCCGTCCGCCGAAATGCCGGCCAGCCAGGTGTACATCAACTCCGGTTCGGGCGGCGTGAATTCCACCACGGTAGCGCCGGCTTGCGTGAGCAGCTCGCCCGCACGCCGCACCGCCCGCTGCAGCGCCGGGTTGGCGGACAGGAAGCCGTCGTCGACGAACAGCCCCACCCGCAGACCGGCCACCTCGACCTTGTCGAGACCCAGGTATGGCAGCGGCGGCACGGCGGGATCGCCCAAGCACGCCAGCTGCGGATCCACGGCCCGCATCAGCAGATCCAGATCAGCCACCGTGCGGGCCATCGGCCCCATTTGCGCGCGCACCAGCTCCTGGCCGGGGATGCCCGTCGCCGAGCCGCGGTTCGACCAGCGATCGACCGTGGGCTTGAGCCCGGCAATCCCGCAGAAGTGCGCGGGAATGCGGATCGAGCCGCCGATGTCGGTGCCGATGCCGAAGGCCGACTGGCCGCTGGCGATCGCCGCCGCCTCGCCGCCCGACGAGCCACCGGG
>JACRCU010000229.1 GCA_016218865.1 Deltaproteobacteria bacterium | reverse complement strand
GTCCGCGCGCTGGAGCACGACCTGCCCCAGGACCTGCGCACGCCGGCCCAGCTCCACGCGGCCTTGGCCGACTGCCGCGACCGCGCCAAGCGCCTGGCCGATGCCCTAGCCGCCGCCGAACAGCTCGCTGCGGAGGTGCAGGCCCAGCTCGCCAGCGCTCAGGGCAACCTGACGGCCCGGCAAGCCGCGCTGGGCGACGCGCGCGACGAGGCCGCCAGCGCCACAGCAGCGCGCGACGAAGCCTTGCGCGCCCAAGGGTTTGCGAGTCTGGTTGCCTGGCAGGCGGCGCTCCGAAGCAGTGCGGAGTTGGCGACATTGCAGGCGAGCATCGACGCCTGGCGCACCACCCTCGATCAACTGGCCGGCTTGGCGGCAAAGGCCGCCGAATCGGCTGCCGGGGTGGCAGAACCGGACCTGCCGAACCTGCAGGCGGCGGCGGACGAGGCGGGGGCCGCCGACTCTGCGGCCCAGCGCGACCTGGCCACCTGGCAGGGTACGGTTCGACAACTCCAGGAAACTCAAAGGTTGCTGGCCGAGCTGGCCGCCCAGTCCGGCGACCTGGAGGCGCGCTACGCGGTGGTCAAACAGCTGGCCAGCACCTGCAACGGCGACAACCCCAAGGGCCTGCCGCTGCAGCGCTTTGTGCTCGCCGGCTTGCTCGACGACGTGCTCCGGGCCGCCAACTTGCGCTTGCACCACATGACCCGCGGCCGCTATGCGCTCCTGCGCAAAGAGGAAATCACCGACCGTCGCCGCGCCTTTGGCCTGGACCTGGAGGTGCTGGACGCCTACACCGGACAACAGCGCCCCGCCACTACGCTTTCTGGCGGCGAGGGCTTCTTGGCGTCGCTGGCGCTGGCGCTGGGCTTGTCCGACGTGGTCCAGGGCTACACCGGCGGCATCCGCCTGGACGCGCTGTTCATCGACGAGGGCTTCGGCACCCTGGACCCGGAGACCTTGGAGCTGGCCATCAAAGCCTTGGTCGACCTGACCTCGGGCCCCAACGCCGCCGGCCGCCTGGTCGGGGTGATCTCGCATGTGCCCGAGCTCAAAGCCCGCTTGGCCAAAGGCATCGAGGTCGAGGTGCGCGCCGACGGCAAGGGCAGCCGGGTGCGCGTTTTAGCCTGACGCCGCCGGCTACTTGACGCTGGGCGTCGCCGCCTGGGGCAACCCGTGCAGCTCGGCCAACAGCGCCACCGGCGTCCGCCCCACCTGGCCCGGCTGCGCCTGCAGCTTGCCCACCAGCTCGGCTGCCGCCGTCGCCGCCTCGGCCGCCAGCCCGGCATTCTTGTGGCGCCAGCGCTCCAGGGCCCGCTGGTCGCGCTCTTGCGCCGCCGTGAAGCGCGCCGCCCGCCAGCGCATCGTCCACACCGCATCCACGCGCAGCCGCTGGTGAATCCGCTGCAGCTGCGAGCGCACGTCGGGTCCCAGGTCGCCGTCGTCGGCCGCGTACAGCAGCCCGCGCGCGCCGAAGTAGGTCGGCCCGCGGCGGCCAAAGCCCTGGGTCTCGGGCTCGTCGACCAGCAGCAGCAGGCGGTCCTCGGTCAGCGGCAGGGCCTTGTCGAACAGCTCGAAGACCAGCTCGCCGCCGGCCAGCAGGTGGGCGCAGGCCGTCAAGCTGCCGACTCCAAACAGCATTCGGCCGCCGGACTGCCGCAGGAACCGGCTCAGGTCGCGCCGCTCCACGGCCCCCAGGCGGTCGAACTCGGCCTCGGGGCGGGTCGACTTGCGCAGCCACATCATCAGATCCAGCACCTGGTCGATGGCCACCACCACGTTCAAGCCCTCGCCGCGTGCATATCCAGCGTGGAATATACCAACCAACTCCAGGCGTCCTGTGCTCTTGCTCACCGCCAGCACCGGCGAGCCCGAATTGCCCGGCGACAGCGGCGCGTCGACTACGAAGTCCAGGTGGTCGCGGTCGTTCGCCGTGTCGTGGTCGGCGGTGTTGATCACCTTGCCGGTGTTGGTGGTCTCCATCACGCCCAGGGGATAGCCCTGGATGGTCACCACGTTGCCCACCTTCAGGTTGGCGCTGCGGCCGATCGGGTAGGGCATCACCGTCAGCGCCGCCCGGGTTCGCAGCACCGCCACGTCCAGCAGCGAGTCCGCCAGCACCAGCGTCAGCGGCACATCGTCGCGCTCGTCGCGGTCGCCCTCGCCGGTCACGATGCGCAGGCCGCTGTCGATGCGCTTGCAGCCCATTGGCACGTCGTCCACCGGGGTGTCGTCGCTCGTCACCAGCGGCCAGGTGACCACGTGCTCGTTGGTGGCCAAGAAGGTGTCGCCGCCGCTGCGCCGGTAGGCAAAAGCCGTGCCGTGGGCGGTCTTTTCGTGGCGTTTGTGGCGCACCGTGCCGTCCTGACCGTAGGCCAGGCAGTCGTAGGTGGCGGTGCTGCGCAGGCAATACGAGAAACGGCCGGCCGGCGAGCGCTGCATGTCGCGGGCGGCCGGGCTGAGCACCGAGAAGTCGTCGGCATACACGACCGGCGGCGGATTGGCCGCGGGGCGCGCCGCCAGCTTGTTGTCGCGGGGCGCGGCCTGGGCCACGGCAGCCGTCGCGGCCATCACCAGTGCGATCAGCGCGGCCCGACTCTGGACTTGCGGCATCAGGAACCTCGGCGGCCGTTCTGGTTCACGATAGCACGGCTGGCCTGGGGTGCTGCGGTCTGCTGCTCGCGCGCACCGCCTCTCCCCTCGCGCTCAGATCGTCAGTGGATACAGCGCCCAGCGCGGTGCCACCGGCTGCAGCGGCGTCGGCACCGGCAGCGACGAGCCCAGCCACACCTGCACGGTATTGCCCACGGCCGCGAACAAATCGCCGAGCAGCGCACCCGCGCCCTGCAGGCACCAGCCGATGCCGTTGCCGCTGCTGAGCACGTCGCTCAAGCTCACGCTGCCGCCGCTGAACACCGCGCCGGCGCGGGCATTGCCGCTCAAGTAGGCATGCTTCAAGGTGACTTGGCTGTCGATGAGGGTCGCGCCGTCGCCCGCAGACACGGTGTACTTGCCCCAGGCGAAGTCGGCGGTGGCGGTGGCGAAAACGCCCAAATTGTCCACATTCAGCGCACCTTCGCGCCACAACAGGCCGCTGCCGTGGGCGCCGGTGACCCGCACCGCCCGCAGCACGCCGGTGGCGTCCAAATAACCTTGTACGCCAAAGCCTTTCTGGCCCGCCGCGTTGCTCTGCACGTTGGCCACGGACACGCCGTACAGGTTGGCCTTGGCCGCCCGCACTGCCACACCCGCATTCTGGCTGTCGCTGGTAGCCACGCCGGCCGCCTGCAGCAGACCCCCGCTCTGGGCCGCCAGCGCCATGCCGGCTTGGCCGTCGGCCGCTGCGACCACCTTTTGCACCGCCACATCGGCCAGGCGCAGGATGGCGCCCTGGCCGCTGACCGCCGCCGCGACCTCCACGTGCCCCCGCAAAATGCCGTGTTGTACGTCGACAACCGCCTGGTGGGCCACGTCGATGGCGCGCCCGCCCTCGCTGCCCTGCGGCTGCGGCAAGGTGGCGTCGATGCTCAGGTGATCGGCGCGCACCGTGCTCTGGTTGTAGGCCGACAGCGCCGCCTCGCGGTTGTCGCTCAAGCGCACCCGCAGCAGGTTGACCTTGGCGTTGCCGGCTACGGTAATCCCGCGTCCATACTGGCCTTTGCCGGCCGGCGACGCAGTCGATTCGTCCGGTGCAGTCCCACTGATCCAGCCGTCCTCCAGGTCCAGCTTGGCCGAGTGCACCGATACCCCGGCCTGGCGATTGTTGAAGGCTGTCAGCGCCTTCACCTTGGCCACCGCGTCCGCCTCGACCACCAGCGCGCGGCCCATCTCGCCCTTGGGGCCAGCCATGGTGTTCTGCAGGTGGAGAACGTACGCCTCCAGCTGCGTGCCGGTGCCGCTGGCCGCCAGCGCCACTTCGCGGGCGTCGTCGATCAGCGCGAAGCTCAGCTTCAGCTGGCCGCCGCCCGCCACCGCGATGCCCCACCCGCCTTTCTGAGACGCGGAGCCGGGTTGCGTGCCGTCGACCCGCACCGCGCCGCTCATGCCAAGATCCGCGCTGCTGCCGTCGCCGTCGACCTGCACGCCAAAGGTCCGGTTCTTGTGGACGCGCAAGGTGGTCGCCAGCAAGCTCGCGCCGCCTTCCACGCTCACGCCGATGCCGCCCGAGCCGTCGTTCTGCCGTGGCAGCGTCTCGTCGACGGTCAGCTTGACCACCTGCAGGTAGCTGCCCGGATCGGCGACCAGCACGCCCACCGCGCGGTTCTTGTGCGCCCGCAGTGTGCCCAGCTTGACGCTGGCGCCCTCGACCACCATCAGGCCAAAACCCTGCTTGCCGTCTGAGTTTTGCGCCTGCGTCGCGTCGATGGTCAGGTTGTCGCCGTTGGCGGTGGTCTTGGAGCCAGCAAAGCCGAGTCCGGCGGCGTGGTTGCCGCTCAAGCGCAGCTGCTGCAGCTCGGCGCTGCTGCCGGCTTCGAACCACGCGCCATGGCCGGCTTTCCCATCGGCCACGCGCACTTCGGTGCCGCTCACCAGCACGTTGGCCAGGCTCACTTTGGACAGCGCGCCGGTGCCCAGGACGCCGTGGGCGTGGGCGCTGGTCACCACCACCGCCTGCGCCGTCAGCGTGCCGCCCGACTGCGCGCGCAACCCCTCGCCGCCGTAGCCGTCTTTGCCGGCCTGGGTCTGCTCCACCGTCACGTTCGCCATGGTCGCCGCGCTCTGGGCCCCGCTGACGAGCACACCCGAGGAGGTCGACTGGAGAATCCGCCCGTGCCGCAGCATCGCCTGTGCGCCGCCGGTGACCGCGACGCACTGGCCGCCGGTGCCGTCGACAGGCTGGGATTTGGTGGCGACGATGGCGAAGCGCTGCAGCGCAACAAGCGAGCCTGCATCGGTACTTACCACCGCCACGTCGCTGTTGTCTTGGGTGCGCAGGCCGTCGATGGTCACCTGGGCCGCCTCGGCCACCACCACCGCCCGGCCCTGGTTGCCGTTGCTGGGTTGTGTCGAAGTAATCGCCAGATCCGTGACCTGCACCTTGGCGGCGCTGTAGGCCGCAAAGGCCCGGCCGACCGCGTGGTCGATGCGGACCCGCTCGATCACCACGTTCTCGCTGGCGATTTCGATGCCCTTGCCGCCGGGCAGGATCAGGCTGTCGCGCAGCGCGCCGTTCAGGTTCACCGCCGCCACTTTGCCGCCGCTGACCAGCAGGCGCTCGGCCGCGCCGCCCGGATTGACCAGCAGCGGCGTGTTGCCGCCCGCCACCGCCAACCGCTCGGCCTTGCCCGACACCTTCAGCGCGGTGTTGCCGTTGTTGTCCGCCTGGAGCTTGACCAATTGCGGACAGCGGCCGCGCAGCGTCACCGTCGCGGGCACCGTAAGTCCCTGCGGTGGCAAGGTATAGCTGCCGGCCGCCACCACCACCGTGGTATCGGTTGCCGCCGCCGCCAGCGCCTTGGCCAGGTCGTTCAGCGGCGCGGTGCTGCTGCCGTTGCCGCCCGCTGCCGCGCTGCCGTCCACGTAGATGGCGTTGCTCGCCCCCGAATTGCCCCAGGTGCCGCTGCCGCAGTCGGCGAGATCCGCCGTGCAAAGTGCCGGCTCGCCGCTGCCGACGAAGCCCGGCGGGCACCACGCCGGCAGGACGCTGGCCAAGGGCACGCAACTGCCGCCCGCGCCTTTGACTTGGCCAACGCTGCAGCCGACCGCGCCCTCTGGGCAGGGCACCGCGTCGCCGACGGCGTTGGCGCACCACGTGGGCAGGCTCACGGTTGGCAGGTCCGGCGGCGGCGCCATCAAGGGCTGCAGATACTCGCCCAATTCCGGCGGTTTGCTGGGAAGCGGGTCGGTCGCCGCCACACTGCCGCCAAAGGGCTGTTGGATGCCGCTCGCCACCGCCGCACAACCGTTGCCCTGCGGCGCCTGGCCAACCAGGCACCGGTGGTCGGGGCCGATGTCGGTCGCCTTGCAGTCCCGCGGAACTACGCGGCAATCGGGCGTGTCGCTGCTGCACGGCAGGCCCGACCCGTCCAAGCGGTCGAAGCACCAGGGCAGGGCGCAGTCCGTGGCCGACTTGCAGGTGCCGCCCAGCGCGGGGGCGCAGCTCTGGCTGGCCGCCGACCAGGCCTGACCCGGATCGCAGCAACCGCCGCCCGGTTTCGCCGCCGCACCGTCGCAGTCTATCGCCACTGCCGCGGCGGGGGCCGTGGGATCGGGCACCCAGGTGCGCACCTTGCCGCGGTCGCGGGCGTTGATGGTGTCGAAGTCGACGCCGGAACTGACCTTGACATCGGCCTCTGGGTAGGTTCGGCCGTCTTCGCCAGGATCGGCGGCGACTTCCATCACGGGGCCGGTGCTGACGTCGCAAGCGGCGAGCGCGAGGGCCACAACCCACAAGGCTGTCCGCTGAAGGGTGCGCGCGTTCGCCATCACGGCACCTCCTTGGGCGGCGTCAGCGCAATGGTTTTGGGCAGCACCTTCGGCAGGTTGTCGCGCAGGATGAAGTACGACTGCTTGCGGTACTCGTGGTACGGCGGCGCCGCGTCCCACTTGGCCCAGGTATAGTCGATGAACTTGTCCGCTGGCAGCAGCCAACCGCCCCCAGCCACCGGTTGCGGCGCGGGCAGCGCGCTCACCAACTTTCCTTCAGCCTTCTCGTCGCTTGCGCCCCCCAGTGCCACCGCGGCGATGCCCAGGCTGGGCGTCTCGACCACGTTCAGCTCCTTCTGCTTGCTGCCGCCGGTGCCGTCGTCGTCGACCACCAGCCGCTGGCTCGGGTCGGTGATGTTCAGCAGATTCAGCGGGATGCGCAGCTCCAGCACGCCGGTCTTGGCGTCGAACCAGAAGTTGCTGCTGGAATTGTCCTGCTCGCGGCCGGTGCGGAAGCGCCCGGTTTCCTGCTCGATGCGCGGCCCCAGCACCACCTCGCTGGGCGTCGAGGTGCCCGGAACCTGGCGCGTCCACACGTAGAAGTCGTTGGTCAGCGCGTGCACCAGGTTGTAGATGCCGTCGTCGTTCGCCGCGGTGTGGTACAGCTGCCACTTCTCTTTGACCTTGTGCCACACGCCGAACAGGTCGTAGGGCTGATCGACCAGCAATTGCACGTCGTTCTCGCTGCGGATCACCACCTGGAACTCGGCGCGCCGGCCCAGCTGCACCGCGGCCGAGGGGAGCAGCCGGCTGTCGCCGCGCTTGGCGTCCAGCACGTCGATGGCGAGGCGGTAGTCTACCTTGTCCCAGTCGACCTTGCCGTTGGCGTCGGGGTCCAAATTCGCCACGCGCAGGCGGACATGCAAGAAGCCGGCGTCGTGGTCCACGGTCACGTCGCGCAGGTCGCGCATGGGGTCGAAGCCGTCGTTCAGGGGTTGCGCAAGTGCGCCTGCCGCCACGGCTTGCGGGGCCTTGCCCTTCCAGTCCACCGCGTCGTCGCCGTCGATCAGGTGGTAGCTGCCCTCGGCGCCTGGCTTGAGCGCCACCACGCCAAAATTCTGCTCGGGGCTCATGGTGTTGTGCCAGAAGCGCCGCCGGTCCGCGGGCAGCGACACCCGGTCGGTGATCCATGCCCGCTTGAACCACTCGTCGACCATCGAGAACAGGCATGCGCCGTCGAGACCCGCGGCCGCCACCGTGCGCAGGGTCCGCAAGTTGGCCCAACCCTGCTCGTTTTCGTTGTAGCCGCCGTGGTTCAGGCCCGAGGGAGCGAAGTGCGCCGAGCCCTGCGACGACGGATGGCCCGTCTCCGAGATGATGACCGCGTAATCCTTGTAGAACTTGCGCAGGTCCTGCAGATAGCCCAGGTAGGAATTGGGGCCGTCCTGGTCGGAAACCGCAGCGTATTCGGGCTGATACAAGATGAAGTCGGGGTAGTACGGGTAGGCGTGGAAGCTCATGAACGTGCCGGCGGTAAAGGCCGGCTGGATCTGCATCTTGGTCAGGTCCACGCTGTAGGTATCTTCGGTCGACACCGGGATTTTCGGCTCGGTGTAGTGCGGCAGCGGGTCCAGCGTCGGCCAGTTCGAGAAACCGATCGGATGCTGGGCACCGTAGCGCGCCACCTGCAGCGTCATCAGGCGGTCCAGGTGCTCGACCAGGAAGGCCTCGACCGCTGTGCCGTTCTCGATGCGGAAGTACTTGCCGGTCTTGTAGCTTTTCTGGGCCGCGTCCGCGTGCTTGGCGAGCGTGTTCTCGATGGTGTAGGGCTCCATTTCGCGCCCCACCAGGTAGCCCATCAGCCACGGCGAGCAATCGGCGTCAAAGGTGCCCCAGGCGCGGCCGTAATTGAGCGGATGGGCGGCCGAAGCCCGCGGAATGGTGCGGTTGCCGTGCACCGCGTCGACCACCTTGTCGATTTCGTCCTGGAACCAGCTGCGAATCGGGCTGCTGAGGTAGTCGGGATTCTTTTCGGTGGCCGGGTCCTCCTCGGGCTCTTTGAGCCAGGCGCCCTGCAGCAAGAACAGCGGCTTGTCTTGGTGCAACAGGTTGTAGCGGCGCAATTCGCGATAGAACTCTGGCGATTGCACGGTGTAGATGCGAATCGTGTTGGCGCCCATGTCGGCGGCGGCCTTGAGCCAGCGGCCGATCTCTTCGCGGGTGGCAGTGAAGTCGCCGGGCGAGCGGCCGGGCAGGGCCAACCCGAAGTTGATGCCGATGGGCCACAGCGGCTGCCAGTCCTCGGTGTTGCGCTTGACCTCGAAACCCTTGGCCGAGGCGCGGAATTGGTACTTGAACTTCTGCGGCACCGGCGTCAGCAGCAGCCCGTCGGCGTCGCGGGGCGGGCCGCTCACGGTGGCCGAGTCGTCGCCGCAGCCAGCCGCCGCCAGCGCCAGTACGGACAGGACGAGCAGCGCCGTGCGCCCTGAAAATATTGTGTTCTGCAATCTTTGCCGCACCCTTGCCTCGCTGCCCTGCCGCATCTGGGCTGTGTGTCCAACCGCTCAGACTAAGCGGGGCGCCCGGTCGCGTCAATTCGTCCGGCCACGGCAACTGCGGTTTCCCCTTGCGCAATCCACCAGGTGGCGTGCTCCGGCCCAGGACGGGTGGGGGGCAATTTTTGGCGCCCGGCCGCAGCCGTGATCACGGACTGCCAGTTGGGGGCCAAATTCTACCCGTTGAATTCATTGAGTCCACTCTGGCCGGCAGGTCGAAAGTGGGGAGGCGGCCAACTTTTTTCGCCCGAATCCGCGGCAAAAACCGCGCTCCCTTCGATCACCCTGATTAGCGGGCCCGGTGTGTCCGCGGGGACCGCCATGCCGATTCGCCTCTACGACCCCAGCCTCTTGCACCTCGTGACCCTGCGCACCCTGGACGGCAGGTTCTCGCTGTGCACCGAAGACCCCGATTTCCAAGAACACCTGGCCGGCGCCATGGCCGAGGCTCAGGCCGCGACCGGCGTGAAGGTCTACGCCTTTACGTTCATGGCGAATCACTACCACGGCCTGTACTCCGCTGACTTTCCAGAGCAAATGGCTCGATTCCTGTGTCTGTTCCACGCCGCGGTCGGGCGGTTGATCAATCGGCGCTTCGGCCGGCGCGGGCCGATGTGGGAGAAGCGCGCGCACGTGCTGCCAGTGCTGCCAGGTGAGCAAAGTGAAATGCAGGCGCTGAGTTATGTAATCATGCAAGCCGCCAAGGCGGGGATCGTTGACCACCCGCGCCAGTACGGCGGGGCGTCGAGCACCGGTTGGCTGCTGGACGGCACGGCGGTGGTCGGCCAGCACGTTCGACAGACGGAGCTGACCCTGGCGGCGCGCAATGGCAAGAATCCTGGGGATATCAAGCGGTTTACCGACGTTTGCACAGTGGAAATCGCGCCGCTGCCGTGCTTTGCCGCGACGCCGGCGGACACCTGGCGAGCGACGCTCCGGGGATTGGTCGACGCGCAGGTCGGTCGCGTTTCAGAAAATGCCCCCCATTGTGGGACGGCAGCCGGCGACGCTGCCGGCAGCGACGGACAACTTGGCGACGGCGAGGCACCAGAAATTGCCCCCCAAGGCGACGGCGGCGTCGACGAGGTGGCCCAGCCGTCGTGGGATGATCTACCCAACCGCCCAAAACCCAAGGCGAAGGCCCGGAACTACTGCATCGCGCCGTCGCACAAGGCGTACTTGGCGTTCAAGGAGCGGGTAGTGGCCTACGAAGTAGCCTACGCGGATGCCCGGCAGGAGGCCCGGCTGGCAGCGGTCCAGGCGACCTGGGGCGAGGTGGCGGCCTTCGTCAGCTTCCCGCTGTACAGCTTCGCCTGCGCCGCGGTGGCGGTTCCGGACCGGCCGACCTTCAATGAAAATGCGGAGTAGAAAATGCCCCCCAACGGTTTCGGCCATCCCGAGGTGCTGGTATGCTTGCCGCCATGCGCTGGTTCCTTGCCTTGCTGCTCCTGTTCGCGCTGGCCCCGCGGCCGGCCCTGGCCCACACCCTGGCCATCGCCGACTTCGACGCCCACGCCAGCGACCCGCAGCTGCAGCCGCTCGCCAAGGGCATGGCCGACATGCTGATTACCGACCTGTCGGCGGTGAAGTCGCTCCAGCTCGTCGAGCGGAGCAAGCTGGCGGCGGTGGTGGCGGAGCTCAAGCTGCAGCAGGGCCCGTACGCGGATCCGAACACCGCCCAAAAGCTGGGGAAGTTGGTGGCGGCCGAGTGGTTGATGGCGGGCGCGCTGACGGCGGCCGGCGGCAAGCTGCGGCTCGACGGGCGCATCATCCAAGTCGAAACCGGCAAGGTGCTGCTGGCCAAGGCCGTGGACGGCGACCTGGCCGACTTCTTTGCGCTGGAAAAAGACCTGGTCGACGCCGTAGTTGCGGGTCTGTCGGTCACGCTGGACAGCAAGGAAAAGGCCGCGCTGCGGCGCAACCAGACCGAGAACCTGCAGGCCTTTACCCAGTACAGCCGCGGCCTGGATGCCCGCGACCGCGGCGATGCCCCGGCAGCCCAGGCGGCGTTTGCGGCGGCGGTGGCGGCGGATCCCAACTATGCAGCGGCGGCGCAGGCATTGGCCCTGCTCAACAGCAAGTTGTCGGCGCGGGCGGTGGACCACGCCCAGAGCTTTGCCGAGCAGGTGGCGGCCCTGGACCCGGCGGCGGCCGACTTTGCCAAGGCCTTCGACAGGTTGTACGACAACGCCGGCGGCAAGGTCAGCTACCACGAGCGGGTCAAGTACCAGTTCGAGGCGCTGCGCGTGCTCGCCAAGAAGGGCTGGAAGCCCGCATTCGCCAAGGGGACACGCTGGCCGACCAACCCGCCGCACCACGAATACCCCGAAGTCGAGGCGGTCGCGTCGGCGCTCAGTACCTGGGGCGACTGTGCCGAGATGGTCGACAAGCAGCCGATTGTGCTCGACTACTTGCTCAGCAAGTACGGCACCGAGCCGTGGGTGGTGCGCCGCGTGCTGCCGCTGGCCGAGCGCGCCGCCCGTCCGCGCCAGTCGCCGCCCCGTCCGGCGAGCCGCTACGGCGACATGGGCGAGAAGGCCACCTGGGCGCTGGCCTTCTTCGACGACCTGGTGGCGCTGCACAAGCCGAAGCTCCGCGACCCGCAGCCGGGGCCGCTGCTGGCCAGCCTGGTCGCCACGTGCAAGGCCGCAGAACAGCGCGACAAAGACGGGTTCGAGGCGGAGTGGCAGCGGCGGCTCAAGGCCCTGAATCCCGCCGACCGCGACGACACCGAACGCGGCTACAGTGGGCAATGGCACGACCTGCTGTACGCCAGCGAGAATCATCCAGTGCGTACACGACAATTGCCGTGCAAAATCGCGCTGCTGCTCGCGACCGCCCAGCACAAGGGCCGACCGCGCCACGGCACCGAGCGCGATCCCGTGTGGCTCGAGTGGAACCAGCTGAACATGCTGATGAACCGCTACACCGACGACCCGCAGTCGATTGGGCTCCTGGGCAAGGTGGCCGACTACATCCTGGCCAAGTACCCCGACGCGCCGTACCTCGACAGCCAGCTCAAGCTGACGGCGCAGGCCATCCAGCACCACCTGGACGAGGCCGAAAGCTACCGCCGTCGCTGGGAAAATCGGCCGGCGGGTGATCTGGAGAAGCAGGCGGCGCCGCTGGCGCGCGAGCTATTCCAGAAGCTGGGGAGCATCAAGCCGTAGGTGAGTCGAGGGGTTACGGGCACTTGCTCGTGTCGAAGCTGCACTCGCCGGTTTTGGGGTCGCAGCTGTCCACGCTGCAAGCCTTGCCGTCGTCGCAGACCTTGGCCTTGCCCGCGCACTGACCCGCCGCACAGGCGTCGCCGCTGGTGCAGACCTCGCCGTCTTCGCAGGGCTGACCGTCGTTGGCGGTGGCGTGGGTGCAGCCGGTGGCGTTGGCGCACACGTCGTCGGTGCAGCGGACATGGTCGTCGCAGTTGACGACTCCGGCGCACTTGCCCGCGCTGGCGCAGGTGGCATTGCCCCAGGGGTCGGTGAACAAGATGCGGGCGTCGCCCTGGAGGTCACCCACCACTGCCAGGCCGGTGGGGATCGGCAAGATGCTGTACGGCTTGCCCAAGTGCGACTGCTGCCACAGCACGTGCCCGGCGCCGTCGATGCCCAGCAAGCGCTGGCCGCCGGCGGTGAGCGCGCCCACCACCCAGCCGTAGGGCATCGGCGCCACGATGAACACGTCCTTGGTGTCGGGCAGCGAAACCTCCCACTTGACCTCGCCCTGCGGATCCAGCGCCACCAGCCAGCCCTGGCCGACCTTCTTGCCGTAGGCCAGGAAACCGCCTTCGGCCGTGCCGGCAGCGCGCAGGCTCCAGAACCAGTCCTCGGCGCTGCTGCCCAGGACCTTGACCCACTTCTGGCTGCCGTCGCTGCCGATGCGCCACACGCCGCCGTCCAAGCCGCCCTTGCCGGTGGTCGACTGGGTCTCGCCCGCGACCAAGAAATCCCCGCCAGGCAGCACTTCCACGCCGTTCAGGCTGGTGCTGGTCGAGCCTGGGCCGCTGTCGTAGCCCGGCGCGTCACAGTTGAGCAGGCACTTGCCCTTGCCGTCCAAGACCAGCAAGAAGCCGCGGGTCGCCGCGGGCACGGCGCGCCGACCCGTCAGCACGTAGTTGGCACCGGCCTTGGCCAGACCGTAGCACTGCTCGCTGCCGCCCAGGTCGTACACGGTCACTTGCGCAACTCCGGCCTGGCTCACGCGAATCAGCACCGGGTCGTCGTCTTTGCCAAAGGCGGTGGCGTTCATCACCCAGCCGTCGCCGTCGCGCAGGACGCCGTAGACCTCTTCGTTGGTCAGCGTGTCGAGCTTGAGGTCCAGCTTGCCGGTGGGCCCAGTGGTGCCGAATTCGATAAGGCGGCTGAAGGACTTGCTGGCGGTCTTGAGCACATGGGCGGCCACGATGGTGCCGCTCGGCTGCAACACGCCGCTCGCGAACAACTGTTCGTCGGGCGTCGTCATGACGATGGGCGCCGGGTACTGGGCCTTGCACGCCGCGGAGGTGCCGCTGGCATCGGCGCCGGCCACCACCGACGACTTGTCCAGGGTGTCGACGCAGGCGGTCGACCAGAGGGTCATCCCAAGCAAAAGCAGCTTTTTCATGTCCCTCCCAGTCTGCCCGGTCGTCTGCCGCCGGCGGTCGCGGCGGGCAGCGCCGGCAGCCTAGGGCCTCGCCCCGAATTGATCAACACTCTGCCCCACAGGTGGCCGCGGCGTAGTCCATGACTCACGCACAGTTGTGCGCCGGGGTCACGCCTGCTCCAAGGCGGCCAGGTACTCGGCCAGCAGGTCGCGCCAGTCTTCGATGCCCACCGAGATCCGCACCAATGCGTCGGATACACCGTAGCGCGCCAGCTCGTCGGGGCTCATCTCGCTGTGGGTGGTGCTGGCCGGGTGGCACGACAGGCTCTCGACCCCGCCCAGGCTCACGGCGTTCTTGGTAATGTGCAGCGCCCGCAGGAAGTTGTAGGCCGCCGCCTTGCCGCCCGCCAGCTCGAAGGCCAGGATGCCGCCGGGGTAGGCGCACTGGGCGTCGCGGATCCGCCGCTGCTCGGGGTCGCGGATCAGCGACGGATAGAGCAGGCGCCCGATCTTGGGGTGGCCGGCCAGGCCCTCGGCGATGCGCTGGGCGTTCTTGCTCTGGCGGTACATGCGCTGGCTCACCGTGGGCAGACGGCTGTCCAGCAGCCAGCACTCGTCGGGCTGCAAGATGTTGCCCAAGATGGCGCGTGTACCGCGCAAGGTGTCGATCAGCGTGCGGTTTTTGGCCAGCACCACCCCGCCCAGCATGTCCGAAAAGCCGCCCAGGTACTTGGTGGCCGAGTAGACCGTCAGGTCGGCGCCGAGGGTCAACGGATGCTGGAACACCGGGCCCATGAAGGTGTTGTCTACGCACACCAGCGGCGGCTCGGCCAAGGCGTGGGCCGTCCGCACCGCCGCGGCGATGTCGCTCATCACCAGGGTCGGATTGGCCGGAGACTCCACAAAAACCAGCTTGCAGTCCGGGGAATTGGCGATTGCCTCGGCCATCGCACGGGTGTTGCCCGCCGCCACCGGCACGCCGATCATGCCCAGCGGCTCCAGCATCTGGTGGATCAGGTGCTGGGTGCCGCCATACAGCGGGGTGGTGTAGACGAAGCGCGCGCCCGGCCGGCAGAAGGTCAAGAAGATCGTAGAGATGGCGGCCATGCCCGAGTTGAACACCGCCGCAGCCTCGGCGCCGTTTTCCAGCGGGGTGATCTGATCTTCCAGAATCTCGGCGTTCGGGTGCGACAGGCGCGAGTAGATGAGGTCCACGCTCTCGCCCGGCTCGGGGACGGCGCGGCCCAGGGCGATGTCGAAGGCGCGCTCGGCCGTCTCGGGGCTGGAGAACACGTAGGTCGACGAGCGGAACACCGCCGGCCGGGCCGAGCCCACCGACAGGCGCGGGTCGAAACCCCGGGTCAGTACGGCGGTATTGGGGCGGACGATGTAGGGGGGCGGCGCGGTGGTCATGGCGATCCTGGTGGGCCGCGGCAGGGCGCGACGTTGCCAAGATAGACAAGCCGTGGGGCGCTGTCAGGGAGCGGACGCGTGGTTGTGGCGTGGCCGTGACGCCCGCCGTGGTCGACTACAGCTCAATCGCGTACAGGTAGCTCGCCTTGGGTGCGCGCAGCCAGCGGTCGGCAATGATCTTGCGCAAGTCCGCCCACGGGCCCGGGTCCTCGACCATCTGCTTGCGCAGCGCCAGCGCCGCCGGTTTGTCGCCGCGCGCCTTGATCCCGGCCACTTGCGCCATCAGCGCCGCGATCGCGGGCGAGAGCTTGGCGCGGTCGACTTCGAAGCAACCCACGTCCTTGCCGTTGGCCGCGACCTCGCTGGCGCGCCACTGCAGGGCGCCGCTCTGGAGCAGGCTGCCCAGCTGCACCGCCGCGAGCTGGCTGTAGGGCTTGGGCCGGCCATCGGCGTCGACCATGCCACTGCTGATGTGGCCAAAACCCCAGGAAATGTCGCCAAGATGGGCCCGACGCGCGAGCTTCTCGTCGATCACGCCCTTGCCGACCAGCCAGTCGGTCAAATACAGAGCGATGGTCTGGGCTTTCAGCTCCTCCAGCATCGACGCCAAGCCGCCGCCAAAGATCTCGCCGTCCTTCTTGCCGTCTACGCGATACTCGTGGGCTGGCCCCAGGTTGTGGCCCGCCTCGTGCAGCACCGTCGACATCTGTCGCGGCCCGGGGTCGGTCACGAAGTCGGCCATGGCCGCCTGGCACAGCAGGCTGGCGGTCTGCTGCTGCCACTGCGCCCGCGAGTCGGGGTCGGTGCCGATGTTCGCCATGGCCACCGTGCGCCCGCGACCCTCGTTGGCCACCGGCCCCCAGTTGGGCAGGCTCTGACCCACGGTGGCGCCCAGGGCCGCCCGCGCTTCGCCTTTGTTCAGCACGATTTGGATGAAGTCGGGCAGGTGGAAGTCGACCTTGCGCGGCGTGTACGGCGGCCCGGCCAGCTTGGCCAGCAGCGCCTCCATCTCGGCCTTCAGGGGGTCGAGCTTTTGCTGCCACTGCAGCGAGCCCTGGTCGATGCGCGCCAAGGTGAAGGCGAACCCGGCCTTGCGCGAGCACGGCTCGTAGTACACCTCGTCGGGGGCAATCCGCAGGTACCACTTGGAGTTGGTCGCGCTCATCGCCGCCCAGGCCTCGTCGGCCGGCTGCCAGTTGCCGTCGCGAAATGCCTGGGCCGCCGCCTTCAGATAGGCGCGCAAGGGCGCTTCGTCCGGGCGATCTTCGGCCGCGGCCGCTTGCTCCAGCAGGTCCGCCACCGCCGCCATGTCCGCCGCATAGGCCACGTGGAACGGCTGGGCGACCAGCTTGCCGGCGGCGTCGCGCACCACCACCGTAAAGGGATCCAGCAGCGCCGTATGGTCCGGGTGGGCCGCCAACTCCTCGCAGAACTTGGAATTGGCTTGCAGATCGAGCGGATACAGGCCCGAGCGCTTGGGCGGCCGGCTCGCCAGCGCGTTGCAGTTGGGGTCGCGCTCGGTGGCCGGCGCCTCGCACCACGGGCTCTGGTTGCGGTAGAGCAGGGCGCGCGACGCCGTGTCTTCGCTGGGGATTTGGTCGGCCAGGCCGGCGGTGCCCAGCTGGCGCGCGTGCAGCAGCTCGATGCGGTCGGCAGCGGCCAGCAGCTTGCTCACCATGGTCTTTTCGCCCGGGCTCAGATCGCGCAGGTCCGAATGGAGCAGGGTCGGCCGGCCTTGGCGCAGCTCCAGCCGCACCGCTTCCTGGCGCAGGGCCTCGGCTTCGCTGGCGGACGTGGGCCGGGTGTCTTTCTCCAACTCCGCAAGCTTGCTGTACAAATGCGGCGTGGGGCCGCGGCCATCCAGCCAGCGACTCCGCGGACCGCCCGGGGCGCCGTGCACCAGCGCCAACTCGTCGGGGTCCAACACTTGATTGCCGTTGGCGTCCGCGCGCCAGAACAACGGCAGGCCGGCGGCCACGGCGCGGGCGTTGAACTCGGCGCGGGGCAGGCTGGTCCGCAGTTCCTCTGTGCGAGACGGGGCTTGTGTGCTGTCCGGCGCCGCCGGCGCCCCGCCACAGGCCATCGCCGCCGCTGTCGCCACCACCATCCATCGCTTCTGCATTGCCGCTTCCTGGAGCGCCCGGCCCGGGGCGCGCGGGCTGCATCATGCCCGGCTGTGACACCCCCGTGAAGCCCCGGCCGCCAACGCCTTGACGCCACCGCAAGCGCCCGAAAAACTACGCATGGCGCATCTTGCGCCGGCGAGACGGCCATGGCGCTTTACCCGGCAGTTGTCCCTGTGGAGCGCAGTCGCGCGGTCCGTTGGCTCGCCCACCTCGCCCTTGCCAGTGCCGCGCTTTGGGCCGCTGGCTGCGGCAGCCCCGGCGAGCCCGGCACCGCCGCCAGCGCCGACAGCCACGCCGACGGATCGTCCGACACCAGCGTCCTGTTCGACGCCGCTGGGCTATCGGATGTGGGCGGCAGCGATCTGACCAATGGCGATCAAGTCGGCCTGGACGAAAAGGACGGCGACGCTGCGTCGCCAGATGCCGAGGACTCCAGCTTGGCCGACGCGGTCACCGCCGCCGACACCGCCGACGTGGTCGCCAACTGCCCCGGCGGCCCCGGCTGCCCCTGTGCCGACAACAAGGAATGCGACCTGCTGGTCTGCCTGGACACGCCCGGCGGCAAGGTCTGCGCGCAGAACGGCACCACGAGCTGCCCCAAAGACTATGTCTGCATTCAGTTTTCGGGCGGCGGCGGCGACAGCACCAACCTGTGCGCGCCGCAGTACGGCTGGCGCTGCGAGCCCTGCACCGCATCGAGCCAGTGCAGCGCCCCGGGCCAAGCGGCCGCCGTGTGCGTGGTCTACGGCACCCAGGGCGCCTTCTGCGGCAGCACTTGCACACAAGACAGCGACTGCGGACCGGGCTTTGCCTGCCAGACCGCCAAGACCATCGAAGGCACCACCAGCAAGCAGTGCGTGGTCCTGGACGACAAGAACGCGCTGCCCGAGTGCCCCTGCTCCAAGCGCGCGGTCAAGCTCGGCCTGTCGACCACCTGCAGCAACCCCAGCGGGGGCGCTTTTTCGTGCAGCGGCAAGCGCACCTGCACGTCGGCCGGCATGGGCGGCATGACCGCCTGCGATGCACCCCAGCCCGCCACCGAGACCTGCAACGGCGCCGACGACGACTGCAACGGCGCCACCGATGAGGTCGGCTGCGACGACGGCAATCCGTGCACCAAGGACGCCTGCGACGCGGCGAAGAAAGAGTGCACGCACAGCCCCGAAGTCGGGGTAATTTGCGACGACGGCGACCCGTGCACGCTGGGCGACGTGTGCAAGAACGGCAGCTGCGCCGGCGGCTTGAAGGCGTGCGAGTGCCAGCAAGACGGCGACTGCGCCGGCCAAGAGGACGGCAACCTGTGCAACGGCACGCTGTTTTGCGACACCGCCACTCTGCCGTACAAATGCAAGCCCAAGGCCAACAGCGCCGTGGTCTGCGACACCCAGGCCGACACGGCCTGCAAGAAGGCGACGTGCGTGCCCAGCACCGGCCAGTGCGCGCTGGCGCCCGTCCCGAATGGAACCAGCTGCGACGACGGCAGTGCGTGCACGGGGAAGGACGAGTGCGTGGCCGGCGCCTGCAAGCCCGGTCCGATGGTAGTCACTTGCTGCAACGACTCGGATTGCATGAAGAAGGAGGACGGGAACCTGTGCAACGGCACTCTGTACTGCGACACCACTTCGATGCCGTACGTATGCATGGTGAAGCCGAGCACTATCGTCACCTGCGACACCAGCGCCGACACGACCTGCAGCAAGGCGACCTGCGACTCCGCCACCGGCCAGTGCAAACCGGTGGCCGTCCAGGGGCCCGTGTCGTGCGACGACAGCGACCCTTGCACAGTCGGCGACGTGTGCGCCAGCGGCCTGTGCAGCGCGGGCACCAACATCTGCGAGTGCCAGAAGGACAGCGACTGCGCGGGCAAGGAAGACGGCAACTTGTGCAATGGCACGCTGTACTGCAACAAGGACGCGGCGCCCTACAAGTGCCAGCTCAAGGCCGGCACCGTCGTCACCTGCGACACCAGCGGCGACACTACCTGCAGCAAGACCACTTGCGACACCAAGACCGGCAAGTGCGCGCCGGTGCCGGTCAGCGGCGCGGTCTGCGACGACGGCAATCCCTGCACGGCGGGCGACGCCTGCAAGGCCGGAACCTGCGAATCGGGAAGCAGCATCTGCGGCTGCCAGCAGGACAGCGACTGCGCGGCCAAGGAAGACGGCGACCTGTGCAACGGCACCCTGTATTGCGACAAGGGCAAGATCCCGTACGCGTGCGCGGTGGACTCCAAGACCATCGTCACCTGCGACGCCAGCGGCGATACCACATGCGCCAAGGCCGCCTGCGACGCCAAGACCGGCAAGTGCGCCGCCAAGCCGGTGTCCAACGGCGTCACCTGCAGCGACGGCAGCGCCTGCACCGGCCCCGACCAGTGCACCAATGGCCAGTGCGCCGGCCAGGCCGCGGACTGCGACGACAAGAACCCATGCAGCAACGACAGTTGCGACCCCAAGACCGGCTGCGTCCACGCCAACAACACCAACCCATGCAGCGACGGCAACGCCTGCACCCTGGGCGATGTCTGCGCCGGCGGGACGTGCAGTGCCGGCAGCCCACCGTCCTGCAGCGACGGCCTCAAGAACGGCGGCGAGATCGACAAAGACTGCGGCGGCGCGAGCACTTGCGGTCTGCCGGCCTGTCCCAGCTGTCCGACCGGCGCCGTCTGCGTCAACGGCAGCGACTGCGCCAGCAAGGTCTGCCAGGCCGGCCACTGCGCCTTCCCCACCTGCAACGACCAGTACATGAACGGCAAAGAGACCGACATCGACTGCGGCGGGCCCGAGTGCAGCGCCTGCCCCACCGTCTTGTTGGTGGCGACGGGCGGCGCGACCGTGGCCGGCGAGCTGACCAAGGCCGGCGTGTGGAAGACCCAGAGCTTCCCGGCACCCAGTGTGAGTGCCCCCAGCGTGGTCGGCGGCACCACCTACGGCATGGCCGCCCTGCGCTACACCAAGCCTGCTGATTTGCAGGACAATCAAGTTCAAGTCATGCAGTGGACCTACGCCGGCTGGACGGCGCCGTCCGTCCTGGGCAGCGACATCACGACCAAGGAGCGGCCGAGCTTGGCCCGGATCGGCAGCAACGCGCTGCTCGTATTCCATGGCAATGATTTCAAGTACTACAGCATGGCCTTCACGGGCAGTTGGACTCCGGTGGCCGTCGTCGGCACGCCGCAAGCCTTTGGACCGAAAGGGCCGGCGCTGGCCGGGCTGGGGACGTCGGCGCTCCTGACGTACATCGACGGCAACAACAGCAACCACTTGGCTGGCAAGGTCTATTCGGGCAGCTGGGGCGCCACGCTCGACGGCGGCGGCGGTCCCGACTTCAATGTCGCCCCGGCGGCCCTGGGGATCGGCGCTGGCTCCGCGCTGGCGGTCTACAGCAAGTCCAGCGGTGCGGCGGCCTTCCACACCTTCGCCAGCGGAGCCTGGTCGGGCGCCGCAGACGTACCGCAAGTGTGGACCAAGTACACCGTGAGCTTGGCGCGCGACGGCGGCGGCAACGTGTGGATGGCCTTCCACGGCACCGACGACAAGCTGTACGTCACCTCGTACTCCAAGGGCGCCTGGAGCGCACCAAGCCAGGTGGTGGCGGCCGGCGCGATCGAGAGCACGCCCGCGGTGGCGCAGGGTTTGCTCGGATCGATCGAATTGGCCTGGGTCGACAAGTCTGGTGCTGTCTGGCACAGCACGCTGAATGGCGCAACTTGGTCGACCCCCAAGCAGGTCGCCACCGGCGCCCAACACGTGGCTCTGGCGCACGTGCCCTGAGGGCAATCGGCACCCCACCTGATTCGCGCATGGACGGCGGCGCGGACCGTTATGCAACTTACGAAGATCAGGCGGGGTCCCCGGTTCGGGCCCGGAGAATTGCCCAGGTTTCGGAAGCAACTTGGACGGACTTGGCAGGATGCAGCCGCGGGAGCGCGCTGGGCAAGCCGCTGTGCAAACCACAGTGCCGACCGTGCGTTGGGATGGCCGCTGCCGGCCGCGGCCCCGCCACCCGATCTGCTGGCCCACTGGCGACCTGGGCCGGTCGGGAGTACCCTATCCTGCGTCACCGGTGAGACGGCACAACGGCGAGGCAGGCCATGCTACGGTTCGATTGGATTGTCCATCCCAGCGCGTCGGGGCGCGGCCGCCACGGTTCGGGCTCTGGGCTTGCGCTGCAGTGGCTGATTCCCATGGCGCTGGCGCTGCTCGCGGCGGGCTGTGGCGACAACACGGTCAACGAACCGCTCTTGTCGGCCGGACCTAGCGATATTGCCGACAGCGATGCGACCGCCGAGCCGACCGACAGCGCGCCCAGCGACGTGCCCGGCGGCAGCGACATCCCGCCGGCCGACATACCGCCGACCGCCTGCAAGTCTGGCGATGACTGCCCCAAGAGCGCGCCAGCCTGCCTGCCGGCGACCGGCCAATGCGTCGAGTGCCGCTGGTCGAGCCAGTGCCCCGAGGCCGGCGCCCGCTGCGTCGACAACCACTGCCAGGTCGGCGTGCCGTGCACCAGCTCCAAACAGTGCGGCTCCGTTGCCGGCATCTGCAGCAAGACCAAGGGCTTTTGCGTCGACTGCGCCGAAGACGTGGACTGTGACCAAGGTCAAAGCTGCGTCCTTGAGCAATGTGTGGCGGCTCCTTTGCCTTGTTCCACGTCCAAGGACTGCGTGGCGTGGAACCTGGTCTGCGTCCAGGGGCTCGGCTGTGTCGACTGCGACAGCGACGCCGACTGCGGCAAGTCCGAGTTCTGCAGCGAGCACGCGTGCTTGACCGACGTGTGCCAAGCTGGCCCGCCCACCTGTGCCGACACCGAGACCGTGGTCGCCTGCAACCCAAACGGCGGCGGCCTGACCAAGACCCCGTGCCCCAGCGGCAACCTGTGCGACAACGGCAGTTGCATGCCCGTGGTGTGCACTCCCGACGTGGGCGGCTGCCAGGGCAACGTCGCCTACATGTGCAACAATCTGGGCACGGCCAAGATTGTCCTGGAGAACTGCTCGTCGTCCAAGAAGGTTTGTGTCTCAGGTACGTGTCAGAGTCAGGCCTGCACGCCCGGCGATACCCAGTGCCAGGGCGGGCAGGTTGCCACCTGTGACCCCACCGGCATGCAGTGGCTGACCGAGGCCTGCCCGCCCGCCACCGTATGCGGCAACGGCGTGTGCAAGCCCGTGATTTGCAAACCATATGCCAAGTCGTGCTCTGGGCAAGTGCTGCAGCAGTGCAGCAACGACGGCACCGAATTGCTTCCGGCCGCGGACTGTGCTGCCAGCGGCGAGCTTTGTGTGACCGACCACTGCACTCCGCCGCTGTGCACTCCCGGCGCGAAGGAGTGCCAGGGCGTCTTGCTCGCCACCTGCGACCCCGGCGCCATGAGCTACACCACCGCGGCGTGCCCCGCCGGCAGCGTGTGCGCCAAGAGCGCTTGTACCCCCACCATTTGCACGCCGGGCGCCCTGTCGTGCCAGGGCAATGGCTTGCACAAATGCGACGCCTTGGGCGTGGCCAACCCGCTCGTCAGCGACTGTGCCGCCGCCGGACAAGTCTGCGCCGACGGGGCGTGCCAGACGCCAACGTGCACGCCGGGCACCAGCCAGTGCGACGGCACCAACTTGTTGGTCTGCGCAGCGCCCGGCCTGGCCTGGACCAAGCAAGCCTGCCCGGCCGGCACCGCCTGCGGCGACAGCAAGACCTGCGAGCCCATGATCTGCCAGCCCGGCGCGAAGACCTGCAACGGCGAGACGCTGGTCGCCTGCGACGCCCTGGGCCTCAAGCAGACGACCGTCCACGACTGCACGGCCACAGGGCAAGTCTGCAGCGGCGCCGCGTGTCAGACCCCGATCTGCAAACTGGGCAGCACCGAGTGCCAGGGCGACTCGCTAGCCACTTGTGTTGCCAAGGGTTTGCAGTGGTCCAAGGTCAGCTGCCCCTACGGGCAAGTCTGCGACGGCAACGCGTGCGTGGCGGTGACCTGCCAGCCGGGAGCGCTGCAATGCGCGGGCGACAAGCTCATGGCGTGCAACAGCAAAGGGGTCAGCTACGTGCTGTCGGTCAACTGCGCCGCCAGCGGCCAAGTCTGCGACGCCAACGCCTGCAAGGTCCCGACTTGCCAGCCTGGAGCCACCAAGTGCGTCGCCGAGCAAATCGGCACCTGTGACAGTAAAGGCCTTGACTTCACTATTAAAAGCTGTCCATCTGGCCAGGCCTGCCATCTGGGTGGCTGCAAACCGATCGTCTGCACGCCCAATGCCACCACCTGCTCTGGCGAAGTGCTGCAGGTCTGCAACGCCACCGGAACGGCCACCAGCGTTGTGCAGGACTGCGCCGCCGCCGGCAAGGTCTGCGACGCCAACGTGTGCAAGACGCCCACCTGCCAGCCCGGGTCCACCAAGTGCGTCGCCGAGCAGATCGCAACCTGCGATTCCAAGGGGCTCGACTTTGTCGTCAAGAACTGCGCGTCTGGCCAAGCCTGTTACCTGGGCGGATGCAAGCCCGTCATCTGCGCGCCGTACGCGTCCTCGTGTGCCGGCAACGTACTGCAAACCTGCAATGCCACGGGCACTGCCGTCAGCGTCTCCCAGGACTGCGGGGCCAGCGGCAAGGTCTGCTCGGGCAACGCCTGTGTCCCCGTGGTGTGCCCCGCCGGCGAGGTCAAGTGCGCCGACGCGGCCACGGTGTCCAAGTGCAACGCCAGCGGCACGGCGGTGGTGTTGACCAAGTGTGCCAACGGGCAGGCCTGCAGCGCCGGCCAATGCTTGTCGCTGGTGTGCAGCGCCGGTTCCGTGTCGTGTTCGGGCAATCTGGTGACCAAGTGCGCCAGCGACGGCCTGAGCCAGACCACCCTGCAGGACTGCGCCGCCACCGGCCAGGTCTGCAGCCAATCGGTCTGCAAGACTCCGATTTGCAAGCCCAAGGCCACCGAGTGTCAGTCGGGCAGCCTCGCGACGTGCAGCGCCGACGGCCTGTCTTGGCAACAAACCAGCTGTGCCGCCAACACGGTCTGCGTCAGCGGTGCCTGTCTGCCGATCCTCTGTACGCCCAACGCCGTGACGTGCGACGGCGCAGTACTGCGCAAGTGCGACAGCACCGGCACTGCGCAACCGGTGGTTGCCGACTGTGCCGCGACCGGTCAGCTGTGCGACGCGGGCAAGTGCGTCGCGCAGGTCTGTGTCCCCAACTCCACGACCTGCGACGCCAGCGGCAAGCTGAAGATCTGCGACTCCAAGGGCTTGACGTTCTCAACCGTCGCCTGTGCCGCCGGCAGCGTGTGCTCGGGCAGCGGCTGCGTCAAGCAGGCCTGTCAGCCGGGCGCCGTGGCCTGCAGCAACGCGTTGGCGCAGAAATGCGATGCGTTGGGGCTGACCTGGGCCACCGTGCAGGATTGCGCCAAGTCCGGCCAGGTCTGCGACAACGGTGTCTGCAAGTCGCTGGTGTGCACGCCCAATTCGACGACGTGCAGCGGCAGCCAGCTGGCCATCTGTGTCAACAGCGGCCTGGACTGGTACGTCACGGACTGCCCGGTGGGCAAGATCTGCGACAAGGGCCAGTGCACGGCCCAGGTGTGCACGCCCAACGCCAAGACCTGCAACGGCTTCAAGGTGCAAATCTGCGATGCCAAGGGCATCAGCTTGTCCGACGGCCCGGATTGCGCCCAGACCCAGCAGGCGTGCTCGTCGGGCAGCTGCGTCAAGGCCGCCTGCTGGCCAGCGGGCTCCAAGCTGTGCTCGGGACCGCAACTGGCCACCTGCAAGACCGACGCCAGCGGCTACGACGTGGTGACTTGCGACGACGGCGACGCCTGCACCAACAACACCTGCGACGCCACCACCTTGAAGTGTGCCTACCCGACCATGACCACCTGCAACGACAACAACTTGTGCACCGCTGACGCCTGCAACAAGAGCACCGGCCAGTGCGTGTTCACGCCGATTACCTCGGCGTGCGACGACAGCAACCCGTGCACCACAGGCGAGACTTGCGCCACGGGCAAGTGCGTGCCGCCGATCGGCTTCACCATCGCCAAATTCGCTGGCAGCAATTCCAGTTCTGGCTTTGCCGACGGCCCGGCCAGCAGCGCGTTGTTCTACGGCATCGGGGGCATGGTCCGCGCCAGCGACGGCAGCATCATCCTGGCCGACGTCGCCAACCAGCGTATCCGCAAGGTGGATCCCAGCGGCAACGTCACCACGCTGGCGGGCAGCGGCAGCCAGCTGGCCATCTGTGTCAACAGCGGCC